>NZ_JBNPUK010000012.1:0-279731 GCF_051168135.1 Bradyrhizobium sp. HKCCYLRH2060
GCGATCGATTTGCGTGACCCCAAAAGTGTCAACCATGTCCCCGAACAGGTGTAAGCTATGTCTCCGGGCTAAACACTCTGCTCGCAATGACGGGGACAGGTCTGAGCGAAATCATCGCCATATCAGGATGAGCGATGTTGCTCCCTCAGGTCACCGGAGCCGGATTGAACAGCGTCAGATCGTTGTGGATGCCCCAGCGGTCCGACCATGGCTTGGTGCGGCCGGAGGCGACGTCGAGGATCAGCTTGAACAGCTCCCAGCCGGTCTCCTCGATGGTCATCTCGCCGGTGGCGATGCGGCCGGCATCGAAGTCGATGAGGTCTTTCCAGCGCCGCGCGAGCTCGCTGCGGGTCGCGACCTTGATGACTGGGGCGGCGGCAAGGCCGTAAGGCGTGCCGCGGCCGGTGGTGAAGACCTGGAGGGTCATGCCGGAGGCGAGCTGCAAGGTGCCGCAGATGAAGTCGCTCGCCGGCGTCGCCGCGAACAGCATGCCCTTCTGCTTGGCCTTCTCGCCCGGAGCCAGCACGCCATGGATGGGGCCGGAGCCGGACTTCACGATCGAGCCGAGCGACTTCTCGACGATGTTGGCGAGCCCGCCCTTCTTGTTGCCGGGCGTCGTGTTGGCGCTGCGATCGGCGCCGCCGCGCGCCAGATACGCGTCGTACCAGTCCATCTCGCGGATCAGCGCGCGGCCGACCTCCTCGTTGATGGCGCGGCGGGTGAGCAGCTGGATGGCATCGCGGACTTCCGTGACTTCCGAGAACATCACGGTCGCGCCGGCGCGCACCAGCAGGTCCGCGGCGAAGCCGACGGCGGGATTGGCGGTCACGCCGGAGAACGCGTCGCTGCCGCCGCATTGCAGGCCGATCACCAGATCGGACGCCGGGCAGGTCTCGCGCTTGCGCTTGTTGAGCTCGGCGAGGCGACGGTCGGCCTGGATCATGATGGCGTCCACGATGGCGCCGAAGCCGTCGAAGGCTTCGTCCTGCATGCGCACGATCGAGTCTTCCGTGCCTTCCGGCAGCAGCCGCTCCGGCGCGAGCTTCTCGCAGCCGAGGCCGACGACCAGGATCTCGCCGCCAAAATTCGGGTTCAGTGCGAGGTTCTGCAGGGTTCGGATCGGCACCACGGCATCTGGCGCCGTGATCGCGACGCCGCAGCCATAGGCGTGGGTGAGCGCGACGACGTCATCGACATTGGGGTACTTCGGCAGCAGCTCGCTCTTGATGCGCTTGATCGCGAATTCGAGCGTACCCTTGACGCATTGGACCGAGGTCGAGATGCCGAGCACGTTGCGGGTGCCGACCGAGCCGTCGGCGTTGCGATAGCCTTCGAAGGTGTAGCCGTCGAGCGGCGGCAGCGGCGCCGGGACGGCGGTCGAAATCTCCAGCTTGTCGAGGGCAGGAGCCTCCGGCATATCGATGCGGGCCTCGTCGACCCATTCGCCGGCTCCGATCGGCGACTTCGCAGTGCCGATGATCTCGCCGTAGCGGACGATCGGCCCACCCTCGGCGATGTCGATCAGTGCGGTCTTGTGGCCCTGCGGGACGAAGCTCCTCAGCGTCAGGCCGTCGGGAAATCTGGTGCCGGCAGGCAGGCCGAAATCGTTCACCACGATCGCGACATTGTCGCGCGCGTTGAGCTTGATGATGCGGGGCTCCTGGTTCACGACCTGCTGGTTCATGCTGGCTCCGTTGTGCTCCGTAAGGTGGGCAAAGCGAAGCGTGCCCACCGTCTTTCGTCTTGGTCGACTGTCGGTGGGCACGGCGCTGTCGCGCCTTTGCCCACCCTACAGCTCTCTCTTCACCTCTCCCGCAGGGAGAGGTCGGATTGCATCGGAGAAGCAATCCGGGTGAGGGGGGCTCGCCGCGGAGACTGTCCGTGCGGCTGCCCCTCACCCCAGCCCTCTCCCCGTAAGAACGGGGAGAGGGAGCAGACCGCCTCTGCCGCGATCTCATTCGCTCGCAATGATGAGGGCTCACACCGGGAAGGTGTAGGCCGTCTTCACCGTGGTGTAGAACTCGCGGGCGTAGGAGCCCTGCTCGCGGGCGCCGTAGCTCGAGCCTTTGCGGCCGCCGAACGGGACGTGGTAGTCGACGCCGGCGGTCGGCAGGTTGACCATCACCATGCCGGCCTCGCTGTTGCGCTTGAAGTGCGAGGCGTATTTCAGGCTGGTGGTGCAGACGCCCGCCGCGAGGCCGAACTCGGTGTCGTTGGCGATCGCCAGCGCCTCGTCGTAGTTCTTGGCGCGGATGACGCAGGCGACCGGTCCGAAGATCTCCTCGCGGGCGATGCGCATGGTGTTGGTGGCTTCGGTGAACAGCGCCGGCTGCATATAGAAGCCGGGGGTCTCGCGGTTCAGAAGCTCGCCGCCCCAGGTCAGCTTGGCGCCTTCGTCCTGGCCGATCTTGAGATAGCGCTGGTCCTGCTCGAGCTGATTGCCGTCGACCACCGGGCCGATATGGGTGCCCTGCTTGACGGCGTCGTCGACGACGAGGCCCTTCAGACGTTCCGTCAGCGCTTCAACGAACTTGTCGTGAATGCCCTCGGTGACGATCAGGCGCGAGGAGGCCGTGCAGCGCTGGCCGGTGGAGAAATAGGCGCCGTTGGCGGCGGCTTCGACCGCGACCTTGACGTCGGCATCGTCGAGCACGACCAGCGGGTTCTTGCCGCCCATCTCGAGCTGAAATTTCTTCATCGGGGTTGACAGCACGCAGGCCTGCGCGATCTTGCGGCCCGTGCCGACCGAGCCCGTGAACGAGATCGCGGCAACGTCCGGGTGCTCGAGCAGGGTCTGGCCGACCACCGAGCCGGAGCCGACGACGAGGTTGAACACGCCGGCGGGAAGGCCGGAGCGGGCGATGATCTCGGACAGCGCATGCGCGGAGCCGGGCACCAGCTCGGCCGGCTTGAACACCACCGTGTTGCCGTAGCAGAGCGCGGGCGCGATCTTCCAGGCGGGGATCGCGATCGGGAAATTCCAGGGCGTGATCATGCCGACGACGCCGACGGCCTCGCGGGTGATCTCGACGTCGAGACCCGGACGGATCGAGGCGCCCTTCTCGCCGGTCAGGCGCAGCGCCTCGCCGGCAAAGAACGCAAAGATCTGGCCGGCGCGGGCGACCTCGCCGATGCCCTCCGGCAGGGTCTTGCCTTCCTCGCGGGCGAGCAGGCGGCCGAGCTCTTCCTTGCGCGACAGGATCTCCGCCGAGATCTTGTTCAGCGCGTCGTAGCGTTCCTGCGGGGTCGAGCGCGACCAGGCGGGGAAGGCGGCCTTGGCGGCGGCGACCGCCTTTTCGGTCTGCGCCTTGTCGGCCTTGGCGTATTCGCCGACGACGTCGTTGGTGTTCGAGGGGTTGATGTTGCGGGTCACCCCGCTGCCGTCGACCCATTCGCCGGCGATGAAATTCTTGAGGATCGCGTTCATGTTGTTCTCCAGACTTTGCGCGATTGCTCGGACAATCTAACCGATCGCCGCCGTCATCGCACGAGACAGGGGCGCTTGTCGTCGAAGGTCCAGCCGGGGATCAGATACTGCATTGCGACGGCGTCGTCGCGTGCGCCGAGCCCGTGGCTCTTGTACAGCGCATGAGCCTTTTCGATGGCGTCGCGGTCAACCTCGATGCCGAGCCCGGGTTGCTCGGGCACCGCGATCTTGCCGGCCTTGATCTGCAGCGGCTGCCTGGTCAGCGCCTGGCCGTCCTGCCAGATCCAGTGGGTGTCGATCGCTGTGACCTTGCCCGGTGCGGCGGCCGCGACATGGGTGAACATCGCCAGCGAAATGTCGAAATGGTTGTTGGAGTGTGAACCCCAGGTCAGGCCATTGTCGCGGCAGGTCTGGGCGACGCGCACCGAGCCCTGCATGGTCCAGAAATGGGGATCGGCCAGGGGAATGTCGACCGCGCCGAGGCGCAGCGCATGACTGAGCTGCCGCCAGTCCGTGGCGATCATGTTGGTGGCGGTCGGCAGGCCGGTGGCGCGGCGGAATTCGGCCATGATCTCGCGGCCGGAGAAGCCGGCCTCGGCGCCGCAGGGATCCTCGGCATAGGCAAGGATGCCATGCATGTCCTTGCAGAGGCGGATCGCCTCATCCAGCGACCACGCGCCGTTGGGATCGAGCGTGACGCGCGCCTGCGGGAAGCGTTTCGCGATCGCGGTCACCGCCTCGATCTCGGCTTCGCCCGCGAGCACACCGCCCTTCAGCTTGAAGTCAGCGAAGCCATAAGCCTCATGCGTCGCTTCGGCGAGCCGCACCACGGCCTCGGGTGTCATCGCCTCCTGATGTCGCAGCGTATACCAGCCATCCTTCTCGCCCTCGCCGGTGGCGTAGGGCAGGTCGGTCTTGCGGCGGTCGCCGATGAAGAACAGATAGCCGAGCGCTTCGACCGATGCGCGCTGCTGGCCTTCGCCGAGCAGCGCCGCCACCGGCAGGCCGAGATGCTGACCCAAGAGATCGAGCAGCGCCGATTCCACTGCGGTCACGGCGTGGATCATCACGCGCAAATCAAAAGTCTGCTTGCCGCGGCCCCCGGCGTCGCGGTCGGCGAAGGCGGTGCGCATCGTCGCGAGGATCGTGTTGCAGGCGCCGATGCTCTGGCCAACGATCAGGCTCTTCGCATCTTCCAAGGTCTGCCGGATCTTCTCGCCGCCCGGCACCTCGCCGACGCCGGTGTGGCCGGCATTGTCGGTCAGGATGACGATGTTGCGGGTGAAGAACGGCCCATGCGCGCCTGAGAGATTGAGCAGCATGCTGTCACGGCCTGCGACCGGAATGACCTCCATGCCGGTGACGACCGGCGCCCCGGAGATGTCCGCGCGGGTGGCGTCGTGACTCATGTGCTCCTCCTCGTCTTCTTACCTCCGTCATTCCGGGGCAGCCCGTCAGGGCTGAACCCGGAATCCAGAGATTGGCTTGCGCCGCTTCTTTTCCATCAACTTCGAGATTCCGGGTTCAAGGCCTTGCGGCCTTGCCCCGGAATGACTGCGAAATCACTCCGCCGCCTGCTGCGCCGTCACGGCGCCCGGCAGCGCCTTCACCAGCGCGGTCAGCTCGGCCATCTCGGCCTCGGTGAGGTCGGTCAGCGGCAGGCGGACCGGGCCGGAGTCGCGGCCGATCACCTTCATGCCGGCCTTGATGATCGAGACCGCGTAGCCCTTCTTGCGGTTGCGTATCGCGATCAGCGGCAAAATGAAATCCTTCAATCCGGCATGGATCGTGGCGTGGTCGCGCTTGCGCACTGCGGCATAGAAGTTCGTGGCGAATTCCGGCACGAAGTTGAACACCGCCGAGGAGTAGGTGGTCACGCCCATGTCGAGATAGGGCAGAGCGAAGGTCTCGGCCGTCGGCAGGCCGCCGATATAGGTCAGGCGGTCGCCCATCTTGCTGTACACCCGGGTCATCAGCTCGATGTCGCCGATGCCGTCCTTGTAGCCGACCAGGTTCGGGCAGCGCTCGCACAGCCGCGCCAGCGTATCCGGCTGCAGGATGGCGTTGTCGCGGTTATAGACGATGACGCCGATCTTGACCGACTTGCAGATCGCCTCGACATGGGCGGCGAGGCCGTCCTGCTCGGCATGCATCAGATAGGGCGGCAGCAGCAGGAGGCCGTCGGCGCCGGCCTTCTCGGCACCGATGGCGATCTCGCGGGCGATCGCGGTGCCATAGCCGGTGCCGGCGAGCACGGGCACGCGGCCCTTGGTCTCCTCGACCGCGACCCGCACGACTTCAGGCACCTCGGCCGCCGTCAGCGAGAAGAACTCGCCGGTGCCGCCGGCGGCGAACAGGCCGGCGACGTCGTAGCCGCACAGCCAGTCCATGTTGGCGCGATAGGTGGCCTCGTCGAACGAATAGTCGGCCTTGAACGGCGTCACGGGGAAGGAGAGCAGGCCGCTGCCGATCTTCGCAGCCATTTCCGTCGGGGTCATCTTGCTCATCGCGCGGGTCCTTCACGAATGTCCTTGGGAACGGGCGCGGCAGGCGCCGGCGCGCATTCCCCGGGCGATGTCGTAGGACCAAGTTCGATGCCGGTCCAAGCCAATGACGGTATTGATTGATGTGGATCGGGTATCAATCCTCGACCGGCTTGACGGCGAGATTGCCGGCCAGATCGACCAGTGCCGGCAGCAGCGGATTGTCGAGATCGCGCCGCCAGACCAGGAACAGCTCGGCCGGCGTCGGATTGCGCAGCTTCAGCGGCCGCAGCCGGACATCGGCGATCTTCAGGCTGGAGGCCGCTTCGGGCACGATCGCAAGCCCGAGGCCGGCGCGCACCATCGCCAGGATGGAATGGATCTGGCTCAGATGCTGCACGTAGCGCGGCAGCACCTCGGCGCGCATGAACTGCGACACCAGGAGATCGTGGAAATAGCGCGCCTCGGTCTGCGAATACATGATGAAGTTCTGGCCGTCGAAATCACGGATCGACACGCTCTCGGCGGAGGCGAGACGATGGCGGCGCGGCAGCGCGGCGCAGAGCGGCTCGGCGACGACGCGGCGGGTGGCGAATTCGGGGCGCGCGATCGGCGGCCGCAGCAGGCCGGCGTCGATCTGGCCGGAGGCGAGCGCCTCGATCTGGTCGCCGGAGACCATCTCCTTCAGCGACAGATCGGCTTCTGGAAGCTCGCTGCGGCAGGCGGCGACCAGATCGGGCAGGAAGCTGTAGGCCGCGGCCGCGGTGAAGCCGATCTTGAGCGAGCCGCTCTTGCCGCTGGCAATGCGCTGCGCCACCTGGGCGGCGCTCTCGGCCATCTTCAGGATGCGCCGTGCCTCCGGCAGGAAGCTGCGGCCCGCCGGCGTCAGCTTCACCGAGCGGCTGGTGCGCTCGAGCAGCACCGCATCGATGATGTGCTCCAGCACCTGGATCTGCCGCGACAGCGGCGGCTGCGTCATGTTGAGCCGGATCGCGGCGCGGCCGAAATGCAGCTCCTCGGCCACGGTGACGAAGCAGCGCAGCTGGTTGAGGTCGAACATCGATGCATCCTCGGCATGGATCGGGCAGGCGATCTGGGCTTGGTAGCATCGATTTGGGGCAGTGGGAATGTCGGCGGGATCGGCGGCCGCGGCGACCGCCTCACTGATACCGAGATCGGCCTGACCGCGGTGGCCGACCGCATCAGGACCTCGCTCCATCGCGGAAAGCATCAGGGAGCCTCGCTGTCCCAGACGTCTGGAACGAGATCACCCTAACCCTTGCACCCTCCACTGAGCCGCACCTTGGGGGCGCGGCGTGTCCGTGGCGAGCGCCAGGGGCCCGCTCACTTGGCGGATGCAGCCGCGCGGGCATCCGCAATGGCCTGCTTGAAAGCCTGGGCATTGGGGACGCCGGGGATACGGAAATGGCCGATGATGAAGGCCGGCGTGCCGCGGAAGCCGAGGCCCGTGGCCTGCTCGTGATTGCGCGCGAGCACGGCGTCGATGTCGGCGTGCTTGGCCGCGAGGTCGGCCTTGGCGCGGGCCAGATCGATTCCGGCGCCGCTGAGCGCCGCATCGACCTTGGCTTCCGACAGCTTCTCGCGCAGCGAGATCAGCGCCTCGTGCGCCTCGGCGAACTTGTCCTGATATCTCGCCGCCAGGGTGAGGCGGGCCGCGTAGATCGAGGCGCCGCCGAAGATCGGCCAATCCTTGAAGACGAGCCGGACGTGACCGTCGTCGCGAACCACCTTGGCGAGCTCCGGGCTGATCTTGCGGCAATACGGGCACTGATAGTCGAAATACTCGACGATCGTGATGTCGCCCTCGGCGTTTCCGACAGCGGGGATGGCGGGATCGTGCAGGATGCGCGCTTCGCTCAGAATGTCGGTGTCGTCGTCCTCGGCGCGGGCCTGGATCGGCAGGATCGCCGTGGCGAGCAGCAGCAGCGTCGCGATCGATGCGGCGAAGGTCTTCGTGGTCATGTCTTGTCGTTCTCCTGATGAGGGGTGGTTGAGGCGGTGTCGATCGCGTCGAGCACGATCTGTGGAGTCAGTAGTTCGGGCAGCACGATGCCGGCGGGAGCGCCCGGGCCGAACACGGCGTTGAACGGCAGGCCGTAGCGGCCGAAGGATCGCAGATAGGTCGCGATCGCATCGCTGGGGGAGGTCCAGTCGCCCCTGACGGCAACGACACCCGACGCAAGGCGACCGCGCACGGCCGTGCTGTCGAGCACGAGCTTCTCGTTCACCTTGCAGGTGACGCACCAGCTGGCGCCGACATCGACGAAGACCGTGCGACCGGCGCGCACCTGTGCCGCGATCTCGGCGGGCACCAGCGGCTGCCAGGCGATTCCGGCCGGTCGGCTTCCGCCATCCGGCTGCTTAATGGAGGTGGCGGCGATCAGCGTTAGTCCGATCATGCCGGCGAGGCCGGCTCCAGCGATCGTTCGCCGCAACGGGAAACGGAGCGCCGCCATGATCAGCGTGGGGACCAGCAGCGCAGCGGCGAGGACGGCCGCAGTCGCCGCGCCACTGATGTCGGCGAGCACCGTCAGCAGCCATAGCGCGGTCGCCGCCATCGCGGCCGCTGCGACGGCGCGCAGCTTCAGCATCCAGCGGCCGGGCCGCGGGAAGAGTGCGGCAAGGCTTGGCGCTGCAGCCAGACACAGATAGGGCGCGGCCATGCCGAGCCCGAGCGTGGTGAACACCAGCAGGATCTGCGGCGCGGCCTGCGACAGCGCAAAGGCAACGGCGGTGCCGACGAACGGCGCCGAGCACGGCGTGGCCAGCAGCGTCATGACGAAGCCGTTGATGGCATGACCTGCCATCGTCCTGTGGCTCGCGGCGTTGCCAAGGCGGCCGGCGATCCACCACGGCAGGCCGATCTCGAACAGGCCGAGCAGGTTGGCACCGAATGCGGCGAGCACGATGATCATCGCGATGAGGAAAGCTGGCTGCTGAAACTGCAGGCCCCAGCCGACTTCGGCGCCCGCGGCCTTGAGCGCGGAGAGGACGGTGGCAAGGGTCACGAATGAGGCGACGATGCCGGCCGCCGTCGCCAGGAATGCCCGGCGCGGCGAGGGCGCGCGTGCGGGATCGTGATCGACCAGCGAAACGAGCTTCAACGATAACACCGGAAACACGCATGGCATGAAGTTGAGGATGAAGCCGCCGAGCAGGGCCACGCCGAGCATGGCCCAGATCGATGCCGCCGAAGGACGCGGTGCCGCTGTGGCTGCTTTGGCCGCAGAAGCGCGAGCAGCTTGATCGGCATCCACCGGAAGCATGGCTTCGATCGATCGATCGCCATCGACCAGGGTGACCCGCAGACGTTGCACCGGACCGGCCTGATCGAGGCCTTGCACCGGTACGGTGATCCGGACGCCGCCGTCCGACATCGGGCTCACCTGGGGACGGCCGCCGGACACGGCGTCGTTCCCATCAAGGAAGACGTCGGGCGCGTGCAGTGGCGGCGTCGCATGCGCCTCGAGCTGCAGGTGCGGCTTTGGTTGCCGATCGATGCGCAACGCCGTGATGGAAAGCCCGGGCGCGCTCGCGCGCGGGACGCTCTGCCGCCATTCGTCGATCAGCGCCTGATCGTTCGGCCGGCGCGACACGGCGGGGATGTCGGCCTCGAGATGGGCCTCCTGCTGGGTGCAGATGACCGAGCAGACGAACAGCACGGTTTTCAGCGTGAGATGCGCGGGCGCCGCGCCATCCTCGAGCCGCACGCGCAACGGAAACAGCACGTGCTCGGCATAGCCGAACGTGTCGATATCCTGCTCGCTGAAGCGGCTCGGTGCCGGCCATTCGACGGTGACATCGGCGACGTTGCGCGAGCCGGTCCAGTCGAATTCGGGCGGCGCGCCGGCGTCGCCGGGCGAGCGCCAATAGGTGTGCCAGCCTGCATCCAGCCTGACATCCAGTCCGGCCCATGCCGCGGCCGGGCCGCTGTCTGCTCGCGTGACGTCGCCGACCAGCAGGCGCGTGTCGACGTTCGCCTGCGGTCGCAATTCGCCCGCGACAGCGGTCGTCGCCGCAAGATGGAGCAGGCCGAGCAGCCATGCGAGCCGGCCAAGATGACGGATGGACATGATGATCTCCCGCGCGCTGATCGTGCGTTGCGGTGGCAGTTGCGCTGCGCGACCCGGCGCAAGGCGCGCCTGGCAATGGGCACCTTAAGCCGACCTGCACGACGCACGATCGATGGTGGATATTCGTCCGCTCAAGTCACGACGTTACGCGGCCCGCGAGCCGATGACGACGGAAGGATCAGGCGTGGCGACAGGGGGGACGGTAGGGCGAGGACGCGTCGCATTGCGTCGTCAGCGCCTCGTCATAGGGGCGCCAGGACAGCGTCCGGGACGCGGCAACCGGCTGTGCCGCCCCACTGTCGCTCGCGGGGACGGCAGTCAGACCCGCCGCGGCAAACGGACACGTGTTGATCATGCCCGGGATGACGGCCTTCCTGCATGGCTTGGGCGCGCTGGTGGTCGTTCGGGACCATTGGTGCACACCGGCGCCGGCGTCGGCCGTTGCTACCTCGAAGGTTCCGAGCAGAGGCGCCAGACTCAAAACGAGCGCAATCAGCGCCGCCATCAGGCGGCGTGTCATCGCGGGCATCTCGAGCTCAGCACGTCTCATCGTGGATCATCTTCTCCAGTCTGGACTGGTCGCGCAGACCGACCGCTGTTGGCAACTGACATCTTCGTGACGCCGCGAACTTGCGGACAAACCCGCATCGGGTGAGCAAAGCGAGTGGTTCTCAAAGTACGTTGATCGGTACCTTCAGGAATGTCTTTCCCGTCGCGTCCGCCGGAGGCAGATGTCCGGCGCGGATATTGACCTGCAGCGATGGAATGATCAGGCGCGGCATGCCGAGCGTCTTGTCGCGGGCCTCGCGGAGCGCGACGAACTCGTTCTCGGTCATCCCGTCTCGGGCGTGGATGTTGCGGAGCCGCTCCTCGCCGACGGTCGTTTCCCAGCGCACCGCGCGGTCGTCGGGGGCATAGTCGTGACATATGAACAGCCGGGTCTCGCGCGGCAGCGTCTCAAGGATCTTCCGGATCGAGCGGTACAGCGTGCGCGCATTGCCGCCTGGAAAGTCGGCCCGCGCCGTTCCCCCGTCCGGCATGAACAAGGTGTCGCCGACGAAAGCGGCATCGCCCATCACATGTGTGGCACAGGCCGGCGTATGGCCGGGCGTGTGCATCACGAAGGCCGTCATCTGCCCCACCTGATAGGTGTCGCCATCCTTGAACAGCCGGTCGAACTGGCTGCCGTCGCGACGAAACTCCGTGCCCTCGTTGAAGACCTTGCCGAAGGTCTCCTGCACGGTCAGGATATGCTCGCCGATGCCGATCTTGCCGCCGAGCTTGTCCTGGATGTAGGGCGCAGCAGAGAGATGGTCGGCATGCGCATGCGTTTCGATCAGCCACTCCGGCCTGAGGCCGTTGATCTTCACGTAGTCGATCAGCATGTCGGCGGAGCGGGTGCTGATGCGGCCGGCCGCGTAGTCGATGTCGAGGACGGGATCGACGATCGCGCAGGACGGCGATGACGGATCCTTCACCACGTAGCTGATCGTGCTGGTGTCAGGATCGAAAAATCCGGCCACCTTCGGCTGCATGCGGAGATCGATTGGATAGGAATCGATTCGATAGGACATGGCTGCTGCTCCACGATTTGGCTCCGGAGCGGCATCGCCGCCCACGGCGCGTTTGTCGTCCTGCGCGGTCTAAGACATCGAATTGGATTTCGTTCCGCATGTATTGATGCCGAGCATCGCGTAGGGCGGGCACCAGCCGATCAGTGCGGTGCCGAGCGGGATCAGGCCCAGAAGGCCCCACAGGGTGTGCGGTCCTACGACCGTCAGACTGAGGATCGCCAGTCCGACGATGATCCTGAGCAGCCGGTCGATCTTGCCAATGTTCTGTGTCATGTCGCGCTCCCCTTTGGCTTGCGATGATGCAGACGATAGAGCGGGACACAGCGCGGGTATGTAACTAAGTCACCAAGAGACGCCGGTTCCTAGCCATGCTGGGCCAGGTGGACAAGCGCCGGTCTGTCAGTGATCTCGACGATTCCGCGAGCCATTCGCAACCAGCCGCGCCGCGCGAATTCATTGAGCTGCCGGCTGATGACCTCGCGTGCGCTGCCGAGCTCGTTGGCGAGCTCCTGATGCGTTGCAGCGATCTGCTGCTTTGTCCCCGCGAGATCCAGAAGCTTCTGCGCGAGCCGCACATCGATCCGCTCGAACGCGACTTCCTCGATGATGCGGAAGAGATTGGTGACGCGGCGGCTGAACGCGGTGAAGACGAACTGTCGGAATTCGCGCGAGTTGGCGATCAGCCGGTCGAACAGCGCGCGCGGGATCGCCACGGCACGGATCCGGGTCTCCGCGATCCCCTCGGCCTGGTATTCCTCGTAACCCATCAGGCAGGCCGTGGTCAGCGCGCAGCTTTCGCCTGCCTGGACGCGGTAGAGCACGATCTCGCGGCCGGACTCGGACGTCTGCTGCACGCGGATGGTCCCGTCCAGCAGCAGCAGAAAGGAATCCGGCGCCTGACCGGGGCCGAAAATCCGGCTGCCTTCCGGAAGCTCGACGATAAGGCTGGCCTCGCGCAACTGCGCGAAGATCTCCTCCGGCAGTTGTCGCAACGGCGGGAAAGCGAGCGTCCAGTCCTGCTTCGACGGCATCACGACATCCGGCTGCGCCACATCGGCGTCGTCCAGACTTGCCATAGGATCGCGCGTGGGTCGAGGGACGGGATCTGCCCCCATCCCCAATCTTCGGTACCACCACCAGAGAGCTCGCATGGACTCCGGCAGCGCGTCGCCTTGCCACCGATCGGCGTCTCACGCATGCGCGGCCGTTGCAGGTGGGCCAGACCGGAAGGTTGCCGCATCTGCCGGCAGAGCAAGGCCCGCACACTCTCGGACCGCGCCTTTCCTCCTTTGCTCTTAGCTCTTGGTGCTTGCCGTCTTGTCGAGCGCCGCCCGCAAACCCTTGGCGAGCTTGATCGCATCATCATTCGCCCAGAAGTGCATGAAGAAGATGCGGGGGTGTTCGTCCAGCATGTGACTATGCAGCGCCGTGACCTCGATGCCGTGGGCACGGAGCGTCCGGATCACGGGGTTCACCTCCTCCCCGCTCAGTACGAAGTCGCCGGTGACGGCGGCCTTGCCTGCGCCGGTCGGCTGGAAGTTGATGCCCGTCGCGACGCCCATCGACGCGACGGGAGACAAGGATAGTCCGCCCTCGACAATGGGATCGCGTCGCGGCACGCTGAACTGATAGACCCCGCCATTGGCCTGTCCTTTGACCGTCAGGATCTGATCGAGCTGGGCCGTGTCGAGATCGATGGCCGGTGGCGGCGTGGTCGGCGATGCCGCAACCGTCAACGGTGTCTTGCTGTCGGCGAGGGCGTCGCGGATGGCGGACGCGAGTTTGACCGGATCTCCATGACCGACGACATGCATGTAGGACGTTGCTGGGCTCGCGCGGAGCAGATGGTTGTGCACGGCGCTGATTTCGAGCCCGCCGGCGATCATCTTCGCCATCACCGGATTGACCTCTGATTCCAGCAGGACGAGATCGCCCATGATCATGGTGCCGCCATGCGCCGGCTTGAACGCGACCCAGCCGCCGAGCGCGAGCGCCGGCCTGATGGTTACGCCGTCCAGGGTCACCGAGAGATCGGTGCGCGGGAAGCCGTACCGGCGGACGTCTCCCGTCACGGACGGCTTCCGGCCCAATGTCTCGTCGACCTTCTGCCAATCGATGTCCTGTGCTCGCGCCGTCGAGACGATCGGTCCGGCGCCGTGTGCGAGGAGGCAGGCGCCGAGGCCCAACAGACTCCAGATCGTGCTTCTCATCGTTCGCTCCTTTTGGTCTGGCACTGCCCCATATTCCGTCGCAGCGTGCTCTCAGATGACGCCTGCAAAGCGCATCAGCATGCCCGCGATGCACGAGGCGGCGAGCACGACGAGCATTCCCGCGTTGAAGCGGAAAATGGCCGTGGCGGCCGCAATCGACAAGACGACGGCCGGCAGGTCGATGCTCATCGGCCGGGGCGCGTCGAATGACAGTCCAAATCCATGGATCGGAAAGGTCTCGCGGAAGAGGGTGTGCAGCGCGAACCAGATCGAGAGATTGAGGATCACGCCGACGACGGCGGCCGTGATCGCCGAGAGCGCGCCGGCGAGCGCCTTGTTTCCCCGCAGCGCCTCGATGTAGGGGGCGCCGACGAAGATCCAGAGAAAGCAGGGCGCGAACGTCACCCACGTCGCCAGCAGTCCGCCCAGTGTGCCGGCGAGCATGGGAGACAGCCCGCTCGCCCCGCGGAACGCGGCCATGAAGCCCACGAACTGGACGACCATGATCAGGGGACCGGGAGTCGTCTCCGCCATGCCGAGGCCGTCGAGCATCTCGCGCGGAGCAACCCAGTGATAGTACTCCGCGGCCTGTTGCGCGACGTAGGCGAGCACGGCGTAGGCGCCGCCGAACGTCACCATCGCCATCTTGCTGAAGAAGATCGCGATCTGACCGAAGACGTCGTTCGGCCCGAGCAGGGTCAGCAGGGCGAAGACGGGGACGAGCCAGATCGCGAGCCAGACGGCCGCCACCCGCAGCGCGCGCGACGCGTTCGGACGGACGTGATCCGGCACGGCTTCGCCGAGCATGCTGTCGATCGCGCCGGCGTTCTTGCCGCCGTGCTCGAGGGCTGCGAACTCCGGCCGGCCGAGGCGGGCAGCGACGAAGCCGATGACTCCGGCGGCAATGATGATGGTCGGAAACGGCGCCCCGAAGAAGAAGATCGCGACGAACGCCGCCGCCGCCAGTCCGATCATGATCCGATTGCGTAGCGCGCGCTTGCCGACGCGGACCACGGCCTGGATCACGATCGCCAGCACCGCCGCCTTGAGGCCGAAGAACAAGGCGTCGACGACGCCGACATGGCCATAGGCTGCATAGATGTAGCTGAGGCCCATGATGGCGAAAATGCCCGGCAGGATGAAGAGCGTGCCCGCAACGATGCCGCCGGTGGTCCGATGCAGCAGCCAGCCAATATAGGTCGCAAGCTGCTGCGCCTCGGGTCCCGGCAGCAGCATGCAGTAGTTCAGCGCATGCAGGAAGCGGCTCTCCGAAATCCAGTTCTTCTCCTCGACGAGGATGCGATGCATGACCGCGATCTGGCCGGCGGGGCCGCCGAAACTCAGACAGGCCACCCGGATCCACACCAGAAGCGCGTCATTGAAGGAGATGCCATGGGTGTGCTCGGCCGCAACCGGTTTTCGCGATGCTGCGATGTCCGTCATGACTTCACCTTGCTGTTCGGCCAGTTGTGCGCCTCCTTGGTGGCGTCGCGGCACCAGCGGTAGAAGGCGTCGTAGAGCAGAAGCCCTGCGCTCAACTGCTCCAGATCGTCGTCGTACATTCGCGACAGCCCGAGTGAAGCCGCGAGCAGTCCGGGAGCCTCGGGAGACAGATCGAGCCGCGCCGTATCCGCGGCGCGCACGATCGTGGCGAGTCGCTCCAATGCCGGCGTCCGCAGGCCAAACTCTTCGACCATGATGTCGAAGGTGCAAAGTTCGCCGCGATGGCTCCAGAAGACGTTCTCGACGTCGAAGGCCGTGGCCTGGAAGCGCTCGGCGACCGCTTCCACCTCGGCCGGTGTCACGAACAGGAAGACCGCGGCGGGGTCGACGAAGCGGCGGATCAGCCATGGACAGGCGATGCGGTCGATCTTCGGACGTGATCGCGTGACCCAGACCGTGCGGCCGCGGCTGTCCCTCGCGGGAATCCTGTTCGCGGGCACAGTCGGGAGCTGCGCCTCCCTCCAGCTGACGTGTCCGCCGTCGAGGACCTCGGCCGCGATGTTGCTGCACCGGAGCCAGGCTGCGGTGCCTTCGCTGAGCTTCTTGCCTTTCTGGCAGACCACGACGACGGATTGGCCGGTGAAGCTCGGCGCCCATTGCTGGACATCGAGATGCGAACGCCTGACGGCGCCGGGGATGAGGCGCGGGTCGGCGGCGAAATCCTCGTCGATACGCACGTCGACGAGCGCCGGCGCGGCCGCCGTGCCGATCAGTCGAGACAATTTTTCGGGTGAGATGGACGTATATGATGATGACATGCTGCGCCCTTGGTGACCAGGACGCGATTCTTGGGCATGTCGCCTCGCGGGGAGATCGCACATCCCCGTGCGGCAGAATAAAGCGCTCGGTTGTTCGGCTGTCAACCCGTCCCGTTGCTGGAACGATCGGGGACCGTCGCGATCGCTATCGGGGCCGACCCGCCTCAGATCAGCAAGGGAAGCTGGGCGTCCACGCCGGTGTCGTGCTGCTGCAAGGATGACAGCGAAACGCCGAGGAGGCGCACCGGCTTGGCCAGGGGCATCTCGCTCTGCAGGAGAGCAATGGACAAGCGTGCCAGGTCCTCCCGGCTCGCGACCAGGTTGGCGACGGACCTGCTGCGCGTCATGATTTCGAAGTCCGCGAACTTGACCTTCAAGGTGACCGTCCGGCCTCGGTTGCCGCTGGCTTCGCAATGCTGCCAGACCTTGTCGATCAGCGGCTGCAGCTCCGCCAGCATCGGTTCGAAGTCGGTCAGGTCGGTCGAGAAGGTGTTTTCGGCGCCGACTGATTTGCGGATGCGATTGGCGCGGACCGGGCGATTGTCGATGCCGCGCGAGATCCAATAGTAGTGGTGGCCGGCCTTGCCGAAGTGCTGCTGGAGGAAGGGCAGGGTCTGATTGCGGATGTCGAGCCCGGTATGAATTCCGAGCGCGTTGAATTTCGCGGCGGTCGCCGGGCCGATGCCGTGAAACCTGCCGACCGGCAGCCCCTCCACGAAGGCCGGACCCATCTCCGGCGAGATGACGTATTGGCCATTGGGTTTGCGATGGTCCGAGGCCAGCTTGGCGAGGAACTTGTTGTAGGAGATTCCCGCGGAGGCATTGAGTCCGGTCTCGGCCTTGATCTTGGCCCGGATCTGCAAGGCGATGTCGCGTGCCAGCGGAATGCCTTGCAGATTTTCGGTGACGTCCAGATAGGCCTCGTCCAGCGACAAAGGCTCGACGACCGGCGTGTACTGGGCGAAGATGGCGCGGATCTGCTGGCTGATGGCCTTGTAGACCTCGAAGCGAGGCTTGACGAATATCAGGTCCGGACACTGGCGTTTTGCCGTCACCGACGGCATTGCCGAGCGCACGCCGTACGCCCGAGCCTCGTAGCTTGCGGCTGCCACGACACCGCGCTCGCGCGAGCCTCCGACGGCCACGGGCTTGCCGCGCAGCTCGGGATTGTCCCGCTGCTCGACCGACGCGTAGAATGCATCCATGTCGATGTGGATGATCTTGCGAATGGCCGGCGGTGCGGCATCCTGTTCCGGACCGGAGCTTGGCATGGCCAAGCTCTATCAGAGCGCGGCGATGAAGTCTGCACAGCCGAGTGCGGGCTGCCGACGACGTCCCTTACAACGACGTTGCGATGTCTGTCGCCCTCGGCCTTTCATCGGCGACGACGGAAACACGCTCATGAGAAAAGGGATCGCCGACCGTGATTGAGACGAAGCAGCGCAGCCGGGACCTGTCGTCAAAGCCGCTCACGACGCTGCGACCATGGGCCTGAAGCGGCTGTGATGTTCGAGCTCACTTTCCTGGGGACCTCGGCGAGCGTTCCGTCGGCGGACCGCAACCATCCAGCCCTTCTCGTTCGAGCAGGCCGGCATCGTATTCTCGTCGATTGCGGCGAGGGGACCCAGCGTCAGCTGCTCCGCAGTGGGGCAGGCTTTCGCCGGCTCGATCGGATCCTGCTCACCCACGGCCATTTCGACCATGTCCTCGGCATTCCCGGACTGTTTTCCACCCTGCGGCTGCGCAGGAGCGCTGACACTATGCGCATACACGGCGGCCCCGACACGCTCGATGTGGTGGTCCGAATGCTCGCGGGGCTGTGGGGCGAGGGCCGCGCGCCGATCCCGCTCGAGCTCGTTCCGCTCGGGCGCGGGACGGTTCTCGATGCCGGCGAGTTTACGATCAACTGCTTTCCCGTCCGGCACCGCGACACCGACAGCTTCGGCTTCGAATTTGCAGGTCAAGTTCGCCGCCATCTGCTGCCAGACCATCTGGCGGCGCTCGCGGTCCCTGATGGGCCCGTGCGGAAGGCATTGGCGGAGGGCCGGCCGGTCACGCTGGAGGACGGACGAACCATCGATCCGGAGGATGTTCTGGGGCCTCCGCAGGGACCGAAAAAGCTCGTCATCGTCGGCGATGCTGGAACGACCGAGGGTCTGCACGAGCATGTTCGCGACGCGGACATGCTCGTGATCGAGGCCACTTTTCTCCGGCGGGATTCGGCCATGGCTCGTGACTACGGCCACCTGACGGCCGCGGAGGCTGCCGGGCTCGCGGCGTCGAGCAACGTCGGGCTGCTTGTCCTGAACCACATCTCCGGCCGTTATCCCGACGAGGAGATCCTCGTCGAGGCGCGGGAGATTTTTACCAACAGCCGTGTTGCGATCGATTTCGATCGGCTGATGGTCTAGCTGTTCGCTCGGGCGCGTCTGCTATGTCGCGCCTGAGCCGCTCTGCAAACGGCTCCGGGCGAACGCGATGTACCAGTCGAGACAACCGGGATTGGCCATGGCGTCGCGGTTGATGACCTTGTCGAGCGGCTGCCCGAGCAGGAGCTTCTTGATCGGCAGCTCCTGCTTCTTGCCGGACAAGGTGCGCGGGATCTCGGCCACCGCAAAGATCTCGTCGGGCACAAAGCGCCGCGACAGGCCGGCTTCGACCGCCATGTTGATCTTCCGCTTCATCGCCGCATCGAGCGCGACACCGTCGCGCAGCACCACGAACAGCGGCATGTAGCTGTCGCGGCCGAGATATTCGAGATCGACGACCAGCGAATCCAGGATCTCCGGCAGCGCCTCGATGGCCGAGTACAATTCGCTCGTCCCCATGCGCAGCCCGTGGCGATTGATGGTCGCGTCGCTGCGGCCATAGATGATGCAGGAGCCATCCGGATTGACCTTGAGCCAGTCGCCATGTCGCCAGACCGGCCCGCCCGCGCGCGCCTCGAAGGCGCCGAAGTAGCTCGCGAGATAGCGCGCATTCCCCGAATCGTTCCAGAACCGCAGCGGCATCGACGGCATCGGCGCGGTGCAGACGAGCTCTCCGACTTCGCCGATAACAGGCTCGCCCTGGTCATTGAAGGCCTCGACGGCCGCGCCGAGTGCGCGGCATTGCATGGTTCCGGGCATCTGCGGCAATTCGCGGTTGCCGCAGATGAAGGCGCCGGCGAAGTCGGTGCCGCCGGAGATGTTCGACCACCACATTTGCGCCTGCGCCCGGCTGCCATTGACCCGCGACAGCTCCGCGAACCGCTGATCGAACCAGGCCTGCGTGTCGGCACTGAGCGGCGAGCCGGTGGACCCGAGACAACGCAGTCGGGACAGATCGCCCGCGTCGGCCAGGTTGATATCAGCCTTGACGCAGCTCGCGAAGAACGCCGCGCCGGCGCCGAAGAAGGTCGACTTCGAGTTCGCCACGAACCGCCACAGTGTGGTCCAGTCCGGATGATCCTTGGGCCCGGCCGGGCTGCCGTTGAAGATGCAGCACGTGGTGCCGTTGAGAAGCGCGCCGACCTGGTTGTTCCACATGATCCAGCCGGTCGAGCTGTACCAGTGATAGCGCTCGCCGAACGAATTCGGCTGATAGGAGCAGCCGATGTCGTTGTGCAGCCCAAGCAGCGCGAGCGTGACGATGATGATGCCGCCGTGACCATGCACGATCGGTTTCGGCAATCCGGTGGTGCCGCTCGAATACACGATCCAGAGCGGATGATCGAACGGAAGCCACTCCGGTTCGAAGGCATCGACGCCAGGGCCTGTTCGTGACAGGACATCCGAGAGATGGACGCCCCCGGCGACCGGCGCGCCGGCATCGTCGCTGTGCAGGACGACGTGACCGACCGTTGGCAACGACCGGCGCAGCTCCTCGACGACATCGCGGCGATCGTGCCGGCGGCCGGCATAGGTGACCGCATCGCAGGCGATCAGCACCTTGGGCTCGATCTGCTTGAACCGGTCGATCACGGCGGGCGCGGCCATGTCGGGCGCGCAAACGCTCCAGATTGCGCCGATGCTCGCGGCAGCGAGAAACGCGATCATGGCTTCGGGGATATTGGGCAGATAGGCGGCGACCCTGTCGCCGGGCGCCACGCCTTGCTCGCGCAGATGCAGCGCCAGGGCGGCAGCTTTCTTCCGAAGCTCCGGCCAGGTCGTCTCCGTGAGCCGGCCATCCTCGTGACTGCTGATGATCGCAGGCAGGCCCGCCGCATCGGCGGCTTCGACGTGCCGAAACACCTGCCGTGCGTAGTTGACCGAAGCGCCGGGAAACCAGACCGCTCCCGGCATCGTGCGCTCGCCCAGGACGGTCGAAAACGCTGTCGGCGACTGCAGGTCATAATAGTCCCAGATGCTGCGCCAGAATCCGTCGAGGTCGCGGATGGACCATTGCCGCATCTTCTCGAAGCTTTCGAAGTGGAGGCCGCGATGATCCTTCAGCCACTGGCGATAGAGGGCCATTTGCGGAATATAGGGAGCTGTCATCATTGGTTCCGGCTGGTTGTTTGCGTGCATCGACTGACGGGAGACCCCGCGGGGGCGCTCATTTCGACTTCTGCTTCCGCCGCTTGTAGAGCGCGTTGAAGCCGCCGGCCATGAAGGTCACGAACCGCTCGCGGACGGCCACGAAATCGTCGGACTTGCATAGACCGCCGGACAGGCGGTCGATGCGGCCGGTCCGTGACAGGATCAGCGAGTACGCGCCGGAGGTGAACTGGAAGCTCCAGAACAGATCCTCGGGCCTGGCGTCGGGCAGCGCCTTCTGCAGCAGACCGATGAGACGCAACACCAGCGGATCGAGATAGGTGTCCATCATCTCCACGCCATAGCCCGGCGCGTTCGCGACCTGCGCGAAGATGCGGCCGAAGTGCCGCCAGTTGTCCTCTTCGTTGACATAGACGTCGAACGCGCCGTCATAATAGGCACGCAGCGCGCCTTCCACGGTCGGGCGATCTCCGACCTTGGCCTCGTAGGCATCCAGCCCGGCCGTGCGCACCGTGACAGCGTATTCCATGCGGCGTTCGAACACGGCGTCGAACAGCGCTTTCTTGCCCTCGAAGTAGTAATGGATCAGCGCAGGATGGATGCCCATCCTGTCGGCCACATCCTTGATCGTCACGCCGAAATAGCCGAGCTGCGCGAACAGCTCCTCGCTGGTGTCGAGGATGAGCTTCACCGTCGTCGCGCGCTGTTCCGCGCGCGTGCGGCGCCCCTCGGGCTTCGGCTCTGCTGGCATGCTCTCCGTGGTCCCTGATCGGCGCGCACAGGAACGGCGCCGTTGTCATTTTGACGATGAGGGGGTGGGCGCGCCCGGTCAAGCGGGACTTCGGGCTTCCAACATTTTCATTTAGTGCTAAATGAATGAACTTGACCGGCGGCCGGCCGGACGGTAGGTCTCGGAGACCTGATGGATAGCGGTCGACGGTCGGGCGGCGGGCAGCGCGCTGCCAGTCTGGTCGCGCGCTGACATCATCAAGGACAATCGGCTGGCCATGGATCAGCCGCTCACGGGAGGACACATGATACGGATCGAGTCGACGGCGGCTGCCGTGCTGATGCTCGGCGTGGCCCTTTCAGCCCCGGCGTTCGCGCAGAAGACATACGACGTCGGCGCCACCGACACCGAGATCAAGATCGGCCAGACCAACCCGCTCAGCGGGCCGGCTTCTGCTTTCGGGTCCATCGGCAAGGCGGAAGCGGCCTATATCCGCATGATCAACGAGCAGGGCGGCGTCAACGGGCGCAAGATCAACCTCATCCAGTATGACGACGCCTACAGTCCGCCGAAGACGGTGGAGCAGGTGCGCAAGCTGGTCGAAAGCGACGAGGTGCTGACCACGTTCCAGATCATCGGCACGCCGCCGAACGCCGCGGTCCAGAAATATCTGAACGGCAAGGGCGTCCCGCAGCTTCTGGCGGGAAGTGGAGCGTCCCGTTTCACCGATCCGAAGAACTATCCGTGGACGATCTCCGCCAATCCGAACTACCAGTCGGAAGCGCACATCTACGCAAGATATATTCTGGAGAACCATCCGAACGCGAAGATCGGCATCCTGTATCAGAACGACGATCTCGGCAAAGATTACGTCAAGGGGCTGAAGGACGGGCTGGGCGCCAAGGCCGGCATGATCGTGAAGGAGCTGTCCTACGAGCTGTCCGATCCGACGATCGATTCGCAGCTGGTGACGCTCAAGGCGTCGGGTGCCGATCTGTTCTACAACATGTCGACGCCGAAATTCGCGGCGCAATCGATCAGGAAGGCCGCCGAGCTTGGCTGGAAGCCCGTCCACATCCTGGAGGTCAACGCGACGGCGGTCGGTCAGGTGCTCGTGCCCGCGGGGCTCGAGAATGCCAAGGACATCATCTCGGTCGCCTACGGCAAGGATCCGCTCGATCCGCAATGGGCCGATGACGAGGGCATGAAGCGCTACAAGGCGTTCATGGCGAAATACGCGCCCGGCGAGGACGCCAACAGCGGCTTCGCCACCTATGGCTACTCGACGGCCGCTCTCCTCGTCCACATCCTCAGGCAATGCGGTGACGAGCTGACGCGCGCCAACATCATGAAGCAGGCGACCAACATTAAGGGCTTCGTTCCCGATCTCGGGCTGCCTGGAATGTCGGTGACGACAACGCCCGACGATTACCGCATCAGCAAGCAATTCCAGATGATGAAATTCGACGGTCAGCGCTGGATCATCTCGGGTCCGATCCTGACCGACGACTTCAAGGCGGACTGATCCTCTCGTCGGCCATGGCCTGTCCGGGCGTCGCTTGCGCGCCAGGATGCCCAGCTGTCTCTCCGTCATCCGCGCCGGCCGGCGCCGAAAGCTGAACCCTGTCCGTCGGAGCGCCGCTCATGATCAGTGAAGCCGTCCGCCGCCGCCGGGGCTTCGATCCTGCGGCGCTTGCAGCGATCGGCCCGGCGCTCGCCGAATTCGTCGATCGCGGCGAGCTCGCAGGCATCGTGTCTCTCACCTCGCGCGGCGGCGAGATCGTTCATGCCGAGACGATCGGCTGGCGGGACGTCGAAACGAACAGCCCGATGCGCCCGGATACGTTGTTCCGGATCGCGTCGATGACCAAGCCGATCACCTCGGTGGCGGCGATGATGCTGGTCGAGGAAGGCAGGATCGCCTTGGCGGACCCCGTCTCCCAGTGGATTCCAGAGCTGGCCGATTTACGGGTCATGCGCGACGCCGTCGGCCCGCTCGACGAGACCGTGCCCGCCCAGCGCGCGATCACCATCGAGGATCTGCTCACGCACCGCTCGGGCATCGCCTACGCGTTCTTCTCGGAAGGCCCGCTCAAGGTCGCCTATGAGCGCGCGCTCGGCGATCCCGCGATGAACCGTTCGACGCCGGACGAATGGCTCGCGGCGCTCGGCGCGCTACCGCTGGCCTATCAGCCCGGTGACCGATTCCACTACGGCCACTCGACCGACGTGCTCGGCTTCCTGATCGGCCGGGTCGAAGGCAAGCCGTTCCGGCAGGTACTGCAGGAGCGCATCTTCGCGCCGCTCGGCATGGACGACAGCGATTTCTGGTTGCCGCTCGCCAAGCGAAATCGCCTGGCGAGCCTGTACGGATATGACGAGACGACGGGGCGGCTCGCGAAGGTCGAGCCGGTCATGTATGACGAGCCGCCGGCCTATACGCCGGGTGGCGGCGGGCTGATCTCGTCCGCGCCGGACTACCATCGGTTCGCGCGCATGCTGCTCGGAGGAGGCGAGCTGGGCGGCGTCAGGTTGCTGCGGCCTGCAACTGTGGATCTGATGCGAACCAATCGGCTGACCGATGGGCAGCGCCAGATACCCTTCGCCGGCATGCCGCTGTGGCAGACCTCCGGATTTGGGCTCGGACTGGCGATCGCCGAGGAGGCCGTCGGCAATCCCTATGCCTGTGGCGCACCGGGCTCGATGACCTGGCCCGGCATCTTCGGCACCTGGTGGCAGGCCGATCCGGTCAATGACCTGATCATGATCTATCTGATTCAGCATCACGTGCCGGTCTCGGCGGGGACGGGGGCCACGATTGCCACTGGGCGGGGCGCTGCCGGCCGCCGTGCTCTTCCCGTCTATCAGCGGGGAACCTACGCCGCGCTGTCCCACATTGTGGAACAAGCGACATGACCGGCAAGTGCCGTCATCTCCGAGAGATGGGAGAATATGTCCACGATGTGGACGCCACATTCCGCTCGATGAAACGTCCGATCGGCGGTGAGCTGCTCGCCGGCCCATTGCCGGAGCGGCAAACACGGCTTCATCTCATGCCGAGCTTGTCATCCGGCCGTTATTCTGCTCAGTGCTTCTTCAAATTGCGCGATCATGCGCATCGATCGATCGACTGAAGTCGACAGCCAGCGAGGAAACAAAACTATGCGCAAGTTAACTTTAGCCATTGCCCTGATCGTCCCGATGCTCGGTCATGCCGCGCAGGCCGAAGACACCGTCAAGATCGGCTATATCGATCCGCTGTCCGGCGGCGGCGCCAGCGTTGGCGAGGGCGGCCTGAAGACGTTCCAGTACCTGGCCGACGAGCTCAACGCCAAGGGCGGCATTCTCGGCCATAAGGTCGAGATCGTGCCGTTCGACAATAAGACCAATCCGCAAGAGAGCCTGGTCCAGGCCCAGAAGGCGATCGACGCCGGCGTCCGCTACATCACGCAAGGCAACGGATCGTCCGTCGGGCTCGCGCTGGAGGATTTCGTCAACAAGCACAACACGCGCAACCCCGGCAAGGAAGTGCTGTACTTCAACTATGCCGCCGTCGATCCGAGCATGACAAATGAGAAATGCAGCTACTGGCATTTCCGCTGGGACGCCAGCTCGGACATCAAGATGGAGGCGCTCACCAACTACATGAAGGACATCCCGTCCATCAAGAAGGTGTATCTGATCAATCAGGACTATTCGTTCGGCCAGTCGGTCCGCAGCGACGCGCGCAAGATGCTGGCGGCGAAGCGACCCGATGTCCAGATCGTCGGCGACGAGCTGCATCCGCTGCTGAAGATCACGGACTTCTCGCCCTACATTGCCAAGATCAAGGCGTCCGGCGCCGACAGCGTCATCACCGGCAACTGGGGCCAGGACATCGCGCTGCTGCTCAAGGCCGCCGCGGATGCCGGCCTGAAGGTCAACTGGTACACTTATTACGCGGGCGGCGCCGGCGGCCCGACCGCCATCAAGCAGACGGGCCTGGATCATCAGGTCTTTCAGCTGACCGAAGGCTTCGCCAATTCGGGCCATCAGGCTGCGATGGATTACGAGAAGGCGTTCCGCGCCAAGGTCAACATGTCGCTGTGGTATCCGCGGGCGGTCAACGAGATGCGCATGTTCAAGGCGGCGGCCGAGAAGGCCAACTCCATCGACCCGGTGAAGGTCGCGGCCGCGCTCGAGGACCTCAAGCTCGAGGTGCTGGATGGCGGCACCGGCTTCATGCGCAAGGATGATCACCAGTTCTTCCAGCCGATCTACGTCTCGTCCTTCGGCAAGCTCGCGGCGAACGAGCCGTTCGACGAGGAGAACACCGGCTGGGGATGGCACCTGGTCTCCAGGGTCGATACGCCCCAGGCCATGGTGTCGACGACGTGCAAGATGGCGCGGCCGTAATCGATCGGCGCTGGCTTCCCGCACGGCCTCACCGTGCGGGAAGCGGCGTCGGCCCTGCGTCGATCTGTTAGGGAATGAGCGGCGGGGCATCGAGGCCCCGGACATTCGCGGGTGCACCGTGCTTGAACTCATCGTCATCTCCACCCTCAACGGCGTGCTGTTCGGCATGCTGCTGTTCCTGCTGTCGAGCGGGCTGACCGTCATCTTCAGCATGATGGGGGTGCTCAATTTTGCTCACGCCAGCTTCTACATGCTCGGCGCCTTCTTCGGCTTCCAGCTCACGAAATGGGTCGGCTTCTGGCCGGCCCTCCTGCTCGCGCCGCTCCTCGTCGGGGCCATCGGCATGGCGGTCGAGCGTTACGGTCTGCGCAACACGCACAAGCATGGTCACGTCGCCGAGCTGCTGCTGACCTTCGGCCTCGCATTCGCGATCGAGGAAATCGTCTCGATGATCTGGGGCAAGACGCCGCTCGACTACCGCGTCCCGGCGCTGCTGGACTTTCCCGCGTTCACGATCTTCTCGACCAACTATCCGGCCTACAAGCTGTTCATGCTGGCGGTGTCGGTGACGATCTTCGTGGCGCTGCTGATCGTGCTCAAGCGCACCCGGGTCGGCCTGATCGTTCAGGCGGCATTGACCCATCCCCATATGGTCGGCCATCTCGGCCACAATGTCGGACGCGTGTTCATGGTGGTGTTCGGGGTCGGCAGCGCGCTGGCCGGTCTCGCCGGCGTCATCGCCGGTCCCGCCCTGGTGACGCAATCCGACATGGCCGCGGCGCTCGGGCCGATCCTGTTCGTGGTGATCGTGTTCGGCGGCCTGGGCTCGCTGCCGGGCGCCTTCATCGCTTCGCTGGTGATCGGCCTGGTGCAGACCTTCGCCGTGGCGCTGAACGGCTCGCTGGCGAGCGCCTTCGGCCCGCTCGATCCATCCGCCGGGCCATCGGTGCTCACCGACATCTGGAACGTGACGATCGCGCAGGTCGCGCCGATCGTTCCCTACCTGCTGCTGGTGCTCGTCCTGATCGTGCGCCCCGTGGGCCTGATGGGGACTCGCGAATCATGACCGCAGCAGTGACCTCCGCGTCTCATCTCGCGGCAGAGCCCGCCGGATCCCGTCTCCGCTTCTATGCCGTCTGGGTGATCGGCGTGGCCGTGCTGATCGTGCTGCCGCTGCTCTTCAATTCGGGAGGATCGCTGACCTCGTTCAGCCTCATCGGGATCGCGATCGTCTTCGCGCTCTCCTACAACATCCTCCTCGGTCAGACCGGATTGCTGTCGTTCGGTCACGCGGTTCACTACGGCCTGGGCGGCTTCGCGGCCTGTCACATGATGAATGCGGTGGTGGCGCATGGCTGGCCGATTCCGCTGCCCTTCATTCCGCTGTTCGGCGGGCTGGGCGGCCTCGCCTTCGCGATCATCCTCGGCTGGGTCATGACCAAGCGCGCCGGCACGGTGTTTGCGATGATCTCGCTCGGCATCGGCGAGCTCGTGGCGTCGTCGTCGCTGATCCTGCGCTCGGTGTTCGGCGGCGAAGCCGGCATCACCACGGACCGCACCGCTCTGCCGCGCATGTTCGGCTGGACCTTCGGGCCGCAGCTGCAGGTCTATTACCTGATCGCGTTCTGGCTGGTGCTATCGGCAATCGCGATGTATGCGCTGACCCGGACGCCCCTGGGGCGGATCAGCAATGCGGTGCGCGACAATCCCGAACGGGTCCAGTTCATCGGCTATGATCCGCACGTCGTCCGCTATCTCGCCTATTGTTTCGCCGGATTCTTCGCCGGCGTCGCGGGCGGCCTCGCGGCGATCAGCTTCGAGATCGCGAACTCCGCCTATCTCGGTGCAATCCAGTCGGGCCTCGTGCTGTTCGCGACCTTCATCGGTGGGACGGCCTACTTCTTCGGTCCGATCCTCGGCGCGATCCTGGTGACCTATCTCCAGCTTGGGCTGACGAGCCTCACCAGCGTCTGGCAGCTCTATTTCGGCATCATCTTCATCGGCATCGTCATGTTCTCACCCGGTGGCATCGCCGGTCTGCTGATGATGCACCGGCCGCTGGTCCGTGCCGGAACGCTCGGAATGGTGATCCCGTCCTATCTCGTTGCCATCGTGCCGACCGCGGCGTTCGCTTGCGGCGTCATCCTGACCATCGAGACGGTCGCGCGTTATTCGGGTGGCGACGCCATCAACCTGTTCGGCGTGGCCTTCAATCCGCAATCCCCCGTGACATGGGGCGTCGCCGCGATTCTGGTGGTCGCCGGCTTCTTCGTCGCGCGGTCGACGTGGCAGCGGATTGCCGGAGCCTGGGACGGGGCCGCCACCGTGGCGCGTGATCGGGGGTATCTGGCATGACCGCGGCCATCGAAGTCCGTGCCGTCGAAAAGCGCTTCGGCAATGTCGGCGTCATCCGCGACCTCAACCTGAGCGTCGCCCAGGGCGAGCGTCACGCGATCATCGGCCCGAACGGCGCTGGCAAGTCCACGACGTTCAACCTCATCAGCGGGCATATCAGGCCGACCTCGGGCGAGGTGCGATTGAACGGCGCGGTCATCTCGGGCCTGCGGCCGTTCGAGATCAACCGGCGCGGCCTGTCGCGCTCGTTCCAGGTGACCAACGTGTTCGCCCGCATGACCGTGTGGGAGAACGTCCGCTGCGCCGTGCTGTGGGCGACCGGACATCGCTACGCGTTCTGGAAGAACGTCGACAGTCTGCCGGAGGTGCGCGAGCGGACCGCCCAGATCCTCGACGACATTCATCTCACGCATCGGCGTGACATCCCCGCGGGGTTGTTGACTTATGCCGAGCAGCGCGAGCTGGAGATCGGGGTCACCATTGCGAGCGGTGCGACGGTCGTCATGCTCGACGAGCCGACGGCCGGAATGAGCCATGCGGAAACCGAGCGCGCCGTCTCGTTGATCCGGAGGCTCACCGAGGGGCGGACGCTGGTGATCGTCGAGCACGACATGAGCGTGGTATTCGGTCTCGCCGATCGCATCTCGGTGCTGGTCTACGGCCACATCATCGCGTCGGGCACGCCGGAGGAGATCCGTCGGGACCCGAAGGTGAGGGAAGCCTATCTCGGCGAGGAGGCCCACTGATGCTCGAAGTCAGGAACCTCCACGCCTATTACGGCAAGAGTCACATCCTCCAGGGCGTCGACCTCGACGTCGCTGCTGGCGAAGTGGTGAGCCTGCTCGGCCGCAACGGCGTCGGCCGCTCGACCACCGTGAAGGCGATCATGGGCGAGGTCAGTCCGCAGGGGACGATCCGCTTCAAGGGCCGGGACATTGCCGGCTTGCCGAGCTACAAGATCGCGCGCCTTGGGCTTGGCTATGTGCCCGAGCATCGCGACATCTTTCCGAGCCTCACCGTGCGGCAAAATCTCGTGCTCGGCATCAAGGACACCCGGCGGCCGGGGAAGTGGCGCCTCCAGGACATGCTCGACATGTTTCCCAATCTCGCCGCGCGCGCCGATACGCCGGCGGGCGTGCTGTCGGGCGGCGAGAAGCAGATGCTGACCACCTGCCGGACCTTGATGGGTGACCCCGACCTGATCATGATCGACGAACCCACCGAAGGTCTGGCGCCGCTGATCGTACAGCAGGTCGGCGACCTGATCGCCCGGATTGCGGCGGCTGGCGTCGCGATCCTGCTTGTCGAGCAGAAGCTCTCGATCGCGATGCGGATCTCGAAGCGCGTCTATGTCATGGGCCACGGCCGCGTCGTGTTCGAAGGAACGCCGGATCAGCTCAAGGCCAACACCGCGGTCCGGCAGGAGTGGCTCGAAGTGTGAGGTGCAGCGGCATCCGTCGCAGATCACCAGCCGGCTTGCGGGACCAGTCGCTGTTCGATCACAGCTTCTGGCGGCCGTAGATCAGGAGCATCAGGATGATCACCGCGCCGTAGATCAGCTGGCGGCCGGCCTCGCTGATCTGCATCACCGACAGGATGGACTGCAGCAGGGTGATCAGCACGACGCCGGCGACGGTGCCGAGATAGCTGCCGCGGCCGCCGAGAATGTGCGTGCCGCCGAGCACGACGGCGGCGATCGAGGGCAGCAGATAGGCGTCGCCCATCGACTGCGCCGCCTTCGAGGCATAGCCCGCGAGCAGCACGCCGCCGAAGGCGGACAGCGCGCCGGACAGCGCGAACGCCAGCATGGTGATGCGGCGTGTATTGATCCCTGAGAGATAGGCCGCGCGCTCGCGATTGCCGATGGCATAGATGGCGCGGCCGAACGTGGTCCGTGACAACAGCCAGATCGCTGCGCCGCCGATGATCGCCCAGACAAGCACCGCATTGGGCAGGCCGGGCACGATCGTGCCGGTGGCGAGATAGCGCATCGCCTTGGAGGCGGAATCCTGCGGCGCGAAGCCGCCGGTGTAGGCCACCATCAGGCCTTGCGCGACCGCATTGGTCGCCAGCGTGATGATCATCGAGGGAATGCGCAGATAGGCGACGCCGATGCCGTTCAGGACACCGATGGCGGCGCCGCAGAGAATGCCGCAGGGAATCGCGATGATGGCGCCGGTCGTGCCATGCGCGGCCGCCGCGCAGGCCATCATCGCGCCCGTCGTCACCACCCAAGGCACCGACAGGTCGATCTGCCCAAGCAGGATCACCAGCATCATCCCGGTGGCGATCACGCCCAGGAAGCTCGCGACCTTCAACTGCTGCAGCAGATAATCCGGCGACAGGAAGCTGCGCGAATACAGGCTGCCGACCAGCAGCAGCAGCACGATGCAGCCGAACGAGGCCGCCACCGCCGGATCGATCCGACGCAGCATGGCGATCCCGCGATGGGCCGGTTGTGGTGCCGTTGCGTCGCTCATCCGAACCACTCCAGCCGATTGCGCACCCGCACCAGGCCGAACGCGCCGATCGAGACCGCGAGCATCAGCACCAGCCCCTGGAACAGCGGCTGCCACAGCGGATCGAAATCGAACACGAACAGCAGATCGCCGATGGTCCGGAACGCGAGTGCGCCGAAGATCGCCCCGATCGCGCTGCCGCGTCCGCCCATCAGAGATACGCCGCCGAGCACCACGGCCGCGATCGAGAACAGGGTGTAGGCATTGCCGCTCGCATAGGCGGCCTCGCCCGTGTAGGAGAAGAACGTCAGGAACAGGCCGCCGATCGACGACAGCAGGCCAGCCAAGGTGTATGCGACGAACTTGGCCGCGCGGATCGGCGCGCCGGACATGTAGGCTGCGACCTCGGAGGAGCCGGTCGCGAACGCGGCGCGGCCGACGACCGAGCGGCTATAGGGCACCCAGATCAGCAGCGCCGCCGCAGCCAGTGCCACGAGGCTCGTGGGCAGCACGCCGAATAATCTTCCCGTCAAGGCATCCGCCAGCGTCTCGTTGACGGATCCGCCGGGATTGGGCCGCAGGAACAGCGCGATGCCGTAGTACATCGCCCCGGTGGCGATCGTGGTCACGATCGGCTGCAGGCGCCCGAAGATCACGATCGCGCCGTTGATCATGCCGCAGACGATGCCGGTGCCGAGCACGCCGGCGACGCCGAGCGCGGTCTCGGTGGCGGTGCCGACCACGATCCAGGACGCGAGGCAGTTGGTCAATGTCAGGATCATGCCGACGGACAGATCGATGCCGGCGGTGATCACCACGATCGCCTGCGCCATGGCGACGAAGGCCAGCAGCGTCGCCTTGTTGGCCGCGGTCTGCACCATGTTGGCGCTGAAGCCGGCCGGATGATTGGTCGCATAGAGCACGAACATCGCGACGAAGATGCCGATCGCGAGCAGGGTGCCGCGCTGTTCGGCGAGCCAGTACCGCCACTCGGTCATGCCAGACTCGCTTCCGCTCGCTCGCCCTCGTCGACATTGAGCGCACTGCTGACCAGCGCGCGCTCGGTGATCTCGGCGCCCGCAAGCTCGCGCCTGATCGCGCCATCATACATCACCAGCACGCGGTCGCAGCAGCCGATCAGCTCGTCATAGTCGGTCGAATAGAGCAGGATCGCGGCGCCCTCGTCGGCAAGCCGGCGCAGCAGCCGGTAGATCTCCTGCTTGGTGCCGACGTCGATGCCGCGCGTCGGATCGTTGAGCAGGATGATGCGCGGCTTGTTCATCAGCCATTTCGCGATCACGACCTTCTGCTGATTGCCGCCGGAGAGCGCGCTGACGGCGAGATCGGGGGAGGCAGTCTTGATCTCGATCAGGCGGATCATCTCCTCGATCAGGGCCGATTGCCGCTGCCGGTCGATGATGCCGAATGTCGCGAACCGGTCGAAGGCGGCGGCCGAGAGATTGTCGCGCACCGACATCGGCAGCATCAGTCCTTCGGTCTTGCGGTCCTCCGGAATCAGCGCGAGGCCGATGCGCTCCGACTTGGCAGTGACGGGGCTGTCGATCGTCACCTTGTTGCCGTCGATCAGAATGTCGCCGCGGCAGTCGCGCAGCACGCCGAACAGCGCCAGCAGCAGCTCGCGCTGGCCCTGGCCGTCGAGCCCGCCGAGTCCGATGATCTCTCCGGCCTGCAGCGAGAACGAGATGTCCTTCAGCCGGTCGCCCCAACTGATGCTCCTGCATTGCAGCGCGGGCGGCCGCCCATCGGTCTTGCGCGGCGGCTTGTCCGGGAAAGCGTGCTTGTACTCGCGGCCGATCATCAGCTCGATCACTTCGGCATCCGTCCTGGTGCCGGCCGGGAAGGTCGAGATGCGGCGCCCGTTGCGGAATACGCTGCATTCATCGGCGAGCTCGGCGATCTCGTGCATGCGGTGGGAGATGTAGAGCAGCGCCAGCCCCTCGCTGCGCAGGCGCTTCAGTACCGTAAATACCTTGGTCACGTCGGAGGCGGTCAGCGCCGAGGTCGCCTCGTCGAGGATCAGGATCTTCGGCCGCCGCGACAGCGCTTTCGCGATCTCGACCATCTGCCGGCGCGACAGCGGCAGGTCCTTCACCAGCGCGCGCGGATGAATGTCGCCGGCGCCGGCGCGGTGTAGCGCCTCCTCGGCAAGCCGGCGCTGGGCGCGCCGGTCGATCATGCCGAACCGCGTCGGCGGATGCGAGATCATGATGTTGTCCGCGACCGACAGGTCGGGAATCAGCGACAGCTCCTGGAAGATGCAGACGACGCCGGCGTCATTCGCGGCGGAGGGACCGCTGAAGGCGACCTCGCGCCCTTCGAGCGTCATCCGGCCTTCGTCCGGTGCGACCGCGCCGACCATCAGCTTGATCAGCGTCGACTTGCCGGCGCCGTTCTCGCCGAGAATGGCGTGGATGCGGCCGGGGTGGACCTCCAGGTCCGCACCGTCGAGAGCGATCACGCCGCCGTAGCGTTTGGACAGTCCTACGGCGCGAAACAGCGGCTCAGCCGCGATCATGCTTGCTTCCCCAGTCGTTTGGGCAATAGGGACGGGCTGGCCGCGAGAGAACCCGCGGACCAGCGATCCATCGGCCTATTGGTTTTCCTTCGACTGGCCCATGATCTCCTGCGCCGTGAAGTTGATGCCGCAGGTCGGGAAGGAGTTGCCGACGAAGAAGTTGTCGGACTGGGCCGGGAAGTAGTCCTGATCCTTCTTGAAGTTCGGATCTTCCACGACCGCGAGCGGCAGCTTGACCGATTGCGGCACGACCTTGCCTTCGAGGGCGGCGAGCGCGACCTTGATCGCGACCGCGACCTGCGCAGGTCCGGTGCCAGCGGACGAGCATTTCAGGCCTTCCGAGGCCTTGGCGGCGCAGAACTTGCGGAAGCCGTTCTCGGTCTCGCCGCCGAACGGCACCATCTTGTGCTTGGCGTCGAGCATGGCCTGCACGATGCCGGTGTCGCCACCCTGGCCGGAGATCGCATCGAACGGGCCGTTGGTCGCGATCGCATCGGCCGTGGCCTTCTGGGCGACGCCGTCGTCCCATTTGCCGACGACCTCGGTGACCTGCCACTTCTTGCCGGAGCCGTCGAGAACGGAGTGGAAGCCGTTGTGACGGTCGGTGTCGACCGAGGTTCCGGCGACGCCGCGCACCTCGAGCACCTTGCCGCCGCCGGGCACGTTCTTGACCAGCCACTTCGCCCAGAGCTCGCCGAGGCCCTTCTGGTCGACATTGACGTTGATCGCGTCTTCCGTCGCGAGAATGTTGTCGAAGGCGACGAGGATCACGCCGGCCTGCTTGGCGCGCTTGATCACCGGCCCGAAGGCGGTCGGGTTCTGCGCGTTGACGACGATGGCGTCATAGCCGGAGTCGATGAAGTTGTTGATCGCCGAGATCTGCGCCGGCACGTCCTCGCCGGTCGAGACGACCTTGAACTCCTTGAGCTTGGCCTTCACCTCGGGCTGCGCCGCATAGGCCTTCGCGGTCTGGATCATCTGGATGCGCCAGGTGTTGGCGATGTAGCCGTTCGCCAGTGCGATGCGGTAGGGGCCCTTCTTGGCCGGAAACTTGAAGAACTTGGTGTCCTTGGTCCACGGCACCATGCATTCAGGCTCGCTCGCCGGTCCCTTGACCATCTCCGGCTCCGCCAGCGCCTTGCTGGCAAACGCGGTGACCAGCACCAGCGATGCACACGTGGCAAGGCATCGCGCCCTCATCGACTTGGACGACATTCGTGACCTCCCCTGTTGTTGTGGCGCCAGATCAATGACGCATGTGCGAGACGCCTCTTTGTTTCCGGAGGTTGTGCGAGCAATGCTCGTCGTCTCGACCCGCCAAGCGTTACTGATCAATGATAGCGCTGTCAATTACCGTCGCGCGGCTTTATGCCAAGCGGCCGGCCGTGTGTCATGTTTGCGGCTCGGACAAATCCGCGTAGATGAACGTTCCCAGGATCATGTCTCAGAAACGTCGCATGACGCTGAAGGACGGTGCACGCATCGCCGATGTCAGCGCTGTCACCGTGTCGCGGGTGCTGCGGCGGCCCGATATCGTTTCGCCGCGATTGCGCAAGCGGATCGATGCCGCTGGTTGCCTGGCTCCCGGCACAGGCGACGATCTCGCTCGGGCGCGCCGCGGGCAAGCGGCCGAGAACGCATTAGATCGACGTCGGTTTCGAGATCGCCGCACGCGGCAGCACCGGACCGCGTCTCGTTGCGTCGTGATGATAGACGAGTCTCAGGCCCAGCCGCCGTCGACGATGTAGTTCTGGTTGGTGCAGGCGCCGCTGTCGTCGGCGGCGAAGAACAGCACCACGCGGGCGATGTCGTCCGGAACGAGCTTGCGCTTGAGGCATTGGCGCCGCATTAGCTCGGCCTCGCCCTCGGGCGTCAGCCACATTCGCTGCTGGCGCTCGGTCATGATCCAGCCCGGAAGGATGGAATTGACCCTGATGTTGCTGGGGCCGAGATCGCGGGCGAGAGCGCGCGTCAGTCCCTGGATCGCCGACTTCGCCGTGGTGTAGCAGGGCATGTTGCCCTGGCCGAGCACCCAGCTCACCGAGCCGAGATTGACGATCGCGCCGCCTCCCACCTGGATCATGTCCGGCGCAACCGCCTGGGCCGCGAAGAACTGATGCTTGAGGTTCACGGCGATGCGCTCGTCCCAATAGTCCGGCGTGACGTCCTCGATCGCGTGGCGGTCGTCGCGCGCCGCATTGTTCACGAGGATGGTGATCGGCCCGAGCGCCTCGCGGGCGCCGGCGACCGCAGCCCTCAGCGCGGCGATGTCGCGCAGATCGGCATGCGCGAAGTGCACCTTGGCCTCCGCAGGCAGGCTCGCCAGCACATGCTGCGAGGCCTCCAGGTCGATGTCGATGAATCCGACACGCGCGCCTTGGCCGACGAAATTGCGGACGATCGCTTCCCCGATGCCGGAGCCGCCGCCGGTCACGAGAACGGCCCGATCCTTGAGGCTTGGGTAGATGGTGCCCTGCATTGGTTCCTCTCGGTTTGCGCCTGGGAGAGCGGCCGCGGCCGCGACGAGACGCATCCCGGACGCCGTCCGTGCCGTGCGATGCACGGCCGGTGCGTCCGACTGGACCTCTCGATGTGCGCCCGCGAGCAACCCTCACGCCCGATGTCGACGGAGCCGGGCGTTCCCCCTGCGACGTCCTTGTTTGCTATCCGGCATTCTGCGCCAGGACCGGCCGGGACGCCAGCACCTGTTGCGCCGCTCGGGTGCGACCATCGGGCGCCTTCTTCGGAGCTGGACCGGCCGCCGTCGGTCGAGCGCAAAACCCTTCAGAGGATTTCGGAGATCGACTGGCCCTGCAACTCGATGCTCAGTCCCTGCATGCCGAGATCGGTGATCTCGCCGCCCATCGCCTTCAGGCTCTCCTCGCGGATCAACGACATCAGCCCGCGCCGCAGCGCCAGGAATTCCGACGACATCATCATCGCTTGCTGGCGTGGGCGCTCGAGCGGGATCTGGATTTCGGCCTTGATCGAGCCGGGGCGCGCGGTCATGCAGTAGACGCGGTCGGACAGGAAGATCGCCTCGTCGATGTCGTGGGTGACGAACAGCACCGAGATCTTCAGCCGCTGCCACATGTTGGTGAGGATCTGCTGCATGATGATGCGGGTCTGCGCGTCCAGCGCGCCGAACGGCTCGTCGAGCAGCAGCACCTTGGGGCCGGTGGCGAGCGCGCGCACGATGCCGACGCGCTGCTTCATGCCGCCGGAGAGACGCTCGGGATAGTGGTTCTCGAACGCCTCGAGACCGGCGAGGCCGAGCAGAGTCCGCGCCGCGCGTGCGCGCTCGAACTTCGCCATGCCGCGCATCTTCAGCCCGAACTCGACGTTCTCGCGCACCGTCTTCCAGGGAAACAGCGAATATTGCTGAAACACCATGCCGCGTTCGGCGCTGGGTCCGGTCACGGCCTGGCCGTCGACCGTGACGATGCCGCTGGTCGGTTTGAGGAAGCCCGCGACAGCGTTGAGCAGTGTCGACTTGCCGCAACCCGACGGTCCGACGATCGAGACGAACTCGCCGGGCTCGACATGGATCTGGGTGTCGGTGACGGCCTCGACGGCGCCGTCGATGGTCTCGTAGCTCAGGGCGAAGTTGCGGACCTCGATATGGCCCTGTCTCGTATCCGCTGCGGCTTGGCTCATCGCGACCTCCAGGGCATCACCAATTGTCCGGCTGCGCGGATCACGAGGCTCGAGCCGAGCCCGAGCACGCCGATCGCGATCATCCCGAGCGCGATGTCGGCATACTGGACCAGTGAATAGGCTTCCCAGGTGAAGTAGCCGATGCCGAACTGTCCCGAGATCATCTCGGCCGCGATCAGCGACACCCATGCGACGCCCATGCCGACGGTGAGGCCAGTGAAGATGTGCGGCAGCGACGCCGGGAAATAGACCTCGCGGAAGATCGACGCCTCCCGGGCGCCAAGGCATTTGGCGGCGCGCACCAGCACGGGATCGACCAGCGTCATGCCGTGCAGGGTGTTGACCAGGATCGGAAAGAACGAGCCGAGAAAGGTGATGAAGACAATGCTCTGCTCGTTGGTCGGCCACAGCATGATCGCCATCGGGACCCAGGCGATGGCCGGAATCGGACGCAGCACCTCGGCGACCGGAAACACGATCTCGTGCACCAGCTTGAAGCGGCCCATGATCAGGCCGAGCGGCACGCCGACCAGCGCGGCCAGCGAGAACCCGATGAAGATCCGGCGGCAACTGAGCAGGATGTGCATCAGGAATTTCGGATCGTGGATCGCCTTGGTGAAGCTCGCATAGACCGCCAGCGGCGCCGGCACGTTGGTGAACTTCACGAAGAAGACGACGCGGTAGGTCGTCAGCAGGTGCCAGGCGATCAGGAACAGGATCAGCGACGCGGTGCCGATCAGCAGCGACTGCAGCCGGTCCTGGTTCAGCCGGAACCAGCGTGCCGCGCGGGCGGAGACGTGCGGCCGGCTCGGCGGGGGCGCGGTGCCAGGCGCGGCGGCCGCCGCAGCCTGGTCGGGCGACGTCATCAGGGCGGGGCTGCTCAAGTCTTGCCTCCCGCCACCGCCAGCTTCACGGCGTCATCAAGTCCCATCACCTTGCCGCCGATCTTGGCGGCATAGGCCTCGGCATCCTTCTTCAGCAGGAACGGCGCGATCTCGCCATTGGCGGCGGCGAAGAACGCCTGGTCGGCGAACAGCTTGATGCCGCGCGCGGTGTCGAAGACGTAGGCGACGTTGATCTTCTTGCCCTTGGCCTTGTAGTCGGCATAGGCGCCGAGCGTGCAGGTCGCGCTGCTGAAGGCTGTGATGCCCTCGCCGTCGATCCAGACCTCGCCGGCCTTGCGCGGCTCGGTGATCGGCCTGTTGCAGAACTTGTCCTCGCCGGAGATTTCGTAGTTCGCGGTGCTGGCGAGATCCTTGTCATAGTCCAGCTTCAGCTCGGCATAGGCCTTGCGGATGTAGCTGTCGTCCACCCACTTCTTCGGATCGAACTCCTTCATGCGGCCGAGGCTCTGCAGCACCTTGACGTCAGTCGCGGCGGCATCCACCAGCGCCGGCTTGATCGTCGGATCCGTGGTCATGTTGCCGCCGGGACCGAGGAAGATGTAGACGACCTCCTTGTTGATCCCGGTCCATTCCTGGATCTTTTCGGCCGCCGCTTTCGGATCCTGGCGCAGCCACTGGTTGGCGGCGATGACTGCCTTGACATAGGCGATGACGACCTCGGGATACTTCTCCGCAAAGTCGGTGCGGACGACGACGCCGTGGAAGGTCGGCAGGTTGGTCTGGACGCCGTCGAAGATCTTGCGCGCATAGCCGCGGAACGGCAGCAACTCGGCGAACGGAACGAAATCGGCGTGCGCGTCGATCTTCTTTTCCTGCAGGTTCGTCGAGCCGACCTCCGGCGTCTGGCTCACGAGCTGGAAGAAGTCCGCCGGATAGCCGGCGTCCTGAAGCGCCTTCAGCACCATGCCATGTGCGGCCGAGCCGAACGGCACGCTGACCAGCTTGCCCTTGAGGTCGGAGAGTTCATAGTAGGGCGAGTCCTTGTGAACGACGATGCCGTTGCCGGAGCCGGCGAGGCTGTAGGCGGCGACCGCGATCAGCCGGCTCTTGCTCTCGGGATTGTTCTCGAAGGTGAAGCCGTTCACGATCAGCGGGTAGTCGCCCATCATGCCGAACTGCAGCTTGTTCGCCATCATCCCGTTGGTGACGGGCGGGCCGGACGTGAAGTTCTGCCACTCGATCTCGAACTTGATGTTGGCGTATTTGCCGTCCTTGGGCAGATACTTCTCCAGCAGGTGAAGCTGCCGCACGATGGTGCCGGCAGTCACCGTGTTGGTCGTGGTGTCCTGGGTGCCTATGCCGATCGTGACCGTCTCTGCTGCGACGGGCTGCGCCGCAATCAGGGACAGACAGGTGACGGATAGTAAGAGCGCGTGACGGCAGCGGACCATTCTCATCCCCGTTCGGTTGGATGGCTGATGGCGCCATGATGAAGGCCGCGTCCACGAGCGCAAATCCGGAGTTCGGCAGCGGGTGGATTAGTTGCCGTCAAAATCCGGTTGCGTACTCCTTGGGCAATTTCGCTCATGACAGCCGCTTGCATGAGCAGGCCGGCTAATCCGCGGCCTGGCCGCGCATCTCGTCCAGGACGTCGGGCCGGCAGACCACGATCTGCGACCGCCTGGTACGGACGATATTCTTTTCCTGCATCCGCTTGAGGCTGATCGTCACCCACTGCCGCGTCGCGCCGACCATGTGGGCGATGTCGGCATGGGTGAAGGCCGCGGCAATGACCTTGCCGTCGGGATCGTCGACGCCATAGAGGTCGACGAGATGCAGCAGCAGATGGGCGAGCCGCTCGGTGATCGAACGGGTCCCCAGCATCTGGGCCAGGGCGGAGTAGCATTTTCCCTTGAAGCTCAACCCTTCGATCAGTCCGATCGCCAGATTGGGGATCTCCGCCACCAGCGTTCGCAGCTCCTTGCCGGGAAGCTGGATCACGCTGGCATTGCTGGCCGCGATGCCGGACCATTGATGCACGCCGGTGTCGAACACTTCGGGACCGCCGACGAAATTGCCGACATGCCAATAGGCCAGCGTGATCTCGCGCCCCTGCGGGGACGTGTAGAACACGCGGATGCGGCCGCTCTCGACCAGGAAAATGCCGTCGTGCCGGGCGCCCTGACTGAACAGCGTCTGGCCGCGGTTCAGGACCTTGCGGCGGCCCTGCTTCAGCACCTGCTCACGCTCGCGCAGGCTGAGCCTTTCGATCAGCGACGGCGGGCCGCCGATGGATTGCTGACTTTCGGTGAGCAGGAGCGACGAACTGGTCACCGCGCGTGCTGAGGTCATGGGAGAGGGCACGGCTTCCGCAGCTGATTTGGCCGCCTGCAGCAACATGTCTTGCCTCCGCATTGATCATACTGATCAGAAGCGGAGCAATGTTCGTGCCATCCGTCGCCGCGTGAGGGCCTCAAACGGCAGCGAGTTCCCAGAGGTATGATTTCGGATAGATGCCACGATTATGGCCGTCGGAAAACGCGATGTTCAGGCCGTAGCCGAGGTCACCGACCCCCACGATGCCGATCCCGGGAAATTGCGGCGGGAAGCGGCCGTCGAAGCGGGCCCGCCTGCAATGCGCGCACATGCAGGACAGGCGCAGCCGTTCGGCGGACAGCACCGCGGGTGCGCCGCTCGCGTTCCGTAGCCGCAATGATGCCAGGTCGGGACTGACCTCGCCGTCAGCGATGTCGGCTGCAATCATGGCTCCTCCTGGTTGTGCCGAGGCCGGTGTCATCACGCTAGGGGAGACGGTTCGGAGCACCCAGCAACTAATTGCCTCGTTCGACGAAATGTCGAGCGCTGCTGCTTCGTTAGGCGCGCTGGCTTTCCCCGGAACAATCTTCGCAACTAATCCACCGTCGCAGCACGTTCGAAATTGCCGGACTGCGCCGTTTCCGCGAGATCGTGCTCAGCAACCGCCACACGGCGCGCCCCGCGCCTCAGGAGACGACGATGAGCGCTTTTCAGACCGAGACGGTGTTGTCGGTCCGGCACTGGACCGATTCGCTGTTCAGCTTCACCGCCACGCGGGATCCCGGCTTCCGCTTCCAGAACGGGCAGTTCGCGATGATCGGACTGGAGGTCGACGGCCGGCCGCTGATGCGCGCCTACAGCATGGCGAGCGCCAATCACGAGGAGGAGCTGGAGTTCTTCAGCATCAAGGTGGCGGACGGGCCGCTGACCTCACGGCTGCAGAAGATCAAGGAGGGCGATCGCATCCTCGTCGGGCGCAAGGCGACGGGAACGCTGATCGCGGGCAACCTCATTCCCGGCAGACGTCTGCTGCTGCTGTCGACCGGCACCGGGCTGGCGCCGTTCGCCAGCCTGGTCAAGGATCCCGACATCTACGAGACCTATGAGACCATCATTCTGGCCCATGGCTGCCGCCAGGTCTCGGAGCTTGCCTATGGCGAGCAGCTCGTCGACAGCCTGCGCGGCCATGACTTCTTCGGCCCCCTGGTCCGAGATCGGCTGCACCATTACCCCACGGTGACCCGCGAGCCGTTCCGCAACCGCGGCCGCATCACCGATCTGATCGCATCGGGCCAGATGTTCGCCGACATCGGCGGGCCCGACCTCGATGTCGAGACCGACCGCGTCATGCTCTGTGGCAGCCCGGCGATGTTGGCCGAGCTCCAGACCATGCTGGAGGACCGCGGCTTCGTCGAAGGCAACCACAGCACGCCCGGCCATTTCGTGGTCGAGAAGGCGTTCGTCGAGCGCTGAGCGCCGGCGGAAGAATTGCGTCCCGGCGACAACTAATTGCTATCGCCGGGCGCGCCGCTGAACAACTCTGACCCGGACCGGTGGGTCCGGCCAAGCAGGAGCTTAGAATGGCAATGGATGAGATCGTCGACGGCCTCTCGGAGGTGTCCTGCGACGTGCTGGTGATCGGCGGCGGCACCGCCGGCCCGATGGCCGCCCTGAAGGCCAAGATGAAGAATCCGAAGGCCAACGTCGTTCTGCTCGAGAAGGCGAACGTCAAGCGCTCCGGCGCGATCTCGATGGGCATGGACGGGCTGAACAACGCGGTCATCCCCGGCTACGCGACGCCGGAGCAGTACACCAAGGAAATCACGATCGCCAATGACGGCATCGTGGACCAGAAGGCGGTGTATAAATACGCCCAGAGCTGCTACGGGATCATCGAGGAGCTCGACAGCTTCGGCATCCGCTTTCTCAAGAACGAGAACGGCGACTATGCCGTCAAGAAGGTGCACCACATCGGCACCTACGTCCTGCCGATGCCGAACGGCGAGACCGTCAAGAAGGCGCTGTATCGTCAGCTGCGGCGGGCGCGCATCCTGATCTCCAACCGCTACATGGCGACGCGGCTCTTGAAGTCGAGCGATGGCCGCATCGCCGGCGCCGTCAGCGTCAACACCCGCACGGCCGAGATGCTGGTGATCAAGGCCAAGGCGGTGATCCTGTGCATGGGCGCTGCCGGCCGGCTCGGCCTGCCGACGTCGGGCTACATGTTTGGTACCTATGAGAACGCCGCCAATTCCGGCGACGGCTATGCGATGGCCTATCACGCGGGTGCCGCGCTCGCCAATCTCGAATGCTTCCAGATCAATCCGCTGATCAAGGATTATAACGGCCCGGCCTGCGCCTATGTCGCCGGGCCCTTCGGCGCCTACACCGCCAACAACGAGGACCGCCGCTTCATCGAGTGCGACTATTGGTCGGGCCAGATGATGCTGGAGTTCTACAACGAGCTGCTGTCGGGCAAGGGGCCCGTGTTCCTGCAGCTCAAGCACCTGCACGACAAGACCATCGAGGAGATCGAGCACACCCTGCACAAGGTCGAGCGACCCACGCGCGGGCTGTTCCAGGAGGGCCGCGGCGTCGACTACCGCAAGGAATCGATCGAGATGCACATCTCCGAGATCGGCTTCTGCTCAGGCCACAGCGCGTCGGGCGTGTTCGTCGACGACAATGCCCGCACGACCGTGCCCGGGCTCTATGCGGCCGGTGACATGGCCAGCGTTCCGCACAACTACATGCTGGGCGCATTCACCAACGGGTCGTTCGCCGGGCTCGACGCGATGGAGTTCGCCGACAACCATGATTTCGGCGAAATCGATGCCGCCGAGGTCGCGCTGGAGCGCGAGCGCGTGCTGGCGCCGACCAAGCGCGAGGACGGCATTCCGCCGAACCAGATCGAGTATAAGACGCGGAGGCTCGTCAACGACTATCTGCAGCCGCCGAAGGTGACGCGGAAGTACGAGCTCGGCATGCGCCGGCTCGCCGAGGTCCGCGAGGACATGCAGGAGCGCATGATCGCGCGCAACGCGCACGAGCTGCTGCGTGCGCTGGAGGTGCAGTCGATCATGGATTGCGCTGATATGGCGGCCCATGCCTCGCTGTTCCGCGAGGAGAGCCGCTGGGGGCTCTATCACTGGCGCACCGATTTTCCGGACAAGGACAACGAGAACTGGTTCTGCCACACGCTGCTGAGCAAGCAGGACGGCCGCATGACCAGCGAGAAGCGGGCGGTGCAACCCTATGTCGTGCCGATCGCGGACGACGAGAAGGACCTCTACGACAAGCAGCGCATCCGCGCCAGCGCCTGACGATCAGACGGAGAACGAGACATGCCTCTTGCCACCTATCAGACGTCGGTTCCGGTCGTCGTCGACGACGCCAAATGCATCGCCGACAAGGGCTGCACGGTCTGCGTCGACGTCTGCCCGCTCGACGTGCTCAGGATCAGCGACATGACCGGCAAGGCCTTCATGGCCTATGATGAATGCTGGTACTGCATGCCCTGCGAAGCGGATTGCCCGACCGGCGCCGTCACCGTCAACATTCCCTATCTGTTGAGGTGATCATGTCGAGCCCGTTCGAAGCCTATGACGATCTCGACGACGCCGACGAGCGGCTCGGCGCCGCCGATCCGGCGGAGCGGCGGGTCGCGATCATCGCATTGGGACATTCCGGCGATCCCGCCGCGGTCGCGCATCTGGCGAAGATGGTCGCCGATCCCGACGCCGGCGTGCGCCAGCAGGTCGCCATGGCGCTCGGTGAGTTCGACGGGCCGGAGGCGGCGGAGGCGCTGGTCCAGCTGCTCGTCGATCCCGAGCGGATCGTCGCCTCGGCGGCCGCCGACAGTCTCGCCGAGTTCAAGGATCCCGCTTCGGCCGACGCCATCCTGCCGCTGGTGAAGCATGCGCATGCCTTCGTCCGCATGGGCGCGCTGCGCGCGCTGAAGGAGCTGCGGCGCAAGGACACGCTCAAGCCGGCGCTGGAGGCGCTGCAGGATCCGGATGCCGCCGTCCGCGTGCAGGCGATCGGCGTCATCGGCTTCCTCAAGCTCGAGGAGTCGATTCCGGCGCTGACGGCGCTGATCGGAGATCCCGATGCGCATGTCCGCCGCGCGGCGGTCAGTGCGCTCGCCTTCTCGCACATGAAGATCGCCGCGGAGACCATCACCCGCGCACTCAGGGATTCCGACTGGATGGTGCGGGAGATGGCGGCCGAGACGCTCGGGCTCAATGTCAATGGTGCCGTCGCCGCCGATCCGTTGATCGCCTGCCTGGCGGATGAGTTCTGGCAGGTGCGCCTGAAGGCGATCCGCAGCCTCGGACGCATGAAGGTGCTGCATGCGGTGCGGCCGATCGGCCAATGCATCACCCATGAGCAGGCCAATCTGCGCAAGGAGGCGGCGGCTGCGCTGGGCGAGATCGCCGCGCCCGACGGCGAGCCGTACCTCGCGCTGGTCGCCGACGACCTCGATCCAGACGTGCGCAAGAACGCGAGATGGGCGCTGCACCAGATCGCGGCGAGCAAGGCGAGAACCGGCGCGTAGTCGCACGCCGGCCACGAGCGTTCCCGACCGCCTGGCGAACCAGGCGGCAAGCCAGATGACGGGCCTTGCGACGATGATGTCGCGGCCGATCGCGCGCGAGCCCGCGGGGTCGCGCGCCGCACGTTCGCGTGCACCCCACGTCCGGTTCTGGACGGCTCCCGGATTGTCTGACAGAAACGTCGGACGCATCCATCGGGCATCATCACCGCTGCAGCGCAAACGAGGAGCGGCCGGCCGATCCGGCCATGGTCACACGCCTCCGTTGCCTCGGCTGTCGAACGGCCGCGTGGTGATGCGCCGTGCCGGGGTCTGACATGACCGCGGACGAGCTGCAAAGGAAGTCGGAGAGCTGCCATGAACGCCAATGTCAAACTGCCTGCCGCCAAGGGCGTCTTCATCGACAACAAGTGGCAGCCCGCGCAGTCGGGCCGCACCATCGCGATGCTGGCGCCGGCGACCGGCCAGGTGATCGCCTCGATCGCGGCAGGTGATGCGGCCGACATCGATCTTGCGGTGGCGGCGGCGCGCCGTGCGCTCGAAGGGCCGTGGGGCCGGCTCGCCGCAGTGGAGCGCGGGCGCCTGCTGTCGAAGCTCGGCCGCCTCGTCGAGGATCATGCCGAGGAGCTCGCGAAGCTCGAAGCGGCCGATACCGGCAAGCCGATGAAGCAGGCCAGGGCTGACGTCGTCGCCGTCGCGCGCTATTTCGAATATTACGGCGGCGCCGCCGACAAGGTGCATGGCGACACCATTCCTTTCCTGGACGGCTTCTTCGTCACGACCGTCTACGAGCCGCTCGGCGTCACCGGCCATATCATTCCATGGAATTATCCGGGGCAGATGTTCGGCCGCACCGTCGCGCCGGCATTGGCGATGGGCAACGCGACCGTGATCAAACCGGCCGAGGAGGCCTGCCTGGTGCCGCTGCGTCTTGCCGAGCTCGCGGCGGACGCCGGCTTCCCCGCCGGTGCGATCAACGTCGTGCCGGGTCTCGGTGAGGAGGCGGGTGCGGCGCTGTCGGCGCATGACGGCATCGACTTCATCTCCTTCACCGGCAGCCCCGAGGTCGGCACGCTGGTGCAGACCGCGGCTGCGAGGAATCACATCGGCTGCACGCTTGAGCTCGGCGGCAAGTCGCCGCAGATCGTGTTCGCCGACGCCGATCTCGATGCCGCATTGACTTCGGTGGCCGCGGCGATCGTGCAGAACGCCGGCCAGACCTGCTCGGCCGGCTCGCGCGTGCTGGTGGAGCGCTCGATCTGGGACCGCTTCCTCGCCGACCTCACCTTGCGCTTCGAGAAGATCACGGCCGGTACGCCGGAGATGGACCTCGATCTCGGCCCGGTCATCAGCGCGGTCCAGAAGACGCGGATCGAAAACATGCTGGCGCGCGCCGAAAGCGGCGGGGCCAGGCGCGTGGCGACAGGCAGGATCGCCGAAGGCGTGCCCGGCGAGGGCTTCTACGTCGCACCGGCACTGTATCAGCACGTCGCGCGCGACTCCGAGCTGGCGCGCGAGGAGGTGTTCGGTCCGGTGCTGGCGGCGATGCCGTTCGACGACGAGGCCGACGCCGTCAGGCTCGCCAACGCCACCGATTTCGGCCTGGTCGCCGGCGTCTGGTCGCGCGACGGCTCGCGCGCGATGCGCGTCGCGCGCAAGGTCAAGGTCGGCCAGATGTTCGTCAACGGCTACGGCGCCGGCGGCGGCATCGAGCTGCCGTTCGGCGGCATGAAGAAGTCGGGCCACGGCCGCGAGAAGGGCTTCGAGGCGCTGTACGAGCTCGCCGCGATGAAGACCCTGATCGTCAAGCACGGCTAGATCAGTGGAGCCGGGGCTCCGGTCAATTCCGCCGCACGGACGCGACGACGCATGCCGTGCGGCGTTGTTGTCAGTCCGCGCGGCGAAGCGCTAATGACGTCAGGTGTTAAAAGGGAGACGAGCGGATGAGCGACGAAAAGGAATTGTTCGAGAAGGGCCTGAAGGTGCGCCGCGAGGTGCTCGGCGCGGCCTATGTCGATGGCAGCCTCGCCAAGGCCGACGACTTCATGATGGCGTTCCAGCACATCACCACCGAAATGTGCTGGGGCTATGCCTGGACCCGGCCCGGGCTCGATCGCCGCACCCGCAGCATCATCAATCTCGCAATGCTGACCGCGCTCAGCAAGCCGAGCGAATTGAAGCTGCACGTCAAGGGCGCGCTCACCAACGGCGTCACGGTCGACGAGATCAAGGAGATCCTGCTGCACGCAACCGTGTATTGCGGCATTCCCGCGGGCCTCGAGGCGTTCAAGGCGGCCCATGAGGTGCTGGTCGCGGAGGGCGCCATCGCCAAGAAGGACGGCGCATGAGCGCCCCGCAAAGGGTCCTGTTCGTCGGTATCGGCAACATGGGCTGGCCGATGGCCGCGCGCCTGCTCGGCGCCGGCTTTGCGGTTGCCGTCAATGATGCCGTGCCCGGGCGCGCCGAAGATTTCGTGCGCCAGGTCGGCGGCACCTTGGCCGCGGATCTCGCTGTGGCCGCGGGGCAGGCGGATGTCGTCATCACGATGCTGCCGACCAGCAAACATGTCGCGGACGCGGTCGCGGCTTTGCGCGCGGGCCTGAAGCAGGATCACATCCTGATCGACATGAGCTCCGGCGCGCCGGCGGCCACGCATGCGATTGCGGCCGATCTCGCTCCACTCGGCGTGACCATGCTGGATGCGCCCGTCAGCGGCGGCGTGCCGCGCGCGGTGACCGGCGAGCTCGCGATCATGGCCGGCGGCGATGCCGCCGCGCTCGATCGCGTCGAGCCGCTGCTGCGCGCCATGGGCACGACGATCCACCGTATCGGCGGCCTCGGCTCGGGCCAGGCGATGAAGGCGCTCAACAACCTCGTCTCCGCCGGCGGCTTCTTGATCGGCATCGAGGCGCTGCTGATCGGCCAGCAATTCGGCATCGATCCCGGCCTGATGACCGACGTGCTCAACGCCTCGACCGGCATGAACAACTCGACGCAGAAGAAGTTCAGGCAGTTCGTGCTGTCGCGCCAGTTCAACAGCGGCTTCGGGCTCGACCTGATGGTGAAGGACCTGTCGATCGCGCTCGAGGTCGCGCGCGCCGCCGGCGTGGCCGCGCCGTTCTCCAATCTCTGCCGCGAGCTGAGCGCCAGCGCGCAGGGGATGCTCGGACCGGGCCAGGACCACACGGCGCTGGCGAAGCTGAGCGAGGCGCTGGCCGGCGTCGAGCTGAAGGGCTGACTACCCCTGGCGCCGCAGGAAGCCGGTGATCGTCACCTTCTCCCAGATCCCGGCCGCGGCGAACGGGTCGGCGCGATTGAAGGCTTCGACCTCGGCGCGGCCGGCAGCCTCGACCAGGAACAGGCTTCCGATCATTTTCGATCCGTCGTCGGAAACGAGCGGACCGGACATCACGATGGTGACCGGAAGGCGGGCACTGTCGCCGAGATAGGCCTTGTGCGCGTCGTAGTTGGCAAGCCGGACCGGCAGCGCGTCGCGCTTGTCGAGGGCATGAATCGCAAACAGCATGAATTCTCTCCGCAAGTCGAAGCAGGACGGCGGCGTGCCGTCCTGCTTCCGGACTGATGGCTGATCCTATTTCGCGCCGAGCTTGCCGGCATCCTCGAAGCTCGGGCAGGTCCGCTGTTCCAGCGCCACGTCGAACGGCTGATAATTGTCCTTGGTGATGACAGTCGGCTTCAGCACGATCTCGTTGATCACCGGCTGGCCGCGCAATGCGCGGACGGCCATCATGGTGCCGAGGCAGCCCTGGGCGAAGCCGTTGTAGTCGCCGCTGGCGAGCAGCTTGCCGGACTTGATCGCGTCGATCGCCTCCTTGGTGCCGTTGATGCCGATCACCTGCGCCTTGCGGTTGGCGCCGTCCAGCGCCTCGATCGCGCCGACCGCCATCGCGTCGTTGGCGGCGAGCACGCCGTCAATCTGCGGGTTGGACTGCATCAGGTTCTCCATCACCTGCAGCGCCTGCAAGCGCTGATAGTTGCCGGGCTGCGACGCCAGCAGCTTCGCGCCGGGGTTCTCCTTGAGCGCGTCGTTGAAGCCGCGGACGCGGTCGACATTGGTCAACGAGCCCTTGACGCCCTCGATGATGACGATGTTGCCCTTGCCGCCGAGCGTCTTGAGCAGGAACCGGCCGGTCTCGAGGCCGAGGCTGTAGTCGTCGGCGCCGACGAAGGCGACGAACTTGCCGCCGGCGGAGCGGTCGGTGATATTGACGACGGGGATCTTGGCGTCGTTGATCTTCTCGACGCCGGGCACCATCGCCTTGTAGTCGACCGGCGTGAACACGATCGCGCTCGGCTTCTTCACCACGACGTCCTCGATCTGGCTGAGCTGCTCGGGGATCGAGTCCGGCTTGGTCGGGATGTAGTGCAGGACCTTGGCGTTGAGCATCTTCGCCATGTTGTCGGCGCCGACCCGCACCGTCTGGAAGAACGGATTGGTCTGGTTCTTGGTGAAGACGGCGATGGTCTCGCCGTCGGCGCGGGCCTGCGTCGCGCCCGCGGCGATCAGCAGTGACAGAGCCAAACAGCGCGTGATCCGATGTTGCATGTCGTTTCCTTCCCTCGTTTTTTTGGTCGTCTTAGAGATTCATTGCGCCGGGCGCCTTGTCTTCATGTCGAGCCAGACGGCGATGATCACGATGATGCCGGTGACGAGCGGCTGCCAGTTGGCGCTGATCGCGAGCAGGTTCATGCCGTTCAGCACCAGCGTCAGGATCAGGGCGCCGATGAAGGTGCCGAACACGGTGCCGACGCCGCCGAACAGCGACGTGCCGCCGATCAGCACCGCGGCGATCGCCGGCAAGGTGAGGCTCTCGCCGATGTCGGCCTCGGCCGAGTTGAGCCGCGACAGGAAGATGATGGAGGCGAGCCCGGCCATGGTGCCGGACACCGTGTAGACCAGCAGCAGCCGGCGCGCGACCGGAATGCCGGACAGCCGCGCCGCGACCGGATTGGCGCCGATGGCGTAGATCTCCTGGCCCCAGATCGTGCGCTGCGCGAAGAACGATCCGATCGCGAGGAACACCAGCAGCAGATAGACCGGGATCGGCAGCCCGAGCAGATAGCCGCTGCCGATCTGGCGGAAGCCGGCCGGAAAGCCGTGGATGGTCTCGCCCGCCATGTACCAATAGGTGACGCCGTTCAGCACCCACAGCATGCCGTAAGTGGCGATGAAGGAGGGGATGCGCAGCGCCGTGACCATGAAGCCGTTGAGGAAGCCGACGCTGCCGCCCGCGAGCAGCCCGGTCAGGATTCCGAGCACGGGCGAGCCGGTCTGATGGATCACGGTGCCGGCGAGACACGCCGACAGCGCGACATTGGCGCCGACCGACAGATCGAGGCCGGCGGTCAGCACCACCAGGGTGAGTCCGGAGGCGATGAAGAAGGTCAGGCTCGCCTGCCTGAGCACGTTGAGGATGTTGCCGAGGCTGAGGAAGGAGTCGCTCAGCACGGTCAGCGCGGCGCAGATCAACAGCGCGGCGAGCATGCGATAGAACACCTGCGCTGCGTTCTGCGACAGGAGCGAGCGCGGCGGCGGCAGCGTGTCCTTGGCGATGTCGGTCATGATCGGCTCCGCAGGCCGTCGAGGAACATCGCGACGATGACCAGCGCGCCGACGCTGGCGACCTGCACCGAGGAGGGCAGGGACACCAGGTTGAGCCCGTTGCGCAGCACGCCGACGGCGATGACACCGAGCACGGTGCCGAGCAGCCAGCCATTGCCGCGCTCGAACGAGGTGCCGCCGACCGCGACCGCCGCGATGGCGTCGAACTCCATCCCGAGCCCCGCGGTCGGATGTCCCGAATTCATCCGTGCGGTCATCAGCAGTCCGGCGATGCCCGCCATCGTGCCGCCGATCGCATAGACCGCGATCAGGAGCCTTGTCGGCGACAGGCCGGCATAGCGCAGCGCCTCGCGGTTGCCGCCGAGCGCGAAGATGTAGGTGCCGAACCTGGTATGATACAGCAGGCCGTGAAACACGGCGTAGGTGGCAAGCCCCATCACGATCGGCACGGGGATGCCGAGCAGCGTCGCCGCATAGATGTCGCGGACGCCGTGGGGAATGCCGACCACGCTCTGGCCGTCGCTCACGATCAGCGACAGTCCCTGTGCCATGCCGAGCGTGGCGAGCGTCGCCACGAACGGCGGAATCCCGACGATCGCGACCAGCCAGCCATTGACGGTGCCGAACGCGGCGCCGGCCAGCACCGCGGCGCCGAGGCCGAGCAGCACCGACTTGGTCGCGAGCGAGACGATGGCGACGCAGAGCGAGGTCAAGGTCAGCACCGCGCCCATCGACAGGTCGAGCCCTTCGGTCATGATGATCAGGGTCATCGGCAGCGCGAGCATGGTCAGGATCGTCGACTGCACCAGCACGTTGGAGAGGTTTGCGGCCGACAGGAAGCCGGGCGCGATAGCGCCGAACAGCGCGATCAGCAGCACTAGCACGATCGCCACGCCCGGAATGCGCTGCAAGGTTCGGATCGGCGAGACGATGGCGGTGTCAGTCATCATGCATCCCCAGTCGCACGATATTCTCCTCGGTCAGCTCGCCCCGTGACAAATGCCCGGCGATGCGGCCCTCGCGCATCACATAGGCCCGGTCGCAGACGTGGCAGATCTCGATCTGCTCGGACGAGATCATCAGCGCGGCCGCGCCGTCGGCGACCAGCCGGTCAATCAGCGCGAAGATCTCGGACTTGGCGCCGACGTCGATGCCGCGGGTCGGCTCGTCGAAGATGAACAGCCTGGCGCCGGCCGCCAGCCACTTGCCGATCACGACCTTCTGCTGGTTGCCGCCTGAGAGCAGGCCGACCGTCTGCCGCGCCGTGGGCGTTGCGATCCGCAACTGCCGGATCAGCCCGTCGGCCGTGCGCTGAGCGCCGCGGGGATCGTACAGCCCGCTCGGAAACAGCTTCTTCAGCGCCGACACCACGAGGTTGTCGCCGACGGAGCGCAGCAGCGCCAGGCCCTCGCTCTTGCGGCTCTCGGGGATCAGCGCGATGCCGCGGCGCGCGGCGATGTCGGGCTCGCCCGCGATCGGCTTGCCGTCGAAGATGATCTCGCCTTCGCTGACCGGATCGGCGCCGAAGATCGCGCGCGCCACCTCGGTGCGGCCGGAGCCAACGAGACCGCACAGGCCGACGATCTCGCCCCGCCGCACCTCGATGTTGATGTCGGCAATCCCGCTCGGCGCGCTCAGTCCCTTGACCTCCAGCATGAGCTCGCCGGGCGTTTCCACGAAATGGCGCGGATAGCTCATGTCGATATTGCGCCCGACCATCATGCGCACGAGCTGGTCGGGGGTGACGTCGGCGGGCCTGAGATCGTCGATGCGGCGGCCGTCACGCAGCACGGTGATGCGGTCGCCGAGCGCGAACACCTCGGCCATGCGGTGCGAGATGTAGACGATGGCGACGCCGTCGGCCTTCAGCCGCCTGATCAGCGCGAACAGCAGCTCCGCCTCGCGGTCGGACAGCGCCGCGGTGGGCTCGTCCATCACCAGGATCCGCGCATTCTGGCTGATCGCCTTGGCGATCTCGACCATCTGCTGCTGCGCGACGCCGAGCGTGTCGACGATGACGGAGGGATCGATGTCGAAGCCGATCGTGTCGAGCACGCGCTTGGCGTCGGCCAGGATCTTGCGGCGGTCGATGGTGCCGGGGAGCCGGCCTCTGGGTTCGCGGCCGAGATAGATATTCTGCGCGATGTCGAGGAACGGCACCAGCGAGAATTCCTGGAAGATGACGGCGATGCCGAGCTTCTGCGCGTCGGCCGTCGATGATATCTCGACCTTCGCGCCCTTGGAGATGATCTCGCCGGCATCGGCGCTGTAGGCGCCGCACAGCACCTTCATCAGGCTGGATTTGCCGGCGCCGTTCTCGCCGAGCAGCATGTGGACTTCGCCCGGGTAGATCGCGAACGACACGTCGTCCAGCGCCTTGACGCCCGGAAACGACTTGCTGATGCCGCGCAGCTCCAGCAGCGGCGCGGGCGATGGAGCTGCGATGGCGGCCGCCGCGCTCATGACGGTGCTCCGCCGGCGAAGATCTTGCCCGGATTCATCAGGCCGGCGGGATCGAGCGCGGCCTTGATGGCGCGCATCACGGCGACGGCCCCGCCGAGCTCGTCCTCGAGATAGTCGATCTTGCCGAGGCCGATGCCGTGCTCGCCGGTGCAGGTGCCGTCCATCGCGATCGCGCGCGCCACCATGCGCGCCTGCAGCGCCTTGGCGCCGGCGAGCTCGCTGTCATCGCTGGGATCGACCAGGATCAGCATGTGGAAATTGCCGTCGCCGACATGGCCGACGATCGGCGCGAGGAAGCCGCTGGCGTCGGCGTCCCGGCGCGTCTCGGTCAGGCACTCGGCGAGCCGCGAGATCGGCACGCAGACATCGGTGATGACGGCGCGCGCACCGGGCCGCAGGCCCAGGCCGGCGTACAGCGTGTTGTCGCGCGCGTGCCACAGCCGGCTGCGGTCCTCGGCCGCCTTGGCCCAGGCGAAGCCGCGGCCGCCATGCTCGGTCGCGATCGCCTCCGCCGTCTGCGCCTGCTCGGCGACGGCCGCCTCGGAGCCGTGGAATTCGAGGAACAGGGTCGGCGCTTCCCGATAGCCGAGCTTGGAATAGGCGTTGATGCCGCGCATCATGACGTCGTCGACGAGCTCGATGCGGGCGGCGGGGACCGCCGACTGGATCAGGGCGATCGCGGTATCGACCGCGTCGTGCAGGGTCGGGAAGCTGCAGGTCGCGGCCGAGATCGCCTGCGGCACGGGATGCAGCTTCAGCGTGATCTCGGTGATCACGCCGAGCGTCCCCTCCGATCCGACGAACAGCCGGGTCAGGTCGTAGCCGGCGGCGGATTTGCGCGCGCGCTTCGCGGTGCGGATCACCCGGCCGTCGGCCAGCACCACCTCCAATGCGAGGACGTTGTCCTTCATGGTGCCGTAGCGCACCGCCATGGTGCCGGAGGCGCGGGTCGAGCTCATGCCGCCGATCGAGGCGTCGGCGCCGGGATCGATCGGAAAGAACAGGCCGGTCGTGCGCAGCTCCGCATTGAGCTGCTTGCGGGTGATGCCGGGCTGCACCACGACGTCCATGTCGGCCTCATGCACGGCCAGCACCTTGTTCATGCGGGCGAAGTCGAAACAGACGCCACCCGCGGCCGCCGCGGCATTGCCTTCGAGCGAGGTGCCGGCGCCGAACGGCACGATCGGCATGCCGGCCTCGGCGCACAGCCCGACGATGGCGCTGATCTCCTGCGTCGTCTCCGGAAATACGACGATGTCGGGCGGCATCGCGGGATAATACGACTCGCTGCGGCCGTGCTGATCCAGCACGCCGCGCGCGACGCTCGCGCGTGGTCCGATCAGGCACGAAAGCCGCTCGGCCAATGCGCCGGTGCCGACCCGCAACTCCATCGTTCCTCCCGTCCGCTTCCTCGACGACGACAGGACTCTTGACGGTCCTTGTCGTCCGCTCAGCTCAAGCCCGATCGCCGCGCTCCGCAAGCGCTTTCAGGCCGAAGTCGTAGTTGAGATGGAAATATCCCTCCGCCACCATGCGGCCATCTGGCGCACGGCCCGGCGGGCAGCGCGTGAAGTCGCGGATCAGGCTGTCCTTGACGCCGAACACGACGTCGGAATCGAGATACTGGTCGCCGGCGACGAACACATGGGTCACCAGCCGCTCGAAGCCCGGCGCCGAGATCATGAAATGCACATGCGCCGGCCGCCACGGATGCCGTCCCTGCGCCGCCAGCATGTCGCCGACCGGCCCGTCATCGGGGATCGGATAGGCGGCGGGCTTGATCGACCAGAAATGGAAGCGGCCGCCGGCATCGGTGCGAAAGCGCGCGCGCATGGCGAGATCGCCGATCTGCTCGAGCCGCTGCACGTCGTAATAGCCGTCATCGTCGGAGTGCCAGACGTCGACCACGGCGCCAGCGAGCGGCCGGCCGTCGGTACGCGACACCGAGCCGGTGACGAGCAGCGGATCGCCCTTCATCGGCCCCGCGATGTCGTCGCCATTGGCGCGCTCCGGCGCGGCCTGGACGAAGAACGGGCCGAGCACGGTGGTCTCGGTGGCGCCTTCAGGCACGGGATGATTGATGGCGTCGACCAGCATGGAGACGCCGAGCGTGTCAGACAGCAGGATGAATTCCTGGCGCTTGTCGTCGCACATCTGGCCGGTGCGGGTGAGGAAGTCGATGCCGAACTCCCATTCCTGCTGGGTCGGACGGACCTCGCGCACGAAAGCATGGAGATGGCGCACCAGCGCCTCGCTGATCTGCTTGATGCGCGCATCGCTCGCGCCCGCCAGGTGGTCGAGCACGGCATCCGTGATCGTGGTCTCGTTGAAGTTGCGCACGAGGCGGCTCCTTTCAGACGGGCTCGCCGAGCCCGGACAGCCGTTCGACATGACGGACAGTGGCAAGGAAATCGGTCGTGGCCTCGCCCTGCGCGATCAGCGCGGCATAGGTCTCGCGGACCTGCGCCGCGAGCTGCAGCGGCACGCCGACGGCGTGACCGGCGCCGAGAATGAGATCGAGATCCTTGGCCATCTGCGCGCAGGAGAACGTCGCGGCAAAGTCGCGCGCCAGCAGCGGCGCGGTCTTGTACTTCACCATCGGCGAGGCGACCGCGCTGTCGTGCAGCACCTGCAGGATGTCCGGCCAGGCGATGCCGCCCTTGCGCGCCAGCGCCAGGCTCTCGGCCATCATCGCCGCGGTCGTCGCGATCATCAGGTTGACGGCGAGCTTGGCATAGCGCGCCTCTTCGGCCGCGCCGAGATAAGTCTGCGCGCGCGTGAAAGCCTGCAGCAGCGGCGTGATCCGCGCGAAGGCCGCTTTCGGCCCGGACACGAAGCAGGTCAGCTCGCCGGTGTGGGCGATGCTGGCATTGCCGGAGATCGGCGTGCGCAGATAAGCGACATCGCGCGCGCCGGCGGCCGCGGCGACTGCGCTCGAGGCGTCGACGCCGACGGTGCTGGTCTCGATCAGGATCGCGCCCGGTGCCATGGCCGCGATCACTCCGCCGTCGCCGAGCATCGCCGCGCGCAGCGCGGTGTCGTCGGGCAGGGACGCGATGACCACCGCATGGTCACGCGCCGCCGCCGTCGCGGACGTTGCAGCGACGATGCCGAGCGCGCGCGCCTCGCAGAGCCGCTCGGCGTTGGGATCGAACGCCGTGACGTCATAGCCGGCCTTGGCGAGCCGCGCCGCGATCGGCAGGCCGATCTTGCCGATGCCGATGAAGGCGAGGCGTTGGTCAGGAAGGGGCATCGATGCCGTCCGTCATTGGCTTGATCTGCCATGTGGTCTGGAGCCGGGCAGGGGGCGGCCGGGCAGGCCGTCGAAGATGAACGCCCCGGTCATGCGCCGGTCGCCGCAGCGATGGGATAGTCGACCTGGAAGCGGCCGATCCTGATGTCGCCGAGCTCCTCGCGCACGCGCAGGTGCTCGGGGTGCGAGGCATAGGCGTGCAGCGCGGCACTGCTGGCGAATTCGGAGAACAGGACGACGTCGCAGGCGTAGTCGACGTCGCTGACATCGAGACCAACCTCGATGTGGGTGAGGCCGTCGATCCGGCCCTTGAGGCCCTCGAACAGGGTCTTGACCTTGAGCCGGGCTGCGGCGCGCTCGGCGGCCGTCTCGGCGCGTAGCCGCCACATCACGATGTGCCTGATCGGCCCCGTCATTCGTGCGTCCTCACCTGTGCCTTGTTCTTGTCGGGCGATTTTGCCTTGCAGGAAATGGAAATAAAGCCCAAAAATTGTAACTCTGTTTTCCGCTCAGCGTAACAATTCGGCGCAACAATGGACCGTCTGCTCCAGCTCGAAGTGTTTTCCAGGACGGCGGAGCTGGGCAGCCTGTCCAAGGCCGCCGAGTCCTTGCGGATGTCCAACGCAGCGGCGAGCCGGCATCTCAGCGCGCTGGAGGAGCGGCTCGCGGTGCGCCTGATCGAGCGCAACACCCGCCGTCTCTGGCTGACCGAAGCCGGGCAGGAGCTGCTGCAGCGCTGTGGCACGCTGCTCAACGAGCTGGCCGAGGCCGAGGACGCCGTCAGCGACCGCGCGCTGTCGCCGCAGGGCATGCTGCGCGTCACCAGCTCGCTGTCGTTCGCGACGATCTATCTCGCGCCGATGCTGCCGGCGTTCCGCGCGATGTATCCGAAGCTGAACCTGCAGATCATCGCCGCCAACCGCTATCCGGATTTCATCGAGGCGGGCATCGACGTCGCGATCCGCACCCGCGAGCATGAGCCGGACTCGGGCATCGTCGTCCGCCGCATCGGGCAGATGCGGCGTGTGCTGGCGGCGGCGCCGTCCTATCTCGCCAGCCGCGGCCGCCCCGTCGTTCCCGCCGATCTCGTGCGCCACGACATGCTGATCTACAACCTTGCCAACGATCCCTATTCCCTGTCCCTGCGCAACGGAACGACGGCCCAGAGCATCCGGATCGCGCCGACGCTCGACAGCAATGACGGCCAGGTGATCAGGGGCGCGGCGCTGGCCGGGCTCGGCATCCTGATTCAGCCGCTCTACATCGTGCAGGGCGACATTCTGGCCGGCCGGCTGGTGCCGGTCCTGCTCGACTGGGAGCTGCCGCTCCTGACGATGAACATTGCCTACCAGAACCGCGTCAGGCTGCCGGCCAAGATCAGGGTGTTCGCCGATTTCCTCGTCGACCACATCCGGACCCATTCCGACCCTGGGATCTGGATCGAGCCGCCGAAGCCGGATTGAGCCGATGCCCCGCGTGCCGGGGGGGGGAAGGGTGTGTTCCGAAAAAAATAAATAGCTTGCTATTTTTCTGAAATCATGTTCTCTTGCGTGCAACCCGCCTCGAGCAGAGGGACGTACGCGTCGTCACGATACGTTGAGGTGGGCTGCGATGGACGTGACGGCTGCGCCAGACGAGCGCGGTTGGCACGGACGGCGAAGTCGTGTGGTCCTGGCCTCTCGACGCTGAGGTCAAGTCTGCGGTGGTTGCCTGACGGCACGCGCGGGCGATGGGGGCAAGAAAGCCGATCCCCAGGGAGAGCACGAAGGACACCGTAAAGCCATCGCGCGGGGAAGGCCGGGTCTGTCCGGCTGTACCTGTGGTACCTGCCGCCTGCATTCTTTTGAGCAGGCGGGCCACGGGCCTCAGCCGAGGTCCGGCCTTCCTCGCGCCCTCTCGTTTCAGGGCGATATGATCGATGCATCACCTCGGGCACGGTGTGCCGTGGGGCGCGATGACGCGTGTCATGAGGCGGCGGAGCGGCCAACCAACCTTTCCGCTGTCGTCCCGGACAAGCGCGCAAAGCGCGCGCAGATCCGGGATCCATAACCCCAGGGAGGAGTTCGAGGCACGATGATGGACCGGCCGCCAAGCCACAACCGCTGCGGAGTGGGTCCCGGGTCGGCGGCCGTCACCGCTTCCCGTCGCCGACCTTGCCTGGAACGACACCGATGATTTGGCGGCCCCTTGTGGCAACTTCCACGTCGGGCGCAGCGGCCGCATGGGGTCGATGAGGTTGCGCGCGGCATCTCCGGGTCCTCCAATCTCGTTGAGCAGTGCTCGCAAACGGCGAGGGGCGGAGGCCCGCATGAAACCCCGCCCGCGCTCCGTAAAAACTCGGGTCAAATTCTAAATATCAAGAATTATCAACGGCTTGTGACTGTCATCCGACTGTCATCGAACCTTTATAAAAGCCACACTGAGGCCCCGTAAAGCGGCCGGGGAAGCGCAATCGGGCGCAGATGGCGCTTCGCTTCCCGAGCATGGAGACCAGCTATGAATTTCGTCAAAGCTATCGTCGCTGCCGGCTTGGTCGCCGCATCGACGTCGGCGTTCGCCGCCGACATCACCGGTGCGGGCGCGACGTTCCCGTTCCCGATCTATTCCAAGTGGGCCGACGCCTACAAGAAGGAGACCGGCAACGGTCTGAACTACCAGTCGATCGGCTCCGGCGGCGGCATCAAGCAGATCCAGGCCAAGACCGTGACCTTTGGCGCCACCGACGCGCCGCTCAAGGCCGAGCAGCTCGAGAAGGACGGCCTGGTGCAGTGGCCGATGGTGATGGGCGGCATCGTGCCGGTCGTCAACCTCGAGGGCGTGAAACCGGGCGAGATGGTGCTGGACGGCGAGACGCTCGCCAACATCTATCTCGGCAAGATCACCAAGTGGGATGACGCCGCGATCAAGAAGCTCAACCCCAGCGTCAAGCTGCCGTCCGACGCGATCGCTGTCGTCCGCCGCTCCGACGGTTCGGGCACGACCTTCAACTTCACCTATTATCTCTCCGAGGCGAGCGCCGACTGGAAGAGCAAGATCGGCTTCAACACCGCGGTCGAGTGGCCGGTCGGCGTCGGCGCCAAGGGCAACGAAGGCGTGTCCGGCAACATCGGCCAGACCAAGAACTCGATCGGCTATGTCGAGTACGCCTATGCCAAGCAGAACAAGCTGACCTACACGGCCATGGTGAACAAGGCCGGCAAGACCGTGCAGCCGACCGTCGAGGCCTTCCAGGCCGCCGCCGCGAATGCCGATTGGACCAAGGCCCCCGGCTACTACGTGATCCTCGCCAACCAGCCCGGCGACAAGTCCTGGCCGATGACGGCCGCGACCTTCATCCTGATGCACAAGGAGCCGACCGACAAGGCCGCGTCCGCCGAGGCGATCAAGTTCTTCAAGTGGTCGTTCGAGAAGGGTGGCAAGATGGCCGAGGAGCTCGACTACATCCCGATGCCCGACAGCGTCGTGAAGCTGATCGAGAAGACCTGGTCTGCCGACATCAAGAGCTGAGCTGGACGTATCGAAAATTCCCCTCTCCCGGCCGCCGGGGGAGGGGTGCTACCGGGGTTGAGGCGTGTCCAAGGAACAGGGGGCGGAATTGGCAGAGATGGCGGTTCAGACCGAAGTCGGCGACATCGCGGCTGCTGCCGGGCCCTACGACCGGGCGCGCGCGCTCAGTGCCTTCAAGCTTGGCGACGTCACCTTTTACTGGATCACCCGGCTCGCCGCGATCTCGGTCCTGTTGATCCTCGGCGGCATCATCATCTCTCTCATCATCGGCGCCTGGCCGGCGATGAAGGCCTACGGCTTCGAATTCCTGTGGACGCGGCGCTGGGCGCCGTCGGCCGATCCGCCGGTGCTCGGGGCGCTCGGCCCGATCTACGGCACCCTGGTCACGTCCTTCATCGCGATGCTGATCGCGATTCCGGTGGGTCTCGGCATTGCGATCTTCCTCACCGAGCTGTGCCCGCAATGGCTGCGCCGTCCGATCGGCATTGCGATCGAGCTGCTCGCCGGCATTCCCTCGATCATCTACGGCATGTGGGGCTTCTTCGTTCTGGGCCCGTTCCTGGCCTACACGTTCCAGCCGTTCATGATCAATCTCTGCTCCGGCATCCCGGTGCTGCAGGACATCTTCGCCGGTCCGCCGTCCTATCTCAGTCTGTTCAACGCCTCGCTGATCCTGGCGATCATGGTGCTGCCCTTCATCACCTCGATCTCGGTCGACGTGTTCAAGACCGTCCCGCCGGTGCTGAAGGAAGCGGCCTACGGGGTCGGCTGCACCACCTGGGAGGTCGTGCGCAGCGTCGTCATTCCCTACACCCGTGTCGGCGTCATCGGCGGCGTCATGCTGGCGCTGGGTCGTGCGCTCGGCGAAACGATGGCGGTGACCTTCATCATCGGCAACTCGTTCCGGATCTCATCGTCGATCTTCGCGCCGGGCACCACGATCTCGGCCGCCATTGCCTCTGAGTTCCAGGAGAGCGACGGCCTGCACCAGTCGAGCCTGATCCTACTCGGCCTGCTGCTCTTCGTGCTCACCTTCTTCGTGCTGGCGAGCGCGCGCCTGATGCTCATGCGGCTCCAAGCAAAGGCGGGAAAATAAGCCATGTCCAGCGCAGATTCGCTCACCGCCGATACGCCGGTCAATCCGATCTATGCGCGCCGACGCCGCAGGGACATCGTGATCCGCGGCCTCTGCGTCGCCGCCGCGCTGTTCGGCGTCACCTGGCTGGCGCTGATCCTGTTCACGCTGTTCTATAACGGCCTCGCCGGCCTCAGCCTGCAAGTGTTTTCCGCCGACACCCCGCCGCCGGGCTCGAGCGAAGGCGGACTGCGCAATGCCATCGTCGGCTCTCTGATCATGACGGTCATCGGCGTCGGCATCGGCGCGCCGCTCGGCCTGTTCGCCGGCACCTATCTGGCCGAGTACGGCCGCAACGACCGCCTGACCTCGGTGATCCGCTTCATCAACGACATCCTGCTGTCGGCGCCCTCGATCATCATCGGCCTGTTCATCTACGGCGCGGTGGTGGTGCCGATGGGCGGCTTCTCGGCGCTTGCGGGCTCGCTGGCGCTGGCGGTCATCGTCATCCCCGTGGTGCTGCGCACCACCGAGGACATGCTGCTGCTGGTGCCCAACCCGCTGCGCGAGGCGGCCTCGGCGCTCGGCCTGCCGCGATCGCTGGTGATCCGGCGCATCGCCTATCGCGCGGCGCGCTCGGGCCTGATCACCGGCGTGCTGCTGGCCACCGCCCGCGTCGCCGGCGAGACCGCGCCCTTGCTGTTCACTGCGCTGTCGAACCAGTTCTGGAGCCTCAACCTCTCCAAGACGATGGCCAACCTGCCCGTCACCATCAACAACTTCGTCCAGAGCCCCTATGCCTATTGGAAGCAGCTGGCCTGGAGCGGAGCCCTTCTGATCACTCTGGCCGTGCTCGCCCTGAATGTCAGTGCACGCATTCTCGGCGCCGAGAGGAACGCAAAATGACCGACCTGTCCGTATCCGTCAGCCAGCCCAATCCCGCCGCGCTGAACGGCAAGGTTTTGCCGGAAGCCCCAGCCAAGGTGACCGCGCGCAACCTGAACTTCTATTACGGCGATCACCACGCGCTGAAGAACATCAACCTGTCGCTGGGGACCAACCGCGTCACCGCGTTCATCGGCCCGTCCGGCTGCGGCAAGTCGACCCTGCTGCGCATCTTCAACCGGATGTACGATCTCTACCCGGGCCAGCGCGCCGTGGGCCAGCTCATGCTGGACAACACCAACATCCTCGATCCCAAGCTCGACCTCAACCTGCTGCGGGCCCGGGTCGGCATGGTGTTCCAGAAGCCGACGCCGTTCCCGATGACGATCTACGAGAACATCGCCTTCGGCATCCGGCTGTATGAGAAGATCTCCAAGTCGGAGATGGACGACCGGGTCGAGAAGGCACTGCGCGGCGGCGCGTTGTGGAACGAGGTCAAGGACAAGCTCAACGCTTCGGGCCTGTCGCTGTCAGGCGGCCAGCAGCAGCGGCTGTGCATCGCGCGCACCGTGGCGGTCCGGCCGGAGGTGATCCTGTTCGACGAGCCGTGCTCGGCGCTCGATCCGATCTCGACCGCCAAGGTCGAGGAGCTGATCCAGGAGCTCGCCGAAAACTATACGATCGCCATCGTGACGCATAACATGCAGCAGGCGGCGCGCGTCTCCGACAAGACCGCCTTCATGTATCTCGGCGAGCTGATCGAGTTCGACGACACCAGCAAGATCTTCACCTCGCCGAGCGATCGGCGGACCCAGGATTACATCACCGGCCGGTTCGGCTGACGCCGACGACATTGACTTCAGGAGATCATCATGGCCAGTGAACATACCGCCAAGGCGTTCGACAGCGATCTGCAGGATCTCACCCGGCTGGTGTCGGAAATGGGCGGCCTCGCCGAGCGGCTGATCGTCGATTCCGTCGATGCGCTGGTGCGGCGCGACATCGCACTCGGCCAGAAGGTGGTCGCCACCGACGCCGAGGTCGACAAGCTGCAGCGCATCATCGAGGAGCGCGCCGTTCTTACCATCGCCCGGCGACAGCCGATGGCGGTCGACCTGCGCGAGATCGTCGGTGCGATGCGGGTCGCCACCGATCTGGAGCGCATCGGCGATCTCGCCAAGAACATCGGCAAGCGCGTCGCGGCGCTGGAGAGCGACTTCCATCCGCTCAAGCTGATCCGCGGGCTCGAGCACATGACCGACCTGGTGCAGTCGCAGGTCAAGACGGTGCTGGACGCCTATGCCGCGCACGACCTGCCGGCGGCGATGACGGTGTGGAAGGGCGACGAGGAGGTCGACGCCATCTGCACCTCGCTGTTCCGCGAACTCCTGACCTACATGATGGAGGATCCGCGCAACATCTCGTTCTGCATCCATCTGATGTTCTGCGCCAAGAACATCGAGCGCATCGGCGATCACGCGACCAACATCGCGGAGACCGTCTTCTATATGATCGAAGGCCAGCAGATCATGGACAAGCGCCCGAAGGGCGACATGACGAGCTTCGCATCGACGATCCCCGGCAACTGAGAGAGACGGTTCTGACATGGGCGCCCGAATTCTGGTGGTGGAGGACGAGGAGGCGCTGACGACGCTCCTGCGCTACAACCTCGAGGCCGAAGGCTACGAGGTCGAGACGGTGGCGCGCGGAGACGAGGCCGACACACGGCTGAAGGAGCGCGTTCCCGATCTCGTCGTGCTCGACTGGATGCTGCCGGGCCTGTCCGGCATCGAGCTGTGCCGCCGCCTGCGGGCGCGGTCCGAGACCCGGCAATTGCCGATCATCATGCTCACCGCGCGCGGCGAGGAGAGCGAGCGCGTGCGCGGCCTCGCGACCGGCGCCGACGACTACATCGTCAAGCCGTTCTCGGTGCCGGAGCTGCTGGCGCGCGTGAAGGGCCTGCTGCGGCGGGCGAGCCCGGAGCGGCTGGCGACCGTGCTGTCCTATGGCGACATCGAGCTCGACCGCGAGAAGCGCCGCGTGGCGCGCTCGGGACGGCCGATCGATCTCGGCCCGACCGAATACCGCCTGCTCGAGTTTTTCCTGGAGCATCCCGGCCGCGTGTTCAGCCGTGAGCAGCTGCTCGACAGCGTCTGGGGCCGCGACATCTATATCGACGAGCGCACGGTCGACGTCCATATCGGCCGCCTGCGCAAGCTGCTCAATCCGGGCCGCGAGCAGGACCCGATCCGCACCGTGCGCGGCGCCGGCTATGCGCTCGATGATCGCTTCGCCAAGAGCGAGCAGGTGTAAGGGGCGATCGGGCGTGAGGATGAAGCAGGTGTGAGGCGCGAGGGGGCCCGATTGAGGAGATCGTGGTCCGCTTTCCGCCACGCCGCCGCCGTCTTGATCATGTCAGCTCGGCGGCCCCTGACGATGTTTCGGTCCCAGCGGACGCCCTTGATCAAGATCATCATCATATCTCTAGCCGTCCTGCTCGGCAGCGCGGCGGGCGCCGCGGCCGCCGAGCTCGAAGACGCGGTCGCCGCGGCGGGAAACGGACAACACGCCGCGGCGATGCGCCGCCTGCTGCCGCTGGCCGCCAAGGGCGATGCGCGGGCGCAGTTCGACGTCGGCTTCATGGAGGCCTTCGGCTGGGGCCAACCGCGCAACCCCGCCGAGGCGCTGGCGTGGTATCGCAAGGCCGCCGATCAGGGCCTCGCCGTCGCCCAGCATTATCTCGGCATCGCCTATGTCAACGGCGAAGGTGTCGCGAGCAATTATGGCGAAGCCGGCCGCTGGTTCAGCCGCGCGGCAGCGCAGGGCTTCGCCCAGTCGCAATACATGCTGGGCCTGATGCTGCTCGACGGTCGCGGCGTGAAGCAGGACGTCGTGCAGGGCTACGCCTGGCTGGTGATGGCGGGTCGCAGCGGCGTGCGATCGGCCGGCCGCGACGTGCAGAGGGTCAAGCTGACGGAGCCGCAGCGCGTCCAGGCCCAGAGCGCCATTGCGGCCTGGCGGCCAAAGCCGGAATCGGCGGAGGCCGGCATCGCCACTCCGCGTCCGGAGCAACTGCTCGGGCTCGACCGCCACATCGGCGAGGTCGTCGATCCCACCTCGTGGCCGGCGTCGTCGATCGGCGTCGTCACCGTCGCGCAATACTCGACCGGCGGCTGGTGCACCGGCACGCTGGTCGCGCCGCGCGTCGTGCTCACCGCGGCGCATTGCGTGTTCAACGGCGTCGCGCAGGTCAGCCCCGGCAACGTCCGCTTCCTGGCCGGCATGAACAGGGGCACGCCGGCGGCATCGTCGGTCGCCGACAAGCTGATCGTGGCGCCGGACTTCGTCCCGACCCGGCACGACAGATGGTCGCTCGACCGCTCGCCCGCCGATTGGGCGCTGATCGTGCTGAAGGATGCGCTGCCGTCGAAGCCGGTCGCGGTCAAGGCGCTGACGCGCGAGGAACTGCAGGCTGCGACCAAGGCTGGCGCCATTTCCGAGATCGGCTACGGCCAGGAGCGGCGCTATTCGCCGACCGGCCAGCGCAATTGCAGCGCCGGCATGACCAGCGATGCCCGTCTGCTGACGGTGCATTGCCTCGCCAATTTCGGCTATTCGGGCTCGCCGATCCTGGCCGAGGTCGGCGGCACGCCGGCCGTGGTCGGCATCTTCTCGGCGTTCCACGAGGAGACCCGGCTGATGTTCGCCGCGCCCTCAAGCCAGTTCGAGGCGGTCGTGCGGCGCGAGATTGCGGCGCAGAGTGCCTCGGCGCGGTGAAGGGGGAGGGGACGAGAGAGGTCCCGCCGCTGGTCACGATCTGTGCGCGACTGGATAGCGGGTTGCCAAGCGAGCGGGCGATCCGGCAAGTGCAGCCGATTTTTTCCTGTAGCTTTCGCCTGCAGCGGGGCTTTACCGAACTGGCCTGGCTCTTGCTATAGTTCGAGTATGACGATTGTTCCAATTGATCATCCTCGTGCCCCGCGGCTGCTGTGGTGGCGGTCGCAGCCCGGCAGGACCGTTGCGCTCGTCGCTGGGCTGGTCGCGGCCAATGCGGTGGCCTGGGCCTGGGCATTCGCGCTCTACGCCGACCGGCCCGCCATCGTCGGCACCGCGATGCTGGCCTGGCTGCTCGGACTGCGCCATGCCGTCGATGCGGACCACATCGCGGCGATCGACAATGTGGTGCGGAAGCTCGTGCAGGACGGTCGCGCCCCGCGCGCCGCCGGCCTCTATTTTGCGCTCGGCCATTCCAGCGTCGTCGTCATCGCCACCCTCGTGGTGAGCCTGGTGGCCGGCGCAGATCTGTTGAGTGAGGACAGCGCCATCCGTGCGATCGGCGGCACCATCGGCACCTCGGTCTCCGCAGGCTTCCTGCTGCTGATCGCCTTCGCGAATCTGGTGCTGTTCGTGAACCTCTGGCGCCGCCCATCCCACCCCCATTCCGACATGGATGCCGCCGGTAGCGCCGGGCGGGGCCTGCTCATTCGTCTGCTGCGGCCGGTGCTCCGCGTCGTGTCCCGCGCCTGGCACATGTACCCGCTCGGCTTCCTGTTCGGCCTCGGCTTCGACACCGCCAGCGAAATCGGGCTCCTGAGCCTGTCGGCGACCGAGGCGGCGCGCGGGGCGAGCCTGGCGCATGTGCTGGTATTCCCGGCGCTGTTCGCCGCGGCGATGGCCACCGTCGACACCGCCGACAGCATGCTGATGGCTGGCGCCTATCGCTGGGCGTTCACGGATCCCGCGCGCAAGCGGCGCTACAATCTGGTCATCACCGGCGCCTCGGTCGCGATCGCGCTGGTGATCGGCGGCGTCGAGGCCGTCGCGCTGCTGACGCCCCGGCTCGGCTTCGCCGGCGGATGGGCCGAGGTCGTCACTGCGCTGGGCGATGATCTCGCCAACCTCGGGATCGTCGCCATCGGACTGTTCGGCCTGATCTGGGCGGGTGCCGCGCTGCTTGGCCGCCGTCCGGGCGGTTCCGAGGATGCGCGGGGTGAGGAGCTTGCCAGTGTTCGCGCCGGGGCGCTAAACCCGAGGGCGAAGTAGGATCGAGCGCGCGGGTGCGGATGATGGCCGGCTCGGACGAAATGACCAGAATGCTGTGGCTGCAGGGCGCGAGCTGCGGCGGCTGCACGATGTCGATCCTGGAGAGCGGCGCGTCCGGCTGGTTCGACGAGCTGCGCCAGTCCGGCATCGACCTGATCTGGCACCCCTCTGTCAGCGAAGAGACCGGGGACGAAGTCGTCGAACTGTTGGAAGCGATCCGCGACGGCCGCGAGCGGCTCGATCTGCTGGTGCTCGAAGGCTCGGTCGCACGCGGGCCGCATCTGAGCGGCCGCTTCAACATGCTCGCCGGCACCAACCGCTCGATCTATCACTGGCTGCTCGATCTGGCGCCGCTGGCCGACTACGTCGTCGCCGTCGGCAGCTGCGCGGCCTATGGCGGCATTCCTGCTGCCGGCATCAACCCGACCGACGCGGTCGGATTGCAGTTCGAGGGCAGTGACATCGGCGGCGCGCTCGGCGCGGGATTCCGCTCGAAACGCGGGCTGCCGGTGATCAACGTCGCAGGCTGCGCGCCGCATCCGGGCTGGATGATGGAAAGCCTGCTGGCGCTCACCTCGGGCGATCTGACGGCAGACGGCCTCGACGCAGTCGGCCGTCCGACCTTCATCGCCAATCACCTGGCTCATCACGGCTGCTCGCGCAACGAGTTCTACGAGTTCAAGGCGAGCGCTGAGACGATGTCCGAGCGCGGCTGCCTGATGGAGCATCTCGGCTGCCGGGCGACGCAGGCGGTCGGCGATTGCAATCAGCGCTCCTGGAATGGCGGCGGCTCCTGCACCAAGGGCGGGTACGCCTGCATCGCCTGCACCTCGCCGGGCTTCGAGAGCACGCAGAACTATCTGGAGACGGCGAAGCTCGCGGGCATTCCCGTAGGCCTTCCGACTGACATGCCGAAAGCCTGGTTCGTGGCGCTCGCCGCGCTGTCGAAATCGGCCACGCCGCGCCGCGTACGGGTCAATGCGACGGCGGATCACGTCGTGGTGCCGCCGGGCCGGGCCAGTGACAAGCGCCGTCCATGACGCGGATCACGGTCGGACCGTTCAATCGTGTCGAAGGCGACCTCGAGGTCAGGCTCGATATCGAGAGCGGCCGCGTCACCAGGGCGGAAGTGACGGCGCCGCTCTATCGCGGCTTCGAGCAGATCCTGGAGGGGCGGCCGCCGCTGGACGCGCTGGTGATCGCACCGCGAATCTGCGGCATCTGCTCGGTGTCGCAATCGATCGCCGCCGCCGCCGCGTTGCGCCAGGCCATGGGCATTGCGGCAGCGCCAAACGGCATCCTCGCGGCCAACATTGCCCATGCGGCCGAGAACGCGGCGGACCATCTGACGCATTTCTACATCTTCTTCATGCCGGACTTCGCCCGCGACGCCTACGCCTCGCATGCCTGGCATTCGGCTGCGGCCGAGCGCTTCGCGGCGACGAAGGGCAGCGCGGCTCGCGAAGCGTTGCCTGCGCGCGCGCGACTGCTCGAGATCATGGGCCTGATCGCCGGCAAATGGCCGCACAGTCTCGCCTTCCAGCCGGGTGGAACGACGCGCGCGATCGAGCTCGGCGAGCGCGTGCGGCTCAACGCGATCGCGGCGTCGTTTCGCGGTTTCCTTGAACGCGTCGTGTTTGCCGACAGGCTGGAGAATGTGCTCGCCTTGTCGACATCGGACGAGCTCGACCGTTGGCGCGAGGGCCGCGCCGGCGACTTCGCGCATTTCCTTAGGTTGGCCGATGGGCTCGCGCTCGCCGACCTCGGCAGCGGACCTGGTCTGTTGATGAGCTTCGGCGCGTATCACGATTTCGATGGGGCCCGTTTTCGTGCTGGTGTCCGCACGAGCAGCGGCGAGGTCCAGGCTTTGCCGTCGGACGGCATCACCGAGGACGTCTCGCACGCCTGGATGCACGATACGTCGCTCGATCCGGCCGAGAGCCGCACCGTGCCCGATGCCGACAAAGCCGACGCCTATAGCTGGTGCAAGGCGCCGCGTCTCGCGGGAGAGCCGGTCGAGGTCGGCGCTCTCGCAAGGCAGGCCATCGACGGTCAGCCGTTGATCACCGCGCTGCTCGCGGGCGGTCGCAGCAATGTCCGCAATCGTGTCATCGCCCGGCTGATCGAGACCGCGCGGCTCGCGCTGTCGATCGAGCACTGGATCAAGGCGCTGCGTCTCAACGAGCCGTTCTGCGACAACAGCGCCGGCGCGGCCGACGGCAATTTCGTCGGGCTCGTGGAAGCTGCGCGCGGCAGCCTCGGCCACTGGCTCGCGGTGCGCTCGGGCCGGATCGAGCGCTATCAGATCATCGCGCCGACCAGCTGGAATTTCTCTCCGCGCGACGCGGATGGGATAGCCGGTCCGCTCGAACAGGCGCTGGTCGGCACCGAGGTCGGCGATGCCGGCGCTCGTGCGGTCGGCATCCAGCACGTCGTGCGGTCGTTCGATCCGTGCATGGTCTGCACGGCGCATTGAGCGCGCTGCACACAGGTAGGCAGCAAGCGGAAACAAGCTTGTCGGTGCAAAGCGCGTGATTTCCGATTATCGCGCGCGATCCGCTGTCGAAGCCTTAGCCGCTGCGGCCTCACTGCTTCAAGCATCTGGAATCATTATGATTCAAATCCAGGGATGATGCTGGCCCGCATCTTGCTGTCCTTCTCGCCAGAACGCGATCACACGATCGCCAACGCGATATCAGGGGGAGGACTCATGGGCGCGGCAACGGAAACTTTTTACAGCGTCATCCGGCGTCAGGGCATCACGCGGCGCAGCTTTCACAAATTCTGCAGCCTGACGGCGACGAGCCTCGGGCTCGGGCCGGTCGCGGCGAGCCGCATCGCCAATGCGCTGGAGACCAAGCCGCGCACGCCGGTCATCTGGATGCACGGGCTCGAATGCACCTGCTGCTCGGAGAGCTTCATCCGCTCGGCGCATCCGCTGGTGAAGGATGCCGTGCTGTCGATGATCTCGCTCGACTATGACGACACCATCATGGCGGCGGCCGGCCACCAGGCCGAGGCCATCCTCGAAGAGACGCGCGCGAAGTACAAGGGACAGTACATTCTCGCGGTCGAGGGCAATCCGCCGCTGAACGAAGGTGGCATGTTCTGCATCGACGGCGGCAAGCCGTTCGTCGAGAAGCTGAAGATGATGGCCGAGGACGCGATGGCGATCATCGCCTGGGGCGCTTGCGCCTCCTGGGGCTGCGTGCAGGCGGCGAAGCCGAATCCGACGCAGGCGACGCCGATCGACAAGGTCATCACCAACAAGCCGATCATCAAGGTGCCGGGCTGCCCGCCGATCGCCGAGGTCATGACCGGCGTCGTCACCTTCATCACCACCTTCGGCAAGCTGCCAGAGCTCGACCGCCAGGGCCGGCCGAAGATGTTCTACTCACAGCGCATCCACGACAAGTGCTATCGCCGGCCGCATTTCGACGCCGGCCAGTTCGTCGAGGAGTGGGACGACGAGGCGGCGCGCAAGGGCTACTGCCTCTACAAGATGGGCTGCAAGGGCCCCACCACCTACAACGCCTGCTCGACGGTGCGATGGAATGGCGGCGTATCGTTCCCGATCCAGTCGGGTCATGGCTGCATCGGCTGCTCGGAGGACGGCTTCTGGGACAAGGGCTCGTTCTACGACCGCCTCACCAACATCAAGCAGTTCGGCATCGAGCACAACGCCGACCAGGTCGGCATGGTGGCCGCGGGCACGGTAGGTGCGGCGGTCGCAGCGCATGCGGCGGTCACGGCGGTCAAGCGTCTCGCGACCAAACGCGACGACGCCAAGGAAAACGCCAAGCAAGATCATTGATCGAATTCAGGACAGGCAACGATGGGCATCCAGACTCCCAACGGCTTCAATCTCGACAATTCCGGCAAGCGCATCGTCGTCGATCCGGTCACCCGCATCGAGGGACACATGCGGGTCGAGGTCAACGTCGATTCCGACAACGTGATCCGCAATGCGGTCTCCACCGGCACGATGTGGCGCGGTATCGAGGTGATCCTCAGGAACCGCGATCCGCGCGACGCCTGGGCCTTCACCGAGCGGATCTGCGGCGTCTGCACCGGAACGCACGCGCTCACATCGGTGCGCGCGGTCGAGAACGCACTCGGCATCACCATTCCGGAGAATGCCAACTCCATTCGTAACCTCATGCAGCTTGCGCTGCAGGTGCACGACCACGTCGTGCACTTCTATCATCTGCACGCATTGGACTGGGTCGACGTGGTCTCGGCGCTCTCGGCCGATCCAAAGGCGACGTCGACCTTGGCGCAGTCGATCTCGAGCTGGCCGCTGTCGTCGCCCGGCTATTTCAGGGACCTGCAGACCCGTCTCAAGAAGTTCGTCGAGTCCGGCCAGCTCGGTCCGTTCAAGAACGGCTATTGGGGCAGCAAGGCCTACAAGCTGCCGCCTGAGGCCAATCTGATGGCCGTGGCACACTATCTGGAGGCACTCGATTTCCAGAAGGAGATCGTCAAGATCCACACCATCTTCGGCGGCAAGAATCCACATCCGAACTGGCTGGTGGGCGGCGTGCCGTGTCCGATCAACATCGACGGCACCGGCGCGGTCGGCGCCATCAACATCGAGCGGCTGAATCTCGTCTCGTCGATCATCGATCGCCTGATCGAGTTCAACGAGCTGGTCTATCTTCCCGACGTGGCCGCGATCGGCTCGTTCTACAAGGACTGGCTCTACGGCGGCGGCCTGTCCGGCAAGAGCGTGCTCGCCTATGGCGACGTGCCCGAGCATGCCAACGACTACTCGGCCAAGAGCCTGAAGCTGCCGCGCGGTGCGATCATCAACGGCAATCTGTCGGAGGTGTTTCCGGTCGATCATGCCAATCCGGACGAGATCCAGGAGTTCGTGGTTCACTCCTGGTACAAATATCCCGACGAGACCAAGGGGCTGCATCCCTGGGACGGCATCACCGAGCCGAACTACGTGCTTGGCCCCAACGCGAAGGGCACCAAGACCGACATCAAGGAGCTCGACGAGGGCGGCAAATATTCCTGGATCAAGGCGCCGCGTTGGCGCGGCCACGCCATGGAGGTCGGGCCGCTCGCACGCTGGGTCGTCGGCTATGCGCAGAACAAGGCGGAGTTCAAGGACCCGGTCGACAAGTTCCTGAAGGATCTCGACCTGCCTCTGACCGCGCTGTTCTCGACGCTCGGCCGCACCGCGGCGCGTGCGCTGGAATCGGTCTGGGCCGGACGGCAGATGCGCTACTTCCAGGACAAGCTGATCGCCAACATCAAGGCCGGCGACAGCTCGACGGCGAATGTCGACAAATGGAAGCCGGAGAGCTGGCCGAAGGAGGCCAAGGGCGTCGGCTTCACCGAGGCGCCGCGCGGCGCGCTCGCGCACTGGATCAAGATCAAGGATACCAAGATCGACAATTACCAGTGCGTTGTGCCGACGACCTGGAACGGCTCGCCGAGGGATCCCAAGGGCAACATCGGCGCATTCGAGGCGTCGCTGATGAACACCCCGATGGCCAATCCCGAGCAGCCGCTGGAGATCCTGCGCACGATCCATTCCTTCGATCCGTGCCTGGCCTGCTCGACGCACGTCATGAGTCCGGATGGCCAGGAGCTGGCCAAGGTCAAGGTCAGGTAGCACGGGGAGCAGGGTCATGATGGATGCAGTTGCACGCCCGCCCGAGTCGGGGACGGACATCGCCGCGATCGCAGCCGACGCCGCCGGCGAGCATGCGGTCGGCCGGCCCACGGTCTATGTCTACGAAGCGCCGGTGCGCATCTGCCACTGGGTCAACGCGTTCGCGATCATCGTTCTGATGATCACCGGCTATCTGATCGGATCACCGCTGCCGACGGTGTCGGGGGAGGCGTCGGCGAATTTCGTGATGGGCTACATCCGCTTTGCCCATTTCGCGGCCGGACAGGTGCTGGCGGTGTTCTTCCTCGCCCGCATCTTCTGGGCCTTCGTCGGCAACCACCACTCCCGGCAGATCTTCTACATTCCGGTGCATCGCAAGCAATTCTGGAAGGAGGTGCTGCACGAGATCCGCTGGTACGCCTTCTTGGAACGTGAGCCGAAGATGTATGTCGGCCACAATCCGCTGGCGCAGACGGCGATGTTCACCGGCTTCACGCTGTTCGTGACCTTCATGATCGTCACCGGCTTTGCGCTCTATTCGGAAGGCACCGGGATCGACAGCTGGCAGCACAAGCTGTTCGGCTGGGTATTCGCCATCTGGCCGAACAGCCAGGACGTCCATACCTGGCATCATCTCGGGATGTGGGCGCTGGTCACCTTCGTGATGGTGCACGTCTATGCCGCCATTCGCGAAGACATCATGTCGCGCCAGAGCATCATCTCCTCGATGATCTCGGGCGAGCGGCAGTTCCGCGACTGACAGGAGGGCCGGCATGGTCGATGAGCGCGGGCGCGACCGCATTCTGGTGCTCGGGATCGGCAACATTCTCTGGGCTGACGAAGGCTTCGGTGTGCGGGTGGTGGAGGAATTCTACCGCCGCTTCACCGTGCCCGACAACGTCACGATCCTCGATGGCGGCACGCAAGGACTCTACCTCGTCAACTATGTCGAGGAAGCCGACAGTCTGATCGTGTTCGACGCCATCGACTACGGCCTCGTGCCGGGCGAGCTCAAGCTGGTCCGGGACGACGAGGTGCCGCGCTTCACCGGCGCCAAGAAGATGAGCCTGCACCAGACGGGCTTCCAGGAAGTGCTGAGCGCGGCCGACCTGCTCGGCCGTTATCCGCAACGGCTTGCGCTGATCGGCTGCCAGCCGCTCGACCTCGAGGATTGGGGCGGGCCGCTGACCGCGCCTGTCCTCGCGCAGATCGGGCCGTCGATCGAGCTGGCCTGCGCCCTGCTGGCGGAATGGGGCGCACCCGCCGTGCCGCGGCGTGAACCGCTCGCCGGCGACGAACGCCTGCTTGCGAACGACATCGACCATCACAGCTACGAGCTGCGGGCGCGCCCGGCCGAGTGACCGCGCCGCGAGGAAATCCGCCATGTGTCTTGGCCTGCCGATGACAATCCTCGAGACCGATGGCGTCTCGGCACTGTGCAGCTTCGACGGCGAGGAGCGCCGCGTCTCGGTGCTGTTGCTGTCGAACCCGCCGGTGGGGGCCAAGGTGCTCGTCTATATCGACAACGCCGTTCGCCTGCTCGATGACGAAGAAGCGCGGCTGATCGGTGAGGCGCTGCGCGGCCTGCAGGCGGCCGTGAACGGCGAGAATTGCGATGACTTCTTCGCGGATCTGATCGGGCGCGAGCCGGAGCTGCCGGAGCATTTGCGGTAGCGGCGTGATGCCCTCGGGCAGCGCCGGATTGCTGATAACAGAATTTCCATAGATGAAGTAAGTTTGCAGGCTTTCTCTGGAAAGCACCTTTCCGATTTCTTGCGCAATCCTTAGTTGCAATAAAAACCGAATATGTTTCAATGTCTTGGATGCTACCGGCCCCGCGTGGGTGTCTGGCACGTCGATTGCTGATCATGGGGAATATGGCAACGATAACTGGTCAGGGAGAAACACCGATGGAAATGCAGCAGCGTGACCCCGCGCGCGCGCGAGGCGGGTTGCCGGAGGTCGATACCGGCACCGTCGATGCCTTTCTCGCCGAGGCTGATTGCGCCGGGCTTGTCGCCGTGCTGCTGTCGGCCGGGGATCCCGCGCGATTTCCGGAGGCGCTGGACGTGGCCATCGTGCTGCCGGAGCTGATCACGGCGTTTCAGGGCCGGCTGCGTGGCGCGATCATCGCGCGCGACGCGGAGGCCGAGCTCGGGGCGCGATTTGGCGTGCGCGTGCAGCCGAGCCTGATCCTGTGCCGCGGCGCGGAGACGCTTGGCCTGATCGCCAAGATCCAGGACTGGTCTGTCTATGTCGACCGCATCTCGCGGCTGATCGACCGGCCGCAGGGCGCGACGGCGGCGGTCGTCGCCAGCATCGTCCCAGTCCATCAGCCTGCGGGAGTCGAGCGATGAAGCCGGGATTCTGGATCGCGCCTGAAGGAGCCGAGGAGCCGGTCAACATCTTTCCGATCGGCGAAGAGGCGCTCGATACCTCCCACAAGGGGCTGACCGCTTCCGGAGCGCTGGCCAAGCTGGCCTCGCTCGACTCGGAGGCGCTGGCGCGGAGCTGCCCGCGCGCGGTCGAATTGCTGTCGACGATTGCATCCGCCATCGCGGCGCAGACTGCCGGCGCACCGACGCAATTATTCCGTCTCGAAGGCCTCAACGATCTCGAGCGGCGGCTGATCGACGACGTGCTGGGCGAGGGCGAGGTCGCGGGCGTCGTGGCTCTTCCCGACGGGACGCTGGCTCAAATCCAGGAATCGGTGCTCGCCGGCATCTGGCGGGTGCGGCTGGAAGCGGATGAGCGCCACGACTACATCGAGGTCGGCGCCGTGCCGGAGATCGTGTCGCGCGCCGCCGCCGATCTGACCGCGGGTGACATCGTGATCGGCCCTGTGCCCGAGGGCACGATGAACGCGCTGCCGGTGCTCGCCGAGATCCGCGAGCGCGCGCTGTCCTGGCGACCGGGCCAGCGCTCGCAGACCATCAACTTCACGCTGCTGCCGATGAGCCCGGCCGACATGAGTTTCCTGCAGCAGACGCTCGGCAACGGCCCGATCCAGTTGATGTCGCGCGGCTACGGCACCTGCCGCGTGCTCGCGACCGGCATCCGCCATGTCTGGTCGGTGCAGTTCTTCAACGCCATGGATACGATCATTCTCGACACCCTCGAAGTCGGCGGCGTGCCGGTGGTCGCGCTCGCCGCGGCTGAGGATTTCGAGGATTCGGCCGAGCGCCTGACCCAGATCATCGAGGCCTATTTCACATGAGCGGCGGCTTCGAGAATTTCGGTGTTCGCAGCGATCTCGCTGATGACGTGTTGCTGGAGTGCGGCATCTGCTGGACGCGCTACGATCCGGCCGAAGGTGACGGCGTCGCGCAGATTCCGCCGGGGACGCCGTTCGCGGCGCTGCCGGACGACTGGCATTGCCCGAACTGCGATGCGCCGAAAGCCAAGTTCATGGTGGTCGAGCCATGAGCGCTGAGGCGGCCGGGCAGGGCACGTCTGACGTCACGCCGGTCGCGTGGGGCGAGCGTCTCGCCGGCTTCTATCGCGAGATCGGCGCGCGTGCGATGCGCGATCTGCCGATCTATCACGACGCGCTCGACGTCGAGGCGATTGGATTTTCGGTTGTCGAGGGCCGCATCCTCGGCATCGTCGTCACGCCCTGGTTCATGAACGTGGTCACTCCGGCCGCCCAGGGCTCCGCGGGATCCGTCGTCAAGATCGTGCTTCCGGCCGGCTCGTTCGAGTTCACGATCGGTGATATCGCCGGGATCGGGCGGATCGCGAGCTGCTCGCTGTTCTCGCCGATGTTCGAGTTCGCGGACATGGCCGCGGCGCGTGCGGCGGCGGAGGCCGCGCTGGCCGCGCTGATGACGGCGCCGGAGGATGACCTGTCGTCCGAACGCGCTGCGAAGGCGTCGAGCACGATCGATCGCCGGGCGTTCCTGCGTGGGACCCTTTCCGAGGGCCGCGCATGACCCTCACGTTCCGCAACCGCATCGACGTCACGCTGTCGGTCGCTGATCAGCTGATCGTCGGCGTCGACATTCAGCCGCGCACGCGGCCGCCGCTGGAACGGCTGTTCGCCGGCAAGCCGGCCGAGATGCTGCTTGCGGCCCTGCCGCGGCTGTTCTCGCTGTGCGCCGGTGCACACCAGGTCGCGCTGCTCTCGGCGCTGGAGGCGGCCCGCGGCGAGCAGGCTGCGCCGTCGACGCGCCATCGTCGGATCCAGGCCGTGCTGGCGGAACGCTTCGCCGAACTCATGCGCGGTCTGCTGATTGCTTCAATGGCGGACAATCGCAGTGTCGCGCAGCCGGTGCAACGGCTGTTGCAGGCGATCGCCTCGCTGCAGACGCCTTCCGACGCTGATGCCCCGCAGCAATCTCGCGCTGCAACCTTGTCTCAAATCAAGATGGGCATGGTGGCTCTGGGCATAGGCTGGCCAGCGGAGCCGGTTCTGCCGGGAACTCCGCTTGCATCGATGATGGACGCGGCCCGGAAGGCCGCCGATGATGGAGGATGGAGCCACATGCCGGCCGAGCACGACATCCTGTCGGCCGCCGATGATGGCGCCATCGTCACGCGATTGATCGACGTGGGATCTGCCTTTGCTGAGGCTCCCGAACTTGACGGCCGCGTTCCGGAGACCGGAGTCTGGGCCCGCTATGCGGAGCGCCATCAGTTGGCATCAGCCGGCCCCGTCGAACGCCTCTCAGCCAAGATCGCTGAGATTGCCGAGCTGCTCCGCTTGATCGAGGCGGGTGAGGCGGAGGCCGCCGCGGCCGACCCGCATGCCGTCGCAAGCTACGGGCTTGGCCCGCGGCGCGGCGCCGCCGCGGTCGAATGCGCGCGCGGCCGGCTGCATCACGCGATCGAGCTGGATGCGCACGGCACGGTCTCGCGTTTCGAGTATCTGGCGCCGACGGAATGGAACTTTCACCCGCGCGGTCCTGTCGTGAGGAGCCTCACGGGAGTTGCGCTGTGCGGCACCGTCGATCGCCACGCCGTCCATACGATGGTCGGATCGTTCGATCCCTGCGTCGGCTATCACCTGGCGTTCCGGGGGATGGCCGATGCATGAAATGGCGCTGTGCGAAGGCATCGTCGAGATCGTCGAGCAGGAGGCACGCAAGGGCGCCTTCTCCACGGTGAAGACCGTATGGTTGGAGATCGGTGCGCTCAGCCATGTCGCGCCGGAGGCGCTGCGATTCTGTTTCGAGGCGGTGACCGCGAAGACCCTGTTGCAGGGGGCAGCGCTCGAGATCATCGAACAGCCGGGCACGGCATGGTGCCTGGGCTGCTCGCGCAGCGTCGAGATCAGCCAACGCTATCAGCCTTGTCCGGTCTGCGGCAGTCATCAGCTGCAGGTCACGGGCGGTGAGGACATGCGGGTCAAGGAGCTGGAGGTCGAGTAATGTGCACGGTGTGTGGCTGCAGTGACGGCAAGTCCTCCATCGAGACCGGTGATCATGATCACGATCACGGCGAGCATCATCATGCTCATGGACATGATCACAGCCATGATCAGTCCGGACATCATCACCATTACGGCCATCATGATCACGAGCATGGTCACCATCACGATGATCACCATCATGATCACGGTCGCGCGCATGATCATCATCATGATCATGCTGCCGACCACGTCGACTGTTCGGCCAATCCGGCCGGACAGGAGGTTGCCGGTCTATCCAGCGGGCGCATCATCCAGATCGAACGCGACATTCTCGGCAAGAACAACCGGCTCGCGGCAGAAAACCGCGCGCGCTTCGCCGCGCATGACGTGCTGGCATTCAATTTCGTCTCCAGCCCAGGCGCCGGCAAGACCTCGCTGCTGGTGCGCGCCGTCTCCGATCTCAAGCAGAGCCGGCCCGTCGCGGTGATCGAGGGCGACCAGCAGACCTCCAACGATGCCGAGCGCATCCGCGCCACCGGCGTGCCGGCGATCCAGATCAACACCGGCAAGGGCTGTCATCTCGACGCGGCCATGGTCGGCGAAGCCTTTGGCCGGCTGCCGTCATTGCGCGGCGGGCTGCTGTTCATCGAAAATGTCGGCAACCTCGTCTGTCCGGCCGCCTTCGATCTCGGCGAAGCTTGCAAGATCGTCGTGTTCTCGACCACCGAGGGCGAAGACAAGCCGCTCAAATATCCCGACATGTTCGCGGCATCATCGCTGATGCTGATCAACAAGATCGATCTGGCGCCGGTGCTCGATTTCGATCTTGCGCAGACGATCGAATATGCCCGCCGCGTCAATCCGAAGATCGAGGTGCTGACGATCTCCGCGAAGACAGGCGAGGGCCTTTCTGCGTTCTACGCCTGGATCAGGAAGCAGTCTGAGCGGATGCGGGCGAGCGCAGCGAACGCGGTGCGGGGATGAGCACGCCCGGCCGGACATCGGCGGCGAACCATGCGCGCCTCAGGCTCCGCGTCCGCGGCGCCGTGCAGGGCGTCGGCTTTCGTCCCTATGTCCACGGCCTGGCCACGCGCCATCGGCTCGGCGGCTTCGTCGCCAATGACGCTGATGGCGTGCTGATCGAGGTCGAGGGCGACGAGGTCGCTGACTTCGTCGCGGCGCTGCCGCGGCAGGCGCCGCCGCTGGCCCGCATCGACGACATCGCTGTCGAGCCGATCGTGGCCGATTGCAGCACGGGCTTCCGGATCGCCCAGAGCACGGGCGGGCGCGTCACGACGCGGATCGTGCCCGACGCCGCCACCTGTGACGCGTGCCTGGCCGAGCTGTTCGATCGCAATAGCCGCTTCCATCTCTATCCCTTCGTCAACTGCACCCATTGCGGCCCGCGCTTCACCATCGCCGAGCGCCTGCCTTACGATCGCGCGTCCACTTCGATGAAGCGCTTTCCGATGTGCGAGGCGTGCCGGTCCGACTACGAAGATCCCGCCGGGCGCCGCTTTCATGCCGAAGCGATCTCTTGTCCGCGCTGCGGTCCGCAGCTCAGCCATGGCATCGATGATATCGCAGCCGTGCTCGCGAATGGCAGGATCGTGGCCATCAAGGGTCTCGGTGGCTATCAGCTGCTGTGCGACGCCCGGGATGAGCAGGCCGTCCAGCGGCTGCGCGCGCGCAAGCAGCGCGATGGCAAGCCGTTCGCCGTGATGCTCGCTACGGTCGACGCTGCAACCGAGATTGCCGAGATTGATGCGCCTGCGCGCGCGCTGCTGGAGCAGGTGGCGCGACCGATCGTGCTGCTGCGCTCGCGCCAACGTGTCGCGTCCTCGGTCGCACCGGGCCTTTCGAAGATCGGCGTGATGCTGCCGCTCGCACCGCTGCATCATCTGATCTTCCATGCGCTGGAGGCGCGCCGGCCGGCCGCTGATGGACCATGGGCGGTGGTCTGCACCAGCGCCAATCCAAGTGGCGAGCCGCTGCTGACCGACAATGACGAGGCGCGCGCGGACCTCGCCGACATTGCGGATCTGATCGTCACCCACGATCGCGACATCGTCATCCGCGCCGACGATTCCGTGCTTGCTGTCGTGGCCGGCGTTCCCCGCTTCGTCAGGCGCGCGCGCGGCTATGTTCCGGAGCCGATCCGGCTCGCGCGCGCCATGCCGCCGGTGCTCGCGGTCGGCGCTCAGCTGAAGGCGACGGTGACGGTGACGCGCGGCGACGAGGCATTCGTGTCGCAGCATCTCGGCGATCTCGACACTGGGGCTGCGATCCGCTTCTTCGAGGAGACGATCGCGCATCTCACCTCCATCCTGGACGTCGAGCCGGTCGCGATCGCGCATGACCTGCACCCGGACATGGCGTCGACGCGGTTCGCGCTGGCACACGGTCTGCCGACGCTGCCGGTGCAGCATCACCATGCGCATGCGGCCTCGGTCATGGCCGAGCATGGCGTGACCAGCCCCGCCCTCGCGCTGGTGCTGGATGGCTATGGCTATGGCAGCGATGGCGGCGCCTGGGGCGGTGAGTTGCTGTCGTGCGACGGAGCGGGCTTCCAGCGCCTCGGCCATCTCGCTCCATTGAAGATGCCGGGCGGCGACCGGGCCGCACGGGAGCCGTGGCGGATGGCGGCTTCCGTGCTGCACGATATTGGTCGCGGTGACGAAATCGGGTGGCGTTTTGCGACCCAGCCGCAGGCGCGAAACATGCCGATGCTGCTGGATCGTGCCGATGCCGCGGTCACCAGCAGTGCCGGCCGGTTGTTCGATGCCGTGGCCGGCCTGCTCGGTGTCAACACGGTGCAGAGCTACGAAGGCGAGGCGGCGATGAAGCTGGAGGCGCTGGTGCGGGAACCGGCGACGCTGGAGCGCGGCTGGACCATTGCCGATGGCGTGCTGTCGCTGCGGCCGCTGCTCGCGCATCTGATCGCGGGTGATCCCGGCGCCGTCGAAGCGGCGGGGCTGTTTCACGGCACGTTGGCCGAAGCCTGCGTCGACTGGATCACGAGCGCGTCGCGCGCGACCGGCATCGGCACGATCGTGCTGAGCGGCGGCTGCTTCCTCAATGCGCATCTGGCCGAACAGATCGTGCGCGGCTGCCGTTCCGCAGGCCTCGACCCGCTGCTGCCGCGCCGGCTGCCGCCCAATGATGGCGGCCTCAGCCTCGGGCAGGCCTGGGTGGCGGGTCTGCATCTCATGCAAAACAATATGGTGTCTGGAGGGACCGTCTGATGTGCCTGGCCATTCCTGCCGAGGTGATCAAGCTCTTGCCTGACGACATGGCGATCGTCTCGATCGACGGCGTCAGCAAGGAGGTCTCGATCGCGCTAATCGAGGAGATCGCCGTCGGCGACTACGTCATTCTTCATGTCGGCCATGCGCTGGCCAGGATCGATCCGGAGGAGGCGCGCGAGACGCTCGACCTGCTCCGGCAGATGGGCGAGGTTGTGGCGGAGGTCAGACCATGAAATATGCCGACGAGTTTCGCGACAAGGAACTGGCGACCGGGCTTGCGCGCGCCATCCGCGCCAAGGCCGATCCGGCGCGCGCCTATCGCTTCATGGAGTTCTGCGGCGGCCATACCCATGCGATCGCGCGCTATGGCCTCGAGGACATGTTGCCGGACAATGTGCGCATGATCCACGGCCCGGGATGTCCGGTCTGCGTGCTGCCGGCCGGGCGCATCGACATGGCGATCGCGCTCGCCGAACGCCCCGAGGTCATCCTCTGCGTCTATGGCGACCTGATGCGCGTGCCGGGCTCGCGCGGGTCCTCGCTGCTCAAGGCGAAAGCGCGCGGCGCTGACATCCGCATGATATACTCGACGCTGGATGCGATCGCGCTGGCCGAGCAGAATCCTGGTCGCGAGGTGGTGTTCTTCGCCATCGGCTTCGAGACGACGACGCCGCCGACCGCCGTGATGATCCGGGCCGCCGAGAAGAAGCAATTGTCGAACTTCACGGTGTTCTGCAACCACGTGCTGACCCCGCCGGCGATGCGCGCGATCCTCGACAGCGACACGCCGATCGAGATCGACGGCTTCGTCGGACCGGCGCATGTCTCGACCGTGATCGGTACCGAGCCCTACGCGCCGTTCGCGCGCGATGACGGCAAGCCGGTCGTGATCGCGGGCTTCGAGCCGCTCGACATGATGCAGGCGGTCCTGATGCTGATCGAGCAGGTCAATGACGGCCGTCACGAGGTCGAGAACCAGTATCGCCGCGCGGTGACCGGCAGCGGCAACCAGCGCGCCATCCGCGAGGTCGCCGAGATCTTCGAGTTGCGCGATCAGTTCGAATGGCGCGGGCTCGGCAGCATTCCGGCGAGCGCATTGAAATTGCGGCCCGCCTTTGCGCATCTCGACGCCGAGCTGCGCTTCGCGATGTCCGAGCTGATCGTCGCCGACAATCCGGCCTGCGAGTGTCCGGCCATTCTGCGCGGCCTGAAGAAGCCGGTGGACTGCAAGCTGTTCGGCACCGCCTGCACGCCGGAGACGCCGATCGGCTCCTGCATGGTGTCGTCGGAAGGCGCCTGCGCGGCGCATTGGACCTATGGCCGCTTCCGCGACCATCAGCGGAGGCTCGCGTCATGAGCATTCACCAGCGCCGGCTCGACATCAAGAGCGGTTGCGTCGACCTCTCGCACGGCGCCGGCGGCCGCGCGATGGCGCAACTGATTGCCGGCCTGTTCCACGAGGCGTTCGGCAACGAATGGCTGGCGCGCGGCAACGACCAGTCGGCGTTCGACGTCGCGGCCGGCCGCATGGTGATGACGACCGACGGCTATGTCGTCTCGCCGCTGTTCTTCCCCGGCGGCAATATCGGCTCGCTCGCGGTGCACGGCACGGTCAACGACATCGCCATGGCCGGCGCCAGGCCGCTGTATCTGTCGGCCAGCTTCATCATCGAGGAGGGGTTTCCGTTTTCCGACCTGAAGCGGATCGCCGATGCGATGGGCGAGGCGGCGCGCGAGGCCGGCATCGCGATCATCACCGGCGATACCAAGGTGGTCGAGCGCGGCAAGGCGGATGGCGTGTTCATTTCGACGGCCGGTGTCGGCGTGCTGCCGCAAGGCCTCGATCTCTCTGCCGACAAGGCCAGGCCCGGTGACCGCGTGCTGCTGTCCGGCAGCCTCGGCGACCACGGCGTGGCGATCATGTCGCGGCGGCAGAACCTCACCTTCGACACCGAGATCGTCTCCGACTCGGCCTCGCTGCACGGTCTCGTCGCCGACATGGTCGCAGCCGGCGGCGCCGGCATCCGGCTGATGCGCGATCCCACGCGCGGCGGGGTTGCGGCCACGATGAACGAGATCGCCCAGCAGTCGAATCTGGGCTTCCGTCTGCAGGAGGAAGCGATTCCGGTGAAGCCGGCGGTCGCGGCCGCCTGCGAGCTGCTCGGGCTCGATCCACTCCACGTCGCCAATGAGGGCAAGCTGGTCGCGATCGTCGCGCCTGAGCTGGCCGGCGCCGTTCTCGCCGCCATGAGGGCGCATCCGCTCGGCCGCGATGCGGCTGAGATCGGCGAAGCTGTGGCCGATGATCATCGCTTCGTCCAGATGGCGACGAGCTTCGGCGGCGGCCGCATCGTCGACTGGCTGTCGGGCGAGCAGCTGCCGCGGATCTGCTGAGACGCGCGATGGGCATCCAGGGAACGATACTGGTCGTGGACGACGAGGTCCGGTCACAGGAGGCGCTGCGGCGCGTCCTCAACCAGGATTTCGAGGTCTTGTGTGCGGGCAACACCAACGATGCCGAGAAGCTGCTCGAAGGCGAGATCGTGCATGCGGTGATCTGCGACCAGCGCATGCCGCAGGAATCCGGCGTCAGCTTCCTGAAGCGCGTGCGCGAGATGTGGCCCGACCCTGTCAGGATGATCATCTCGGGCTATTCGGATTCCGAGGACATCATCGCCGGCCTCAACGAGGCCGGCATCTATCAGTACATCACGAAGCCCTGGCAGCCGGACCGCCTGATCGAGATCGTCCGCGAGGCCGTGCAGCTCTACCGGCTGCAGAAGGAGACGGAGACCGCCGGCGTCGACGTGAAGGCCACGCCAGCCCATATCAAGAAGGTCGTGTCGGTCAAGCGCGGCGCCGCCAAACAGCTCTATGATTTCGACCGCATCGTGCATTCGGCCGCGAGCCCGATGCGCAACGTGATCGAGCTCGGCCGGCGCGCTGCCGACTACGACATCTCGGTCTTGATCACCGGCGAATCCGGCACCGGCAAGGAGCTGCTCGCACGTGCGATTCATTATGGCTCTGCGCGCGCCACCAAGGCCTTCGTGGTCGAGAATTGCGGCGCGCTGCCGGATGAGCTGCTCGAAAGCGAGCTGTTCGGCTGCAAGAAGGGCGCGTTCACCGGCGCCTATCAGGACCGCATCGGCCTGTTCGAGGTCGCCGACGGCGGCACCATCTTTCTCGACGAGATCGGCGAGACATCCCCCGCCTTTCAGGTCAAGCTGCTGCGCGTGCTGCAGGAGAGCGAGATCCGGCCGCTCGGCGCGCAGCGCGTGCGCCAGGTCGATGTGCGCGTGGTCGCCGCGACCAACCGGGATCTCGAGGCCGAAGTCGAGGCGGGCCGCTTCCGGCGCGACCTGTACTACCGGCTCGCCGCGTTTCCGGTGCACATGCCGTCCTTGCGCGAACGGCCGATGGACATTCCGCTGATCGCCGAGGGCGTGCTATCGGCGGTGAAGACATCGTTCAACCGGCCGCATCTGCGGTTCGCACCGGCGGCGCTGGAGGAATTCTCCCGCTATCACTGGCCCGGCAACGTTCGCGAGTTGCAGAACGAGATCCAGCGCATGGCCGTGCTGGCCGATGCCGACGAACTGCGCTGTCCGCCGTTTGCCGGCCGGCGCGGCGGCCGCCGCGCCGCGCCCGCGATCGCCAATGGCAAGCTCAATGGTTCCGGGAGCCTGAAGGACAAGGTCGAGGATCTCGAAAAGACCATCATCGTTCACTGTCTGGAGAAATATGATGGTAACATCAGCCGCGTCGCCAGCGAGCTCGGCCTGTCCCGGGTGGGGCTCCGGAACAAACTGTCGAGATACGATCTGAAGAAGCATGGCAAAGGCCACTCACTCTCCTGAGTCCGGGGCTGACACGCTGCTCAAGCTGATCGCGAGCAGCAGCACGCTCGAACTCGACAGCGAGCGCGAAGGCGTGTGGATCGAAGTGATCCGCAAGATGGACGAGGTCTATTCCGACCTGCTGCGCTACGAGGTCGATCTCGAGCACAAGAACGCCGAGCTCGAGGAAGCCCAGGCGTTCGTCACCAACGTCATCGAGTCCGTCTCCGACATCCTGGTCGTCTGTGACGCCAGGGGCACCGTACAGCAGGCCAACTCCGCCTTTCTGCAGACATCGGGACGGGCTTTGGCCGACATCGCAGGTCGCAACATCGCCGAGATGATCGATCCCGATCATCGGCCCAAGCTCGCCGCGCTGCTGACGCCGCGCAGCAGCGCCGATGTGGTCGACGGTGAATTGCGCTTTGCCGCGGCCGCCGGAGTCAGCTCCGATCTGTTCGCGATCAACAGCTCGCCGCGGCATGACCATCGCGGCCGCTTCATCGGCGTGGTGCTGACGGGACGCCCGATCGGCGAGCTGCGCCGCGCCTATGAGGCCCTGCACAAGGCGCATCAGGAGCTGCAGCGGGCGCAGCGGCAATTGGTCGAGCAGGAGAAGATGGCGAGCCTCGGCCGCCTCGTCGCCGGCGTGGCCCACGAGCTGAACAATCCGATCAGCTTCGTCTACGGCAACATCCACACCCTGATGCGCTACCGCACCTCGCTGGTCGGCTATCTCGATGCCATCCACGAGCAGCCGGTCGCGGATGATGTCGCTGCGCTTCGCAAAGATCTCAGGATCGATGCCATCCTGGAGGATTTTGGCCCGCTGATCGATGGCACGCTGGAAGGCGCGGTGCGCATCAGCGAGATCGTCAAGAACCTGCGCCGCCTGTCGTTCTCGAAGCTCGGCGAGGTCGAGCGCGTCAACATCGAGCGACTGATCAATACCGCCGTGCTGTGGGCGGGGCGCACCAAGCAGCATCGTGTCGACATCCAGATCGAGGTCGAGCCGGATCTGTGGATCTCCGGCAACGAAGGCCAGCTGCATCAGGTGATCGTCAACCTCGTGGAGAACGCGATCGACGCGATGCGATCGACCGACCTGCCGCGCCTTCTGGTCGCGGTGATGCGCCAGGGCAGCGAGATCGCCTTTCGCATCACCGACAACGGCCCCGGCATCGACAAGGATCATCTGACCCACATCTTCGAGCCGTTCTTCACGACCAAGCGCGTCGGGGAGGGGACGGGGCTCGGGCTGTGGATCAGCTACGGCATCGTTCGCGAGCACGGCGGCGAACTGCTGGCCAGCAACGAGCCGCAGGGCGGCGCCACGTTCTCTTTCACCTTGCCGGCGGCTTGACGATGCGCGCAGGGGCTGCCGCCGACGCCGACATGGGATGCTGAGCGTCCTCATCTTCCTTGAACGTCCGAGGCGATGCCGGGATTCCTGGCAGGGTTGCCGGATGTCGCCGGCAAAGGCCAAGTCCGACGTGATCAAGACGCCGTGGCGACCGGCACGGGCTCGCGCTGCTTCGACAGCCGCGCCAGCAGCACCGTGGCGGTCCGCGTGATGTGCTGCCGGGCGAGATCCTCGGCTGTCTCCGCATCGCCCGCGATCACCGCCCGCAGGATGTCCTCGTGCTGGTCCCAGATCCGCCGCGGGGTCTCGTCGCGCATCAGCACCTCGCCCATCAGACGTCTCAGATGCAGCCAATGCGGCAGGGTGGTGTCCTGGATGACGGAGTTGCCGGAGATCTCGTAGAGGAATTCATGAAACCTGACGTCGGCCTCGATCAGCTTCTCGACCGAATGCTCGCGCTCGGCGCGCCGGCCCTGCTCGATCAGCTTGGGGCCCTCCTCGGCCGCGCGCTCGGCGCCGCGCGTCGCCGCGAGCCGGCAGGCGAGGCCCTCGGCGACGGCGCGTATTTCATAGAGGTTGCGGATGAAGTCCGTGTCGATCGGCGCGACTTCCAGGCCGCGGCCCGGCGCGTCGCGGACGAACCCCTGATTGCGCAGCAGCAGCAGGGCCTGCTGCACCGGCTGGCGCGAGACGCCGAGGTCGCGGGCGAGATCGTCCTGGATGAGGCGGGCGGATTCCGGCAGCTCGCCGCCGACGATGTCGGAGAGAATGCGCTCGTAGACGCGTTCGGTCAGGCTCGGCTGTGTCTTCAGCGGTGGCACACGGCCTCCACGGGATCAGGTGTGATGTCCGGTCGCGCGTGTGAGACTGCCGTCCCGGAGCCCGGCGCTCGCATGGCGGACGAGGTCGGTCTGAATGGGGTCATACCGAGAGTTTCCGCGCGGCGAGCGTCCGCCGCTGCTTGGAGTTGCTGTCCTGCTGGATTTTGAGGTGATGGATGAACACACTGGCCGCGCGCGAAATGTGCTCGCGGCTCAGCCGTTCGGCCTCGGTGCTGCGGCCCTCGATCACGGCTGCAAGAATGTCCTCGTGCTCGTCCCAGACCATCCGGGACATGCTCTGCTCCTTCTGCAGCACGTCGGACATCACCCGCTTCAGGCATGGCCAATGCGGCGCCATCGTCTCGCCGATCAGCGCGTTGCCGGAGAGGTCGCCGAGGAATTGATGGAAGGCGATGTCGGTCTCGATCTTGCGGTTGACGAGCCCGCTCTTCACCGCCTCGTGGCCGGCCGCGATGTAGGCCGGGCCTTCGCGCGCGGCACGCTCGCTCGCGCGCTCGGCGGCCAGCCGCGCCGCGAGGCCTTCGAGAACGGCGCGCATCTCATAGAGATCCCGGACGAAGGCGGGGTCCAGCGGCGCCACGATCAGGCCGCGGCCCGGCGCGCTCTGCACCAGCCCGCAGCCGCGCAACAGGATCAGCGCCTGCTGAACCGGCTGGCGCGACACCCCGTAAGCCTGAGCCAGATCATCTTGGATCAGCCGCGAGCCCGGCGTGAGAACGCCACTGACGATCTCGTCAGTGATCGCCTCGACGACCTGGTCGACCAGAGAGGGAGCGGCGGGCACGATTCGCATGGGCCATCACATTTTGCCGGACATTAGCATGTCAAGTCCGAAAATCGATTTGCGATGCATTCGAATTCAGAGTACGAATTCAGAAAAGGCGCCGCACTAAGGCAAGTTAAAAAGCGGCCAAACAGGGGAGGGACTCCGTTGTCGGAAGATCCGACCAGTCGGGAGTGCGGTCAGGTCTGGTCCGTGCGCCCGGAGGGCAGCGTGCGCGCCGGTGTGATGTCGGCGGTGTCGCGCGCATTGCTGGTGGCGTCGGTTACGTCGTTCGGCGCGATGACGCCTGCGCTCGCCGCGGCCGGAGAAGGGTTGACCTTGTCCGACGCCTGGGTGCCGGCGGCGCCCGAGGTGGGGCGCGACATCCCGCTGCTGATCACGATCAAGAACGACACGACCGCGCCGGAAGCCTTGATGCGCGTGCGCTGTCCGGTCGCCAATTTCTCTGAGCGGCACACCGTCGATCGCGGCGAAGGCGCTCCGGCGATGCGCTCCATTCCCAACATTCCCATCGCTGCAGGCAGCACGCTGGTGCTGCTGCCGACCGCCTATCACGTCATGCTGCTGCAGACGCGGGAGCCGCTCGAGCCAGGCAGGCGCTTCACCTGCACGATCGTGTTCCAGAAAGCAGGATCCATCGAAACGGAGGTCGAGGTTCGCAAGTCCCCTTGAAGCGTGTTTGTCGCCTGCTGCTCTCCGCCTTCGGGCTCGGCGGAGCGGTATTCGCTCCAACTCATAATCAATAATGGGAGAAGGAAACGATGAGGAAAAACGTCAGGTCAACCTTGCGGGCGGTGCTGCTGGCCAGCGCAGCCTTCGCCTGTTTCCAGCTTGCGTCGCCGGCGCAGGCCGCCGACGAGATGACCCCCGAGCGGCTGCTCAACGCCGACAAGGAGGCCGGCAACTGGCTCCACCATCATAAGAACTACTCGGGCACGCGGTTCTCGGCGCTGAAGGAGATCAACAAGGACAACGTCAAGAACCTGAAGGTCGCCTGGACCATGCATCTCGGCGGCGTCGAGGGCGGCGGCATCTGGAGCCACGGCGGTCTCGAAGGCACGCCGATCGTCGAGAACGGCATGATCTATGTCACCGACGGCTGGGGCTCGGTGTACAAGATCGATGCGCGCGGTGGCAAAGGCCAGATGGTCTGGAAGATGGATCCGAAGACGGATCACGACTGGGCCGGCGCGATCGCCTGTTGCGGCGTCGACAATCGCGGTGTCGCGCTGTGGGGCAACCTCGTCGTGTCGCACACGCTCGACGGCCGCCTGATCGCGACCAACAAGGAAACCGGGCAGGTTGCCTGGCAGCGTCAGGTCGCCGATCCCGACAAGGGCGAGGTGATCACCGGCGCGCCGCTGATCGTGAAGAACATGGCGATCTCGGGCGTCGCCGGCGCCGAATACGGCATCCGCGGATGGATCGCGGCGACCGACCTCACCACGCAGAAGGAGGTCTGGCGCACCCACACCATTCCGGCCAAGGGCGAGCCCGGCAGCGAGACCTGGAAGGACAGCAACGACGCGGCGGCGGCCGGCGGCGGTTCGACCTGGGTCACGGGCACCTATGATCCGGCGACCGACACCATCATCTGGGGCGTCGGCAATCCCGGCCCGGACTGGGACAACGCCTATCGTCCCGGCGACAACCTCTACACCGACAGCTCGCTGGCGCTCGACGCGAACACCGGCAAGATCAAGTGGCACTACCAGCACACGCCGAACGATCCCTTCGACTATGACAGCGTCGCCGAGAACGTCCTGGTCGATGTGCCCGCGCCGAACGGCTCCACCCTGAAGCTCGCGCTCGAGGCCGACCGCAACGGCTTTGCCTATGCGATCGACCGCACCAGCGGCAAGTTCATTTGGGGTCTGCCCTTCGTCAAGAAGGTCACCTGGACCAAGGGGCTCGATGCCGAGACCGGAAAGCCGATCGAGTATGATCCGAAGAACCCGGTGCAGCGCTACAATGCGTCGGTGTCGCCGCATCGTGAGAACAAGGTCGCGGACATCTGCCCGGGCAACATGGGCGGCAAGAACTGGCCGCCGACCTCGTACAATCCGGACCTGAAGCTCTGGTACATCCCTGTCATCGAGAGCTGCAACCGGATCACCGTGGAAGAAGCGACCAAGGACAAGCTGAAGCCGCGTGAGTTCTGGACCGGCGGCGGACCGAGCCAGCCGTTCAAGATCACGGGCAGCGTGACCGCGATCGACGTCACCACCGGCAAGATCGCCGGCAAGATGGAGACGCCGTTCCCGAATCTCGGCGGCATGCTGTCGACGCCTGATCTCGTCTTCACCGGCCAGCCCTCGGGCGAGGTGATGGCGCTCGATGCCAAGACCCTGCAGAAGCTGTGGGAGTTCAACACCGGCGGCGGCGTCAATGCGCCTCCCGTGACGTTCTCGGTCGACGGCAAGCAATACGTCGCGATCCTGGTCGGTCTCGGCGGCGCCTGGGACAAGTGGTTCATCGAATCCACGCCCGAGCTGAAGAAGATCCAGCCCGGCTCGATGCTCTACGTCTTCTCGCTGTGAAGTCGACAGCGGAGCGGAGGCGTCGCCTCCGCTCCGCCCCTATCCCCTGTTCGACAAGAAGATCAGATGAAACTCAGTGCGATCACGTTCGCTGTGGCGTCGGCTCTCGTCCTCGGCTCCGCTTCGCTCGCGTCGGCGCAGTCCGCAGCGCCGACGGATCCGACCGAGGCCGGCAAGGCCGTGTTCAAGCGCGCGAACTGCGTCGGCTGCCACAAATGGCATGGCAATGGCGGTGGCGGCTATGGCGGCGACGCGCTGTCGCTGCGCAAGACGCAGCTCACCCGTGACCAGATCATCGAGACCGTGACCTGCGGCCGGCCCGGGACGGGCATGCCGTACTTTGCGCGCGACTCCTATGACACGGCGAAGTGCTACGACATGAGCCGCCAGGATGTCGGCGAGCGCATGCCGCCAGAGGGCGGCGTGTTCCTGCGGCCCAACGATATCCAGGCGGTCGCGGATTACGTGCTCGCGCACATCAAGGGCCGCGGCGAGCCGAACTACGACGAGTGTACCGCGTTCTTCGGGAACACGTCGCGGGTCTGCGACATCTACAAGACGAATGCCGCCAAGCCTGCAAGCGAGCCATCGAAATGAAGCGGTCAACCTGCGCTGCGATCTTCGCCACGTTCGTGCTGTCGTTTGTGATGCATACGGCCTCGGCGCAGGCCGTACCGAACTACGATTTGCGCGACATCACCGTCGGCATGCCCGTCGGCGACCTGCCCAATGAGGGCTATGTCAATCTGACTTGCGCCAAGGATCCGAATCGCAAGCTCAATGCGTGGTCGGCGTGGCGCGACTGTCCAGCGGACGCGCAGGCGCGGCACGCGGTGCGCTTCGATTTCGATCCGGAGACCAGCCAGGACGGCACCAAGGTGGCCGGTCATCCCGTGCTGCTGACGGTCCTGGTCGACGACAAGGGCACCGTCACCGGCCTGACGATCGAGACCGATCCGAAGGCGCGGCTCTATATTCGCAAGAAGGCCTTCCTGCTCGGCAACCAGGTGAAGTCGCGCTATGGCGCCGAGGGCTGGGAGTGCAAGGAGCAGCAGCCGACAGCAGGCGAGCAGCCGGTCGGGGGCGTGTTCCTGCGCGAGGTCTGCAAGAAGACGGTGCCCGGCCGGACGCTGACGGTCGAGCGCGAGCTGTTCCGCAAGCCGGACCAGGACATCAAGAGCTTCGTCGATCAGACGCTGGTGCGGATCACGAGGGATATCAACTAGTCCGTCGCCGATCTTCATCGCGCTCCGCTGGAGGCGCGCGCCAGTCGGCGTCGTGAACCCGGCTGCCGGGAGGAAACGACGATGAGGGATCTCTTGAATTTCGGGCAGATGCTGTCGGCCCATGCGCGCATGTCGCCGGAGCGCACCGGTGCCCGCGATCTCGAACGTGCGATGAGCTTTGCGCTGTGGAACGAGCGCGCGTGCCGGCTCGCCAACGCGCTGCTCGGGCTCGGCCTTGCCAAGGGCGATCGCGTTGCGATCCTTGCCTACAATTGTGTCGAATGGTGCGAGATCTATGCGGCCACGGCCAAAGCCGGGCTGGTGGCGCTGCCGATCAATTTCCGCCTCACCGCGCCCGAGATGCAGTTCATCGTGCAGAATGCCGAAGCGGCCGCCGTCATCGTGCAGGACGAACTCGTGGGCCTGGTCGAGGAGGCGCGCAAGGATCTCGGCATCGCCGACGACCGCTTCATCCACTTTGGCACCAAGCCGCGTCCGGCAGGCTATCGCGGCTACGAGGACATCATCGCCGCGGCTGCGGACCGCGAGCCGGATCAGCAGGTCGCGCTGTCCGATCCCTGGACCCTGATGTACACCTCGGGCACCACCGGCAAGCCGAAGGGCGTGCTGCGCAGCCATCGCAGCGCCGTCCTCCTGTCGATGGTCACCGAGATCGAGCTGAAGCTGAGCCGCAACGACGGCGCGCTGCTGGTGATGCCGATGTGCCATGCCAATTCGCTGAACTTCTTCGGCGCGTTCGGCTATATCGGCGGCGTCAATTCGATCTATTCGCGCAAGAGCTTCGATCCCGAGCACGCGGTGACGACGCTCGCCGATGGCGGCTCCACCTTCACCTCGCTGGTCCCCACGCACTACATCATGATGCTCGATCTGCCGCGAGGGTTGCGCGCGGAGCACGATTTCAGCGCGGTCACCAAGCTGATGATCTCCTCGGCGCCGGCGCGCCCGGAGACCAAGCGCGAAGTGATGGAGATGTTTCCGAAGTCCGGCCTCTACGAGCTCTACGGCGCGACCGAGACCGGCTGGGTCACCATGCTGCATCCGCACGAGCAGTTCACCAAGCTGGGTTCGGTCGGGCGCGAATGCGTCGGCGCCGCGCCGATCCGCATCCTCGACGAGGCAGGCCACGAGGTGCCGGACGGCGAGGCGGGTGAGCTCTATTCGAGCAACGCGCACACGTTCGACTGCTACTGGCGCCTGCCGGAGAAGACCGCGGAGGCGTTCCGCGGCGACTATTGCTCGGTCGGCGACATGGCCCGCCGCGATGCCGACGGCTATATCCATCTCGCCGACCGCAAGAGCAACATGATCATCTCCGGCGGCGAGAACATCTATCCCTCCGAGGTCGAAGCGCAGGTCGGGGCCCATCCGGCCGTCAAGGACATCGCCGTGATCGGCCTGCCCGACGACAAATGGGGCGAGCGCGTCCACGCCGTGATCGTGCCGCGCGACGGCGTGACGGTGAAGGAGCACGAGCTGGTCGATTGGGCCAAGGAGCGTCTGGCCGGTTTCAAGCGGCCGCGGTCCTATGCCTTCATCACCGACGCCGAGATGCCGCGCAACGCCACCGGCAAGATCCTGCATCGCGAGCTGAAGAAGAGATTTTCGTGAGTTGGTCGCTGCAATGCGCGGCGCGTCTGATATGTAGCTGCGATGCAGGCTGTCCTCAATTCCGCTCTTCCCATCTTCGCGTTGATCCTCACGGGGTTCCTGTGCGGCTGGTTCAATGTGTTCGACCGCACCGCGACCGACAATCTCAATCGCTTCGCGGTGTATCTCGCGCTGCCAGCGCTGATCTTCACCGCGATGTCCAAGATCGGCGTCGAGCAGGTCAGCCAGTTCGGCTTCATCGGCGCGTTCTGCGGCGGCATCGCCGCGACCTTCACGACCGGCTTCGTGATCAGCCGCCTGCGCGGCCGCCGCGCCGCCAATGCCAGCATCGAGGGGCTCGATGCCGGTTACAGCAATGTTGGCTTCATGGGCATTCCGATGTGCCTCCTGGTGTTCGGCCCGGACAGTGCGCCGGCCTCGATCATCGCGACTCTATTCACGGCCTGCGTGCTGTTCCTGTTCGCAATGGTCGTCGTCGAGATGGATCTGCAGAAGGGCGCCACCTTGGGCGCGACCGTCGCCAAGGTGGCGCGTTCGCTGCTGACAAGTCCGTTGTTCATCGCGCCCGTCGCCGGACTCGCGGTCGGCCTCAGCGGCTTCGCATTGCCGGGGCCGTTCATGAGCTTCACCAGCCTGCTCGGCGGCGCGGCCTCGCCGGCCGCTCTGGTCTGCATCGGCCTGTTCCTGGCGCAGGAGCGCGTCGTCACGCACGATGCGACATCAATCGCGATCCTGGTGTCGCTGAAGCTGCTGATGCAGCCCGCGGTGACCGCGCTGCTCGCCTTCCACGTCTTTTCGATGCCGCCTCTCTGGTCGCACTCGGCCGTCATCCTCAGCGCGTTGCCGATCGGCTCGGGGCCGTTCACGATCGCCAAACTGTATGGGCTCGAGGCGGGTGTCACGTCGGGCTCGATCCTCGTCTCGCACATCTTCGCCGTCCTCACCGTCTCGCTGCTCGTGGCCTGGCTCGCGCCGGGCTGATCGCAACTTCATTCGCTGGAGTGGTCCGATGAAGATCTCCCCCGACAGTGCCGCCGACCTGATCGCCCGCCTGCTCAAGCGCCGCGGCGTTGCCCGCGTGTTCGCGCTGTGCGGCGGCCATATCATGCCGATCTGGATGCGGCTCGATGCGGAAGGCATCCGCATCATCGACGTGCGCGACGAGCGCGCGGCCGTGCATATGGCGCAGGCGCATGCGGAGCTGACTGGTGAGCTCGGCGTCGCCCTCGTCACGGCTGGGCCCGGCATGACCAACGCGATCACCGGCATCGCCAACGCCCGCGTCTCGCGCGCGCCGGTGCTGGTGATCTCGGGCGGCAACCCGCGTCCGCAGGAGAACCGCGGCGGCCTGCAGGACATGGACCACACCCAGCTCGTGCGTTCGATCACGCGCTACGCGCGCACCGTGCGCGAGCCGTCGCTGGTGCTGCAGGAGCTCGACGAGGCGATCGCGCGCGCGTTCGGCGACGGCGGCGAGCCAGGACCTGCGTTCATCGATTTCCCGGTCGACACCTTGCGCGGCATCGTGCCCAAGGCGCTGCAACTGGAGGAGCATCTCGCGCCGAAGCCGCGGGCGGCGCCGCGGCCGGACCAGGCCGAGGTCGAGAAGGCGGTCGAGCTGTTGTGGTCGGCGCGGCGCGTGCTCGTCATCTCCGGCCGCGGCGCGCGCGGCGCCGGCCCTGAGCTGATCGCGCTGCTCGACCGGCTCGGCGCCGTCTATCTCGACACCGGCGAGAGCAGGGGGCTCGTGCCCGACGATCACCCCTCGGTGGTCGGCGCGATGCGCGGCGCCGTCATGGGCGACGCCGACGTGGTGCTGACGGTCGGCCGCCGGCTCGACTTCCAGCTCGCCTACGGCTCGCCGGCCGTGTTCAAGGACGCCAAATTCGTCCGCATCAGCGACACCGCGAGCGAGCTGCGCGACAATCGCCGCGGCGCAGCCGAAATCCTCGCATCACCTGCGGAAACTCTCCGGGCAATGGTTGCGCTCGCGGGCAATCGCGAGTCGGCTGTCGACAAGCAATGGGCTGGCAAGCTCCGCTCCGCGCATCAGGAGCGCGCGGCCAAGCTGCGCCAGAGCATGGCGACAGCGCCGGCCGGCAGCGACGGACGGTTGCATCCGAACCGCGTGCTGTCGGCCCTGCAGGAGGCGATCGGCAATGATGCCGTGGTCATCACCGACGGCGGCGATTTTCTCTCGTTCGCCCGCGTCGGCCTGAGCGCGCCGCTGATGCTCGATCCCGGCCCGTTCGGCTGCATCGGCATCGGCGTGCCCTATGGCATCGCCGCGAGCCTTGCCTTTCCCGACAAGCCCGTGGTGGTCGCGACCGGCGACGGCGCCTTCGGCTTCAACGCGATCGAGGTCGACACGGCCGTGCGCCACAAGGCGCCGGTGCTGATCGTCGTCGCCAACAACGGCGCCTGGCAGATCGAGGTGCACGACCAGACCGTGACCCATGGCAAGATGGTCGGCACCAGGCTGCAATTCGCCGATCACGCCGCGATGGCGCGCGCCTTCGGCATGCATGCCGAGCGCGTCGAGACCGCGGAGCAGCTCGGCCCCGCCATCCAGCGCGCGCTCGCGAATCGACCGGCGCTGCTCGATGTGGTGGTGACGCCGGAAGCGGTGTCGTCGGATGCCAAGACCGGGCTCGCATGGGTGCCGGATCTGCAGCCGCTGGCAGCGTGGGACGAGGCGGAGCGCAAGTGGCGCGGCGCGTGAGGCCTCACACCTGCTGCAGCTGCCGCGGCGCGCTGAGCCACAGCGCGAGCAGGGTGCAGACTGCGCCGGACAGCAGGTAGCCGCCGGCCGAGAGCAGGCCGAGATGGGCGGCCAGCACGAGTGCCGCCAGCGGCGCGAAGCCGGCGCCGAACAGCCAGGCGAGGTCCGCCGTGAGCGCCGATGCCGTATAGCGATAGGTGCGCGCGAAATTGGCGGCGATCGCGCCGGAGGACTGGCCGAACGACAGGCCGAGCAGGATGAAGCCGAGCACCATGTAGATGGTCTCGCCGATCGGGCCGGCGTCGAGCAGTTGCGGCGCGAAGCCCGAGAACACCGCGATCGCGATCGCCGAGCCGATCAGGAGCGACTTGCGGCCGATGCGGTCGGCCAGCATGCCGGACGCGACAATGGCGACGACGCCGAACACCGCGCCGACCGCCTCGATGACGAGGAAGCGCGCCGGCGTTTCCTTGGTGAACAGGAACACCCAGGACAGCGGAAACACCGTCACCATGTGGAACAGCGCGAAGCTCGCCAGCGGCGCGAACGCGCCGATCACGATGTTGCGGCCCTCGTGCCGGATCGTGGTCATGACGCGCGCCGGCTGCAATTCGCGCGACTGGAACAGCTCGTCATATTCAGGCGTCACCACCATGCGCAGCCGCGCGAACAGCGCCACGACGTTGATGGCGAACGCCACGAAGAACGGGTAGCGCCAGCCCCAGTCGAAGAAGTCGGCCGCGGAGAGATAGCCGACGAAGAAAGCGAACAGCACGCTGGCGACGATCAGCCCGAGCGGCGCGCCGAGCTGTGGGATCATCGCATACCAGCCGCGCTGGTGCTCCGGCGCATTCATGGCAAGCAGCGACGCCAACCCGTCCCAGGCGCCGCCCCAGGCGAGGCCCTGGCCGATCCGCGCCAGCGCCAGCAGCCAGATCGCGGCCGCACCGACGGTGTGATAGCTCGGCAGGAAGGCGATCGCGACCGTCGAGGTGCCCAGCAGGAACAATGCGGTGATCAGCTTGGCGCTCTTGCCGTAGCGGCGGTCGATCGCCATGAAGATCACGCTGCCGAACGGGCGGGCGATGAAGGCGAGCGCGAACAGCGCGAACGAATACAGCGTCTGCGTCAGCTCGTCGGCGAACGGAAACACGAGGCGCGGAAACACGATCACCGAGGCGATGGCGTAGACGAAAAAGTCGAAGAACTCCGACGTGCGCCCGACGATCACGCCGATCGCGATCTCGCCCGGATGCGCCTCATGCGTGCGGGAGAGATGGGTTTCGCCGTCGGCGGTCGCCGCTGCCTGTGTCATCGCGCTGCCTGCAGTCCTCTCGTACTCTATTGTCGCCACGTAATTGTCGTCCTCGGCGCCGCTCCGGTATTGGACAAATTGTCCAATGTCGGCCGTGTCGTCCGATCGCTAGGTGAGGCCTCGTTCAGAGATCCGCCGTGCGACGAGGTTGAGCGTGCGTTACTGGAAATTCTTAGGCATGCTGCCGCTGGGGCTCGCGCTCGGAGGCTGCAATCTGGTCGTGCTCGCGCCCTCCGGCGACGTCGCCGCCCAGCAGCGCGATCTCGTGATCATCGCCACCGTACTGATGCTGCTGATCGTGATCCCGGTGATGGCGGCCACGGCCATCGTGGCCTGGCGCTACCGCCAGTCGAACCAGGCGGCGACCTACACGCCGGATTGGGATCACTCCACCCAGCTCGAGCTTCTGATCTGGGCGGCGCCGCTGCTGATCATCATCTGCCTGGGCGCGGTGACGTGGATGGGTACGCATCTGCTCGATCCCTATCGCACGCTCGGACGCATCTCCGCCGAGCGCGCGGTGACGCCGCAGGACAAGCCGCTCGAGGTCAACGTCGTCGCGCTCGACTGGAAGTGGCTGTTCATCTATCCCGAATACGGCATCGCCAGCCTCAACGAGCTCGCAGCTCCCGTGAACCGGCCGCTCGATTTCAGGATCACCTCGTCCTCGGTAATGAACTCGTTCTATATTCCGGCACTCGCCGGCCAGATCTATGCGATGCCGGGCATGCAGAGCCGGCTGCACGCCGTCATCAACAAGCCCGGCATCTATCGCGGCTTCTCGGCCAACTACAGCGGCTCCGGCTTCTCCGGCATGCGCTTCGCTTTCCGTGGCCTGTCGGATGCGGACTTCGCCGGCTGGGTCGACAAGGCCAAGGCGAGTGGGCAGGAGCTCAACAAGCAGGATTATCTTGCGCTCGAGCGTCCGAGCGCCAATGAACCGGTTCGCCACTATGCCTCGGTTGACAGCGACCTGTTCCGCGCCATCCTCAACATGTGCGTCGAGCCCGGCAAGATGTGCATGAGCGAGATGATGGCGATCGACGCGCAGGGCGGCATGGGCATGGCCGGCGTGCGCAACACGCTGCCGCTCGCCTATGACAAGTTCGCCGGCCGCGGCGCCGTGTTCGGCGCCGAGCCGAGCTTCGTTGCCGGCGGCGTCTGCCTGCCGGGCGATCAGGTCACGCGGATGGCCGACGATTCTTCGCCGACCGTGCTGGCGCCGCTGGACTGGACGCCATTGCAGGGGCGCGGGCTGGCGCGGCCCGGCCTGCTGCGGCCGTCCAAGGCATCCTTCATCACGGGGCCAACCTCAAAGTCGGATTCGTGAGGGTCCATCATGTTCGATACAGCAGAGCTCACAAAGATCATCTTCGGCCGGCTGACGCTGGAGTCGCTGCCGCTGCACGAGCCGATCATCGTCGGCACCTTCGCCATGGTCGCGCTCGGCGGCCTCGCGCTGTTTGGCGCGATCACCTATTTCCGGCTGTGGGGCTATCTCTGGAAGGAGTGGTTCACCACCGTCGACCACAAGCGCATCGGCATCATGTACATGGTGCTCGGAATCGTCATGCTGCTGCGCGGCTTCGCCGATGCGCTGATGATGCGCCTGCAGCAGGCGATCGCCTTCAATGGCTCCGAAGGCTACCTGAACTCGCACCACTATGATCAGGTGTTCACGGCCCATGGCGTGATCATGATCTTCTTCGTGGCGATGCCGCTGGTCACCGGCCTGATGAACTATGTCGTGCCGCTGCAGATCGGCGCCCGCGACGTCTCGTTCCCGTTCCTCAACAATTTCAGCTTCTGGATGACCACGTCCGGCGCCGTGCTGGTGATGTGCTCGCTGTTCGTCGGCGAGTTCGCGCGCACCGGCTGGCTGGCCTATCCGCCGCTGTCGAACCTGTCCTACAGTCCGGATGTCGGCGTCGACTATTACATCTGGGCGCTGCAGGTTGCCGGCGTGGGAACGTTGTTATCCGGCGTCAACCTGATCTGCACCATCGTCAAGATGCGCGCCCCCGGCATGACCATGATGAAGATGCCGGTCTTCACCTGGACGTCACTGTGCACCAACGTCCTGATCGTCGCCTCCTTCCCGGTGCTGACAGCGGTGCTGGCGCTGCTGTCGCTCGACCGCTACGTCGGCACCAACTTCTTCACCAATGATTTCGGCGGCGATCCGATGATGTATGTCAACCTCATCTGGATCTGGGGCCATCCCGAGGTCTACATCCTCATCCTGCCGGCGTTCGGCATCTTCTCCGAGGTGACCTCGACCTTCTCGGGCAAGCGGCTGTTCGGCTACACCTCGATGGTCTACGCCACCGTAGTCATCACCATCCTGTCCTATCTGGTCTGGCTGCACCACTTCTTCACCATGGGGTCGGGGGCCAGCGTCAACTCCTTCTTTGGCATCACCACGATGATCATCTCGATCCCGACGGGCGCGAAGATGTTCAACTGGCTGTTCACGATGTATCGCGGCCGCATCCGCTTCGAGCTGCCGATGATGTGGACGGTCGCGTTCATGCTGACCTTCGTGATCGGCGGCATGACCGGCGTGCTGCTGGCGGTGCCGCCGGCCGACTTCGTGCTGCACAACAGCCTGTTCCTGGTCGCGCATTTCCACAACGTGATCATCGGCGGCGTGCTGTTCGGCCTGTTCGCCGGCATCGCCTATTGGTTCCCGAAGGCGTTCGGCTTCAGGCTCGATCCGTTCTGGGGCAAGCTGTCGTTCTGGTTCTGGACGGTGGGCTTCTACTTTGCCTTCATGCCGCTCTATGTGCTCGGCCTGATGGGCGTGACACGTCGCCTGCGCACCTTCGACGATCCGAGCCTGCAGATCTGGTTCGTGATCGCCGGCATCGGCGCGTTCCTGATCCTGCTGGGCATCGCGAGCTTCCTGATCCAGATCGCGGTCAGCATCCTGCGCCGCGAGCAGCTCGCCGACGTCTCCGGCGATCCCTGGAATGCACGTACGCTGGAATGGGCGACGTCGTCGCCGCCGCCGGCCTACAACTTCGCCTTCACGCCTGTCGTCCACGACAACGACGCATGGTGGGACATGAAGCGCCGTGGCTACACCCGTCCGCTCGCCGGCTTCAAGGCGATCCACATGCCGAGCAACACCGGCACCGGCGTGATCCTGGCAGCGCTCAGCACCACCATGGCGTTTGGCCTGATCTGGTACATGTGGTGGATGGCGGCGGGCAGCTTCGTCGCGCTGCTCGCGGTCGCGATCGGCCACACCTTCAACTATCACCGCAGCTTCCACATCCCGGCCGATGAGGTCGTCAGCGCCGAGCGTGCGCGCACCGAGCTGCTCGCGGCAGGAGCCAAGTCATGACGGTCGCGATGGGCACGATGAAGGCGGGGGAACCGGTCTTCTACGTCGTCGACGAGCACGAGCACGCCGAAGGCAGCAGCACGATGCTCGGCTTCTGGATCTATCTGATGAGCGACTGTCTCATCTTCGCGATCCTGTTCGCCGTCTATGGCGTGCTCGGCGCCAAATATGCCGCTGGTCCGGCGCCGAAGGACCTGTTCGACCTGTCGCTGGTCGCGGTCAACACCTCGTTCCTGCTGCTGTCCTCGCTCACCTATGGCTTCGCGATGCTGTCGATGCAGCAGAACCGCGTTGGCGCGATGCAGGCCTGGCTCGTGGTGACCGGGCTGTTCGGCCTCGCCTTTCTCGGCATCGAGCTGACCGAGTTCGCGCACATGATCCATGAGGGCGCGACGCCGCAACGCAGCGCCTTTCTGTCGTCGTTCTTCACGCTCGTTGGAACCCACGGCCTGCATGTGACGTTCGGTCTGGTCTGGCTGGCCACGCTGATGGTGCAGGTCAGGACCCACGGCCTGATCGAGGCCAACCGCCGCCGGCTGGTCTGCCTCAGCATGTTCTGGCACTTCCTCGACGTGATCTGGATCGGTGTCTTCACCTTCGTCTATCTGATGGGAATGCTGCGATGAGCTCTGATGCACACGCGCACGGCTCGGCCGACGACCATGCCGGCACGCGCTCCGGCCAGCTGATCGGCTTCGGCGCCTCCGTCGTCCTCACTGCGATTCCGTTTCTGGTGGTGATGAATGGCTCGCTCGACAAGCAGGCAACCGCGCTGATCATCATGGCGTTCGCGGCCGTGCAGGTGGTCGTTCACATGATCTTCTTCCTGCACATGAACACCAAGGCCGAGGGCGGCTGGACCATGATGGCGCTGATCTTCACCATCATCATGGTGGTGATCGCGCTCTCGGGCTCGCTCTGGGTCATGCATCACCTGACCACCAACATGATGCCGGTGCACGAGATGGGCCAGACGCCGTGATGTCGGCTCCTGCCGACGGGGCAGGGGAACGCGATGAGGCCGGCCGCGGGCGATCCGGCGCGCTGCGGCTCGCGATCGGCGCGGCGTGGGTTGCGTGCGTCGCGATTCTGCTGGCGCTGGGCGTCTGGCAGATCGAGCGGCGGGCCTGGAAACTCGACCTGATCGATCGCGTCGAGCGCCGCGTTCATGCCGAACCTGTGCCGGCGCCGGGCCCGGCGGATTGGCCGGCGATCAATCGCAGCGATGACGAGTACAGGCGGGTGACACTGAGCGGCCGCTTTCTCAACGATCGCGAGACGCTGGTGCAGGCGCTGACGGTCGAGGGCTCCGGCTATTGGGTGGTGACGCCGCTGCGGACCGCCGGCGGCACCGTGCTCGTCAATCGTGGCTTCGTGCCCGCGGATCGCCGCGCCCGCGCAAGCCGCAGCGCCGGGAACCCGGATGGCACGGTCAGCGTGACGGGATTGCTGCGGCTCTCCGAGCCGGGCGGCGGCTTCCTGCGCCACAACGATCCCGCGGGGAATCGCTGGTATTCACGTGACGTCGGGGCGATCGCGGCGGCGCGCGGTCTGTCCGACGTCGCGCCATTCTTCGTCGATGCCGATGCGACCCCGAATCCCGGCGGGCTTCCGATCGGCGGACTCACCGTGATCTCGTTTCCGAACAACCATCTGGTTTACGCGCTCACCTGGTTTACATTGGCTCTCATGCTGGCCGGCGCCGGGCTGCAGCGGCTCCGCCGCGCGCAGCGTGACCCGAAGCGCCGGCGGCGCAGGATGTGGAATGGGATCAGCGGCGGCAGGACATGGGTGGATGCGGGGTGACGTGTTGAGGGATCGAAGCTTCCCGTTCTGGCGGCGGAGACCGGACGTGGCCTCATGAGAAGCGAGGCGCCCAACCTGCCGTTCGGAGCCGTGGCCGCGATCGCCACACCCGAGATCAACGCGCCGCTGCCGACCAGGGACGCGACCAACCGCAAGAACATGGTGCTGCTGATCCAGCTGCGCTGGATCGCCGTGGTCGGCCAGATCGTCACCATCGGCTTCGTGACCACCTGGTTCGGCATCGCGCTGCCGGTGCTGCCGATGGTGGCGATCATCTGCGCGCTGGTGGCGCTCAACGTCGCCAGCCACATCTGGCTGCGCAGGCGCGACGACGTCGGCAATCGCCATTTGCTGATCGCCCTGATGCTGGACGTGGTGGCGTTGACATCGGAGCTCTATCTCACCGGCGGCGCGTCGAATCCGTTCACGTGCCTCTATCTGCTGCAGGTCACGCTGGGGGCCGTGCTGCTCGATGCGCGCTCGTCCTGGTCGCTGGTCGCACTGACGGTGCTCAGCTTCATCTGGCTCACCATCGAGTACCGCCCGCTGCAACTGCCGCAGCATCACGTCAGCGATGCCTTCACCCTGCACATCACCGGCATGTTCGTCGGCTTCGTGCTCGACGCCGTGCTGCTCGTCGTGTTCGTCACCCGGATCAACCGGAACCTGCGCGAGCGCGACGCCAAGCTCGCCGATCTGCGCCAGCACGCCGTCGAGCAGGATCACATCATCCGCATGGGCCTGCTCGCCTCAGGTGCCGCGCATGAGCTCGGGACCCCGCTGGCGTCGATCTCGGTGATCCTGAACGATTGGCGGCGCATGACCGCGATCTCTGCCGATCCGACGCTCGCGGAGGATTTCACCGAAATGGAAGCGGCGGTGCAGCGCTGCAAGTCGATCGTGACTGACATCCTGGTCTCGGCCGGCCAGGCGCGGGGCGAAGGCTCGGCGCCCACGACGTTGAAGGCGTTCCTGACGACGCTGGTCGCCGAATGGAGCGCGGCGCGCTCGGCGCGCAATCTGACGTTCCGCAACGAGTTCGGCTCGGATCCGGCGATCGTCTCCGACGTCGCGCTGAAGCAGGCGATCGTCAACGTGCTCGACAACGCGTTCGAGGTCTCGCGCGAGTGGGTGGAGTTCGTCGCCGAACGGGACGGCGATCAGCTGCTGCTCAGCGTCAGCGATCGCGGGCCGGGTTTTGATCCGGCGATGCTGGGCCAGCTCGGACGTCCCTATCAGTCGAGCAAGGGCCGCCCGGGGCGCGGTCTGGGCCTGTTCCTGGTGGTCAACGTGATCCGCAAGCTGGGCGGCAGCGTTTCGGCCTGGAACCACCGGGGACGTGGGGCGACCGTACGGCTGTCGCTGCCGTTGTCGACGCTTGTGATTGGAGAGCGCGATGGCGAATGACATGTCTCTCCTGATCGTCGAGGACGATGACGGTTTTGCACGCACCCTGAAGCGCTCGTTCGAGCGGCGCGGCTACGATGCCGTGATCGCGGCGTCGCTCGAGGACGTCGACCAGGCCGTCAAGGAGAAGACGTTCGGCTATGCCGTCGTCGATCTCAAGCTCGGCGGCGCCTCAGGCCTCGTCTGCGTCGAGAAGCTGCACGCGCATGATCCGGAGATGCTGATCGTGGTGCTCACGGGCTTTGCCAGCATCGCCACTGCGGTGGAGGCGATCAAGCTCGGCGCCTGCCATTATCTCGCCAAGCCGTCGAACACCGACGATATCGAGGAAGCGTTCCGCAAGGCGCAGGGCAATGCGCAAGTGGCGCTGGCCGAGCGTTCCACCTCGATCAAGACGCTGGAGTGGGAGCGTATCCACCAGACCCTGATCGAGACAGACTTCAACATCTCCGAAGCCGCAAGAAGGCTCGGCATGCATCGCCGGACTCTGGCGCGCAAGCTGGAGAAGCGCCCGGTGAAGTAGGATGGTCTGCTGTCGTTCGTAGCGATGGAAAGCAGCTAGTTCGGCAGAGCGTGGCAGGCTCCCTCTCCCCGTGAAGAACGGGGAGAGGGAGCGCACTACCGTCGTGGCGAGCACTTACTCTGCCGTTCGCTCTTGCACGCCTCAACCTACTCCCTCGCCAGCGCCGCTGCCGGATCGAGCCGCGAGGCGCCGCGGGCGGGCATGTAGCCGAAGCCGATGCCGATCGCCATCGACGTGACCGCGGCGCCGACCATGGCCAGCGGCGAATAGATCAGCTGGAAGCCGACGTCGAGCGCGTTGAAGACCGTGCCGAAGCCGACCGCGAGCGCCAGGCCCAGCGCACCGCCAAGCAGGCAGACCAGCACGGCCTCGATCAGGAACTGCATCAGGATGTCGCTGCGCCGCGCGCCGACCGCCATGCGCACGCCGATCTCGCCGACGCGCTCGGACACCGACACCAGCATGATGTTCATGACGCCGATGCCGCCGACCAAGAGCGAGATCACGGCGATGGCCGCCACCAGCAGGGTCAGGACCTGCGTCGTGCTCTCGACGGTCTTGCGGATGTCGTCGGTGTTGAGCACGAAGAAGTCCTTGGCGTTGTGCCGTGCCGTCAGCAGCGCCGTCGCGGCGCGCTCGGCCGCCGCCATCGGCGTCGCCTCGTCGACGCGGACGCTGATGCTGCGCAGCACCTGGTTGCCGAGGAAGCGCGCCTGCACCGTGGTGTAGGGCAGATAGACGATCGGCGTGGAGCTGGAGCCGAACCCGGCCTGCTGCTGCTTGGTGACGCCGACGATTCGGCAGGGCACCTTGCCGATCAGGATGACGCTGCCGAGCGGACTGACGTCGGAATCCGGAAACAGCGCCTTGCGCGCATTGTCGTCGATCACGGCGTCCTGGGCGTAGGATCGCACGGTGTCGGCATCGAGATAGCTGCCTTCCGCGAGCTCGGTGTTCTTGACGCGGAAATACTGCTCGCCGACGCCCGAGATCTGGGCGCTGACCTCGACGGCGCCGAACCGCAAGGTGCTGGTGGTCGAGACCGTCGGCGAGATCGCATCCACATAGGGCTGCTGAGCCATGACCTTGGCATCCGCGAGCACCAGTGTCCTGATCTTGCTGGAACGGGTGTCGCCGAAATCCTTGCCGGGAAAGAATTCCAGCGTGTTGGTGCCGAGCCGGTTGATGTTCTCCAGCACCCGCGCCTGCGAGCCGCGGCCGAGCGCCAGCACCATGACGACGGAGGCGACGCCGATGATGATGCCGAGCATGGTGAGGAAGGCGCGCAGCCGGTGCGCATTCATGGCGAGCAGCGCCATCCGTGCCGCCTCGCGGAAGCGGTCGAGATGACTGCGCCACCATGACGGCGCCGGCGATCCGGCGTCCTCGGCCGCGGCGGCAGCCGCCGGCCCGGGCGAAAGTGGATTGGGCTTGTCCGAGATGACGCGGCCGTCCTGCAGCTCGATGATGCGGCGCGCGCGCTGCGCGACGCCGGCATCATGCGTGACGATGATGACCGTGCGGCCGGAGGCGCTGATCTCGTCGAGGATGCGCAGCACCTCCTCGCCGCTGGCGCGGTCGAGCGCACCGGTCGGCTCGTCGGCGAGGATCACGTCGGGATCGTTGACCAGCGCGCGGGCAATCGAGACGCGCTGCTGCTGCCCGCCGGAGAGTTGTCCCGGCCTGTGATCGGTGCGGCTGCCCATGCCGAGCCGCTGCAGCAGCGCCTCGGCCTTGCGGCGCCGGGCCGACGGGCCAAGCCCCGCATAGACGGCGGGCACCTCGGCATTCTCGGTGGCAGTGAGCTCGCCGAGCAGATGATAGCGCTGGAAGATGAAGCCGAAATGCTCGCGCCGCAGCGCCGCCAGCTCATCCGGATCGAGCGAGCTCATTTCACGTCCGGCGATCCGGTAGCTGCCGGACGTCGGACGGTCCAGACAGCCGAGGATGTTCATTAGCGTCGACTTGCCGGAGCCCGACTGGCCGATGATCGCCACCATCTCGCCGCGCGCGATCCGGAGGTCGACGCCGCGCAAAGCGTGGACCGTGCCTTCGCCGGACGCGTAGCACCGTCCGACATTCTGCAGGTCGATCAGGACCTCGGTCATCATGCGCCTCCGGGCGGCGGCGGCATCACGGTTTGCTTCGTGCCCTGCTCGGGCGCCGAGATCACGACCCGCTCGCCCTCGCGCAGGCCGGACTGCACCTCGGCCCTGATCTTGTTGTTGAGGCCGATCCGCACCGCGCGTTTCTCCAGCGCGCCTGCGCCATTGAGCACGCGGACGTTGTAGCTGCCGTCCGGATTGGCATTGCCCAGGGCCGACGAGGCGATCGTCAGCACGTTGCGCGCTTCGCCGAGCAGGATGTGGACCTCGGCCGTCATGTAGGTCATCAGCCGCCCCTCGGGATTGGCGACGTCGAACACGCCGTTGTAGTAGATCGCCGACGATGTGGATGATGACGACGTGCTGCTGCTGCTCGATGTCGTGGTCGAGCTCGAGGAGAAGCTCGAATCGCTCTTGATCGATTCCGGCGCCGGCTCGATCGTGCCGAGCGTGGCCTCGTAGCGGCGGTCGGGATCGCCGAGGATGGTGAAGTAGATGTTCTGTCCCGGCCGGACCCGGACGACGTCGGCCTCCGAGATTTCGACGCGCACCGTCATGGTCTCGACCTGGCCGAGCACGACGATGGTCGGCGCCGACTGCACCGCATTGACGGTCTGGCCCTGCTGGGTGACGATCGACAGCACGGTGCCGTCGATCGGGGCCGTGATCTTGGTGTAGCCGAGATTGACGCGCGCGGTTTCGATCGCGACCTCGGCCTCGACGATCTGTGCGTCCAACTGCGCGATCTGGGCCTGGGTCTGCTTCGCGGTCGCCTCGGCGCTGTCGTAGTCGGCGCGCGACGAGGCCTTCTGCGCCAGCGTGACCTGCTGCCGCGCCAGGTTCGCCTCGGCGAGCGCCAGGGTGGCGACTTTCTCGTCGCGTTGCGCCCGGACGTTGCGCAGACTCGCCTCGTTGGTGCGCAGCGTATTCTGTTGCGTCAGCGAGTCGATTTCCGCGATCAGATCGCCGGCCTTGACCTTCTGTCCCAGCTTGACGTTGAGTGCGACCAGCCGTCCCGACGCCTGGGCGCCGACCGCCACCAGCTTGACCGGCTTCAGCGTGCCGGTGGCGAGGACGGTCTGCTCGATGTCGCCGAGGGTGACCGGCGCCGTCACCAGGTTGGCGTTCGGATTGCGTGTGAACCGGGTAACGAACAGGAGGGCCAGCGCGAGCGCGACGAGCAGGCTGATGATCAGCACAGCCCGGCGGCGCGGACGCTTCGGCTTCAGCACCGGCGGGACGCCGTCGTCCGTAGCGGACGGTCGGGGCATGTGGGGCAGGGGTGCGTTCATCGCCTTGACTTCGAAAGGGCTGCGGAAATTACCTGGGCGCGCCGACCTGTGCGAGATGCGGGCCGGTGCCGCCGTCGACGATTTCGGGAACCGAGCTGTCGACTGCGCCGGTCCAGCCGCCGCCGAGCGCCTTGGCCAGCGCCACGTAGTTCTTCGCCAGAGTGGCGCGACTCGCGAGCAGGCTGTCCTCGGCAGTGAATTGCGAGCGCTCGGCATCGAGCACGTCGAGGAACGTGCTGGAGCCGGTCTGGTAGAGCGAGCGCGACAGCCGTGCGGCCTCGCCATAGCGCCGCGCCGACTCGCTCAGGCTGCGGATGCGGATGCGCTCCTGGCCGAGGCTCACGATGGCGTTCTCGACGTCCTCGAGCGCGCTGAGCACCGCGCCGCGCCAGGCGACGTGGTATTCGTCGCGCTGCGCCTCGGCGACCTCGACGGCGGCCTGCAGCTTGCCACCGTTGAAGATCGGCACCGACAGGCTTGGACCGATCGACCAGCCGATCGTCGAGCTCTTGCCGAGATCGCCGAGCTTCAACGCCGTGGTCGAGACCGTGCCGGTCAGGCTGACATCCGGGTACAGCGCAGCCGTCGCCTGTCCGATCTTGGCGGTGAACTGCGCGAGCTGCCGCTCCGCCTTGCGCACATCGGGGCGCATGACCAGCACGTCGGCCGGGATGCCCTTGGGCAGCGGCAGGCGCGGCGACGGGATCGGAGTCACCAGCGACAGGCGGAGGTTCAGCGCCGTCGGGTCGCGGCCGAGCAGCACGCCGAGCCGATGCACAGCCTGCTGATAGCTGCTCTCATAGGTCGGGATGGTTGCTTCCGTGCTGGCGGCCAGCGCGCTCGCCTTGGCGGTGTCGACGGCCGAGGCCGAGCCGGCATTCTGCTTGCGCTCGGTCAGCGCCGCGGTCTCGCGCTGCGAGGCCGCGGTGCGCCGGGCCAGCGCCGCACGCGCCTGATAGGCGCGCGCATCGATGTAGTTGGAGGCGACGTCACCGATCAAGGTGAGCAGGGTCGCGCGCAGATCGTCCTCGGCGGCGTCGACGCCGTAGCCGGCGGCCTCGACGGCGCGGCGGTTGGCGCCGAACAGATCCAGCTCCCAGCTCGAATCGAAGCCGGCCTGGTACTGGCTATAGGTGGTCGGAGCGATCGCGATGCCATTCGTGGTGCTGCCGGCGCTGCGGGTCTCCGTCGCCGTGCCGGTGCCGCTCACGGTGGGGAACAGCGCGCCGACGGCCTGGCGCTGCGTCGCCCGCGCCTCGCGGATGCGCGCCTTGGCGGCGGCGACGTCGAGATTGCCGTCGACCGCTTCGCTGATCAGCTGATCGAGCAGCCCATCGTGGAGGTTGCGCCACCACTGCGCGAGCTTCAGCGTCTGCGCCGGCTGGTTGCGGTCGCTGCTCCAACGTTGTGGCACGCCGAACTCCGGCGTCACGTAGTCGGGGCCGACGGCGCAGCCGGCGAGCAGCGGCGTGGCGAGGCAGAGTGCGAGCAGGACGGGCTTCACGGCGGCTGATACGATCGCGGTTCGACAGGAGGCCGCGCAGGCTGGTCGGCCACGCCGCAGGACTTCCCCGTTGATGTTTGTTTGATGCACAGAGCCTAGGCAGGTTAACGATTGCGCAGGGTTAAGTCGCGTGAAGAAATGTTTCCGCCTTAACAATACAGCTTACTTTCGCCACGATCGCGCGTCGCTTCGGGCTGTTCTTTTTGGCCAAAATCGACCATGTTCCGCGCATGATGTCGTCACACAATACCGTCGTGGCCGCAGACGCAAACATGCCGGCCGCCGCGCGGATCCTCTGCGTCGAGGATGATCGCGAGATCGCGGCGCTGCTCACCGAGCTCCTGCAGGAGCACGGCTTCGCGCCGCGCTTCGTGTCGTCCGCGGCCGCGATGAACGACCTCCTGCAGCGCGAGCAGGTCGACCTCATCATGCTCGACGTGATGCTGCCGGACGACGACGGCATGAGCATCTGCCGCCGCCTGCGCCAGATATCGACCGTGCCGATCATCATGGTGACGGCGAAGGGCGAGGACATCGACCGCATCCTCGGCCTCGAGCTCGGCGCCGACGACTACGTCGTCAAGCCGTTCAATCCGCGCGAGCTGGTGGCGCGAATCCGCGCGCTGTTGCGCCGCTCGCAATTGCATCCCGCCGTGATCGCGGCGCGGCAGGCGCCGATGACGTTCGACGGCTGGCGCATCGAGCCGGCGACGCGCACGCTGTTCGATCCCGACCGCGTCAAGATCACCTTGACCAGCGCGGAGTTCGACATCCTGCTGGCGTTCTGCCGCAACGCCGGCCGCGTGCTGTCGCGCGAGCAGCTGATCGAGCTGGCGCATGGCGGGCAGGCCGGGCCGGTCGAGCGCAGCATCGACGTTCACATCAGCCGCATCCGCCAGAAGATCGAGCCCGGCGCCAGGAGCTGGACCCTGATCAAGACCGTGCGCCTCGGCGGCTACGTCTTCACGCCAAGAGTCGAGACCATCGATGACGCCTGATAGCAAGCCGTGCCCGCGCCTCGGCCTCACCACGCAGATCGTGACCCTGGCGTCGCTGTCGGTGCTGTTCGGCATGGTGCTGATGATCGCGGCCGCGCTGCTGTTTCTCGATCCGCCCGACGAGCAGGAATCCCCGGCCTACGGCATCGCGCGCGTCGCCGAGGCGGTGCACTTCGTCCGCGCCGCGAACGACCCCGTGGCCGTCGAGAGCAGCCTGTCGAGCCTGCGCAGCTCCGGCATCCAGGTCGAGCTGGTGCCGCTGAGCTCGCTGACACTGCTCGCCAAGCCGGTCAGGGACGTGCCATGGACCTCGCGGCTGGCGCGCCGCCAGCTCAGCGTGCTGCGCGATGTCACCTTGCTCCACGGCGTCGGCTATGGCGCGGCGCCGCCGACCCAGATCATCGTCCAGGTCGACGGCGAGCGTGCGCTGGTGTTCGACGACGTGCCGCGGCTCGAATTCTGGTCGATGGTGCTGAAGCCGGCGGCGGTGTTCCTGTTCCTCATCCTGATCCTGGGCGTGCTGCTGTCGATCTACGCGGCGCGGGCGATCATCCGGCCGCTGTCGGAGATGGCGCGCGCGGCCGCCGCGTTCGGCCGCTCGCCGGGTGCGCAGGAGCCGCTGAGCCGGCGTGGCCCGCGGGAGATCGCCCAGGTCGCCGAGGCGCTGAACGAGATGCAGGCGCGCATCCGCGCGCTGCTCGACGACCGCACGCGGATGCTGGCGGCGATCAGCCACGACCTGCGGACGCCGCTGACGCGGCTTCGGCTGCGCTCGGAGCGCATCGCCCAGGGCGAGATGCGCGGCGCGATGCTGCGTGACATCGACCAGGTCAGCCGCATGCTCGACGAGACGCTGGACTATCTGCGCGACGACACCAAGGCCGAGCAGCCGGCGCGGATCGAGCTGTCGAGCCTCCTGGAGACGATCTGCTGCGACTTCGCCGATGTCGGCCACGCCGTCAGCTTCGATGGACCGTCGCGGCTGGTCTGCGAGGGCCGGGCCCGGGCGCTGTCGCGCGCCGTCACCAACGTGGTCGAGAACGCCGTCAAGCACGGCAGCGAGGTCGTGGTCAGCCTGTCGACCCTGGCCGACGGCATGATCGCGATCGAGGTCGCCGATGACGGTCCCGGCATTCCGCAGGCGCTGCAGGCGCGCGCGCTGGAGCCATTCGTCAAGCTCGACCAGGCGCGCTCCGCCGGCGGCTTCGGCCTCGGCCTGTCGATCGCGCAGGAGATCATGAAGAAACATGACGGCGGCATCGCGCTGATGCCGAACGCGCCGCGCGGCCTGCGGGTGCGGCTGTCGCTGCCGCTGCGCGTCGCGATGCCCGCGGCGATCCCCGCCAAGGTGGCGTAGCGGGCGCCACGCGCAGGAAACCCCGCCGGTGCTGATCCCGGCGGGGCCTTTGCGTTCGCCGATGTCGAGGGATGGCGGTCAGCTCACGCGCTTCCAGGTCTGGCCGCCGCAGAACAGGCCGCCGAAGGCGCAGCCCTGGACCCGCAGCGTGCTCGGATTCTTCAGCACCACGGTGGAGTCGTAGTTGCCGCCGCCGTCCGGATCGTGGATGCGGCCGACCCACTTGCTGTCCTTGCGCTTCATGTTGATCAGGATCTTCTCCCGCGTCTTCTCGGCAAAGCCGCAGATGTTGGCGCCGCACGGCTCGATCACGACGTTGCCCTTGCCGCCCTCGGTGGCCCACAGGCCGAGCGGCGAGTTCGGATCGGCTGCCGGCGCCGGCGCCGGAGCCGGCTGAACTGCGGCAGGCGCCGCGGCAACCGTGACCGGCGCGGGTGCTGGCGCCGGCTGTGGAGCAGGCGCGGTCTCGGCGACCGGTGCCGGCGGCACCGGCATCTGCACCGTCGTGGATGGCGCGACGGCAGCGGGCGCTGCGGGGGCCGGTGCAGCCGCGGCCGGCGCGGCGGCGGCAGGCGCCGGCGCGTTGACGACCGGCGGAGCCGCCACGGGCGCCGCTGCGGCCGGAGCGCCGGTCGCAGGCGCGCCGCTCGCCGGCGCATCGTCATCGTCGAGCTTGGAGGATTTCAGCCCGCTGAGGTCGATGCCGGACACCTGCAGGCAGGACAGTGACTGGCAGTTGCGCGGCACGGTGACGCGGATCTTGTGCCCGTCGAAATTGAACGCGATCGAGCTGCCGGCCTGCGCGGCGCTGCTCGCGATCAGAACGGCTGCTGCGGCCAGATACACGGTCTTCATGAATGAGCTCCCTCGGACGGCGTCGTGAACCTGAGGGAACTCTTAGACGCGGGCGACCGCGCGATCTGTGACGAGGGTCACAGCCGGAGAGCCGAAGAGACGATGGGGCCGGGGCCGCACGCGGCCCGTCAATTGATCGATCGGATCGCGGCGATCAGATCATCCCGACGATGATCGCGCCGACAAATGCAAACACGACATACGTGACCACCATGCTCAGCCGATCGGCAAGGCTCATGGGACGGCTCCCGTTTTCGCATCTCTCGCGCACCTGGCGTGCGCTGGCTCTTGACGCCTGCGCTCCGCAGAGCGCGCGCCACACATACAAGATCGGCATCGGCAAAAAAGACAGCGCGGCTGTCGCTTCCCCGTAAAACGACTGCCTTTCACGTCGCGATGGTTTGCGTGCCGTAAAGGGACGGCATTGACAGGTCCTTAAGCAAATTGCCGCAAACCTCTGCATATGACGCGCGGAGTTCGTTTGTATCTCGTCGGCTCCATCGTCCTTGTCTCGCTTGCGGGTTGCGGCCGTGGATTTTTCCAGGAGCGCGAGCCGTGGCGGGCCGAGGCCGAGATCGCCTGCCTGAAATCGGGCGCGGTGAAGGAGAGCGCGGACATCGTCCGCATCGACCCGATCACCGGCCCCGGCATGTGCGGCGCCGACTATCCGCTGAAGGTGGCGGCGCTCGGCGAATCGACCGCGAGCTATGGCTTCGCCGACGAAAGCCTGCGTCCGCCGGCCGCGATCGGCGGCCAGCCGCGCTGGCCGATCAACCCGCCGCCGCAACGCTATGCCCCGCCTGCAACTTATCAGCCACAGGCCGCGCCGCAGCCGGCCTATCCGTCGTCGAACGCGGCCTATCCTGGTCCGGCATCGCCGTCCTACGGCGCCCCGCCCGGCGCGCCGCTGCAACTCGAGCCACCGGCCGGCGAGGACGACGTCGACCAGCCGGCCGACGCGTCCTATCCCGCCGCGCCCTATCGCGGGCAGCCTGCCGGGCGCACCGCCTATCCGCAGCAGGAAGCACCGCCGCGGCTCGGACCGTCGCGCGATCCGGTCGGCACCGTCGGCCCCGTCGCGGTGAAGCCGACCGCGACGCTCGCCTGTCCGATCGTCTCGGCGCTGGACCGCTGGATCGCTGAATCGGTGCAGCCGGCGGCGCAGCGCTGGTTCGGCACCAAGGTCGTCGAGATCAAGCAGATCTCGGCCTATTCCTGCCGCGGCATGAACGGCAATCCGAGTGCGCACATCTCGGAGCACGCCTTCGGCAACGCGCTCGACATCTCCGCCTTCATGCTCGCCGACGGTCGCCGCATCACCGTCAAGGACGGCTGGATCGGCCTGCCGGAGGAGCAGGGCTTTCTGCGCGATGTCCAGGGCGGCGCGTGCCAGCAGTTCACCACGGTGCTGGCGCCGGGCTCCAACGTCTATCACTACGATCACATCCATGTGGACCTGATGCGCCGCGCCAGCCGCCGCCTGATCTGTCAGCCGGCCGCGCAATCCGGCGAGGCGGTGGCGGCGCGCGCGCAGCAGCGGCGCTACGGCTACGGCCAGCGCGGGCCGGACGTCACCAGCTCGATCCCGCCGCGCAAGCAAGCCAAGTCGATTGGTCAGTTGATCAACGAGGAAGACGAATTCCGGGACGATTGAGTGGCAACTGTGAATAGCGCGTCGCATCTCCCGGCCCGACCATCCCCTCACTCTTTGTCATTCGCTTCGCGCTGTGCGCGGCTGTGGATTTCTTTCGCCGTCAGCCGCGCCTGAAGGCGCTCTGTCCCGCCCCGAAACGGAAACGCCGACGTCGCGCGCTGCGCATTAGGAGTCCGTTGACCAGTTTTGCCGTCCGCCATTGGCCGACACTAGACCTGCCACAGTCGCCAGGAACAAGGCGCGCGGGGTTCTGGTTGCTGCCGGATTGGGAGAGGCGGAGATGGCATCGTATCGCATCAAGGCGATTGGGGCGGGCTTCGAGGTCGGCACCGCCGAGCAGGCCGTGCTGGTCTGCCGCTCGCTGAAGACGGCACGCCGCGCCGTCGCCGATGCGCAGCGCCTGGAGCGGATGCCGCCGAAGCCGATCCCCTGGCGTGTGCCGCCGGAGAGTGAGACCTCCGCCGGCGGCGCGGACGATGCCGCGCACAGCGAGGATGCCGACACCGAGGTCCTCGTCGTGTCGGATGGCCCGCCTCTGTGCTGCTGACCAGATCATGATGCGATTCCACGGAATCGCATCATGATCTCATCTCCTTGTTTGAGCATCATCTCCGCGCAAACGCCTTCGGCGTTTGTCGCGAGGGAAAACCGGTTTCCACTTTCCGGATCATGCTCTAACCGGCGCGGAAGCGGCAGAACTGGAACTGCTGCGTCGCGCCCCACGGCGTGCGATGTGCCTCGGTGCAACTGTCCTCGAGCGTGAAGGCAGGACCCAGCGTTGCGGCCAGGCCGTGGGCGTCGTAGCGGACGACCAGCAGTCCGCTGCACTTCTCCGGACCATCGGGCGCGAACGTGCCGATGATGACGGCCCCGCCGGGCACCACCGCCGCGCGCAGGCGATCGACATAGGCGGCGCGGTCTTCAGGTGCGGTGAGAAAATGGAAGGCGGCCCGATCGTGCCAGACGTCGTAGCGCGCGTCCGGCGTCCAGGTGGTGACGTCGGACGCGATCCACGTCACCCCGGCCGCCGCGGCGCCGAGCCGGCCGCGCGCCGTCGCCAGGGCGGCGTCGGAGATGTCGAGCACGGTGAGCGCGCCGTAGCCGGCCGCGAGCAGCGCATCGACCAGCCGCGAGGCGCCGCCGCCGATATCGATGATCCGCGATGTCGGCGTCGCGCCGGCCTCGCGGATCATCCGCAGCGACGTCGCCGGGTCGTCCTGGTACCAGCTGACCTCGGTCTCGGCCTTGGTGGTGTAGACGGTCTGCCAATGGCTGGCGCGGTCGGGCATGGTATGGCCGTTTGGTGCAGAGGAGGCTCATCCTATCACGAGTTCGCAATATCGTCGCAGGCTGCGAATGCTGCACGAAGAAATCCGAGCGGTCTGAGATGTAACGCAGGCTCTTGCGGCGAGGACGGTGGGCTCCCTCTCCCCGTTCTTTACGGGGAGAGGGTTGGGGTGAGGGGCAGACGCACGGGAAGCGCAGGTGGATAGACCTGTACCCCCTTCACCCGGATTGCGTCTGACGATGCAATCCGACCTCTCCTCGCTTGCGGCAGGGCGATCGCATATGGTTTTCCCGGGCGGACCTTTCATGGCCTCATGGTTCGAGACGCGTCGCAAGAGCGACGCTCCTCACCATGAGGATCAACAGCTTTGCGGCGGAGAAAGGCCCTCATCCTGAGGAGCCCGCCGAAGGCGGGCGTCTCGAAGGATGGTCGCGGAAAGACTGCGCGCCCGGCCTCTTTCACCATGTGCGATCGCCCTGCCCGCAAGGGGAGGGGAGTCGACCGCTGTTGCCGCGATAGCGGTCGGCCTCAAAACGTCCCCGCCACCGTCACCCGGAACGTCAGCGGCTCGATCGGGTGCAGGACGCGGTCCTTGACGCCGGTCTGGCAGACCTGGGCCGGCACCCCTGTCGGCGCGTTGCCGTAGCACGCCTGGTACAGCTGGTCGGTCGGCAGCAGCGAGCCGTAGCCGTAGGAGATCTGGTTGGCCCTGGTGTTGAGCAGGTTCAGCACGTCGAGCTGGATGCGCCAGCCATTGGCGTCGCGGAAGCCGATGCGGCCGTTGAACACGCTGGTCGCGGTCGAGCGGAAATAGTTGTCCTCGGTCAGCGGCGTCGCGCCGAGATAGCGCCAGCGCAAGGACCCGAACCAGCCGGTCTTCTCGCCGAGCGTGATGCCGGCGGAGGCGATCATCGACGGCGCATTGGGGATGTAGTTGCCCGGCGCATTGCCGAGCTGGGCCTGCGGGTAGCCGGCGAGCGAGGCGTAGACCGCCGCCTGGTCGGCATTGTCACCGACGAAGCGGGCGTGGGTCATCGCCAGATCGGCGTCGATGTCGATCCAAGATGCCGGGCGATAGTGGTTGGTGAGCTCGAAGCCGTAGCGCCGGCTCGGCCGGCTCGCCTCGGTGTCGCCGGCGTCGCCGGAGAACAGGATCTCGGAATCCTGGTTGAGCATGAACACGCTCAGCGACGAATCGAGTCCCGGAATGATGCGCGTACGCACGCCGACCTCGGCGCCCTTGGTGCGTACCAGCAGCGGCGAGGAGGCGAGCTTGTTGGTCGGATCGGCGGGATCCTCGGTCGTGGTCGCGCCACGGGCGTCGTTGCTGTGCATGCCGTAGCCGGCGCCAAGGAAGAACTCGGTCTTGTCGAACGGCCCGATCACCATGCGGAACTTCGGGCTGCCGAGGCTGGCTGCGGCATCGCCGGTGTTGTTGCCATTGGTCAGCGAATACACGTGGGTCTGATAATAGTCGCCGCGATAGCCGACCGTGGTGCGCAGCCAGTCGGTCCAGCGCACCGTGTTTTCGACATACAGCCCGACGCTGCCTTCGCCGACCTTGTCGGCGCGAACGACGCCGGTGCTCAAGGGATCGATGTCGGAGAGCAGCACCCGCTGGCGGGTGTTGGCCAGCGCCAGCGCGATGTCATCGTAGCGCGTCTGGACGCCGAACGTCGTCTCCATGGGCCGGCCGGCAAAGCTGCCGTTCAAGGTGCGCGATGCGTTGGCGCCGAGCATCAGCCGGTCGTCATGCTGGTGAAACTGGTCGCCGTAGGTCGGGTTGCTGAGCGCGTAGGTGAAGTTGTTGTAGAGATCGAGCTGGCTCTTCACCGCATAGGCGTTGGCCTTCCAGGAGCCGGCCTCGTCGGTGCCGGCGATGCGGCCCGACAGCGCGAAGCGGTTGGTCTTGCCGCCGTCGGTCGGGTCTTCGGAATCGTAGCGCCCGAGTGTTCCCGAGGTGATGGCGCGCTCCGGCACCTGGTCGGTCGAGGTCCAGCGGTTCGCATAGGCCATGCCGGTGATCGAGAAGCCGTCAGTCGCCGTGCCCTGCGAGTAGCGCACTAGGCTGTTCAGCTTCTTGGCGTCGTCGGGCGTGGTCCAGGGACCGTCATAGCGGCCGGCCTCGCCGGCGATCAGCAGATGGCCGTCGCCGACATGCACCGAGTCCATGCCGAAGAAGCGGCGATAGCCGAAGCTGCCGGCCGTCATCTGTGCGATCGCCTTCGGCACGCTGTCCACCAGGCCGATATGGACGCTGCCGACCGAGGCGAAATCGCCTTCGTCGGCGAAGTACGGGCCCTTTCGGACGTCGACCCGGCCGATCGTCTCCGGCATCAGCCAGTTGAGATCGGCATAGCCCTGGCCATGCGCATGGGTGCGCATGTTCACCGGCACGTCATCGACGAACAACGCGAGATCGGTGCCGTGATCGAGATTATAGCCGCGCAGAAAATACTGGTTGGCTTTGCCTTCGCCGGAGTGCTGCGTGACGATCAGGCCGGGCACGGCTTCGAGCACCTCGCCGGGCCGCGTGGCTGGGCGGGCGTTGATCTCCTCGCCTGATATGACGACCTCGCTCGCCATGCCCTGCGGGTGCGGCGCACCGGAGCCGGCACTGGGCGTGCCGGATGGGGGCGTCGCTGCCGCGGCTGTCGCGGCCGGCGTCGCTCCGATGCGCGGGCGTAGTGCATCCGAAACCGGCCGCTGTGCCGTGCGTCGCGCCTGCGGCTTGGGCTTGGCGGTCCGTTTGGGCGCATCCACATCGACTGTCGGCAGCTCTGCGGGGGGCCGTTCCGGATGTGCCTGTGCCTGATGCGCCAAGGCCGCCATCAGCACGCCAACACTCGCCCCACACCACCGCATCGTCACGCCCCTCGAACTCGCCACAGGGCATGCATCATCAACTGCCGCGCGCCTTCGTTGGCCCGCGACATGCTCGCTTGGATCGCCCCACTGTCGAATGTTAAAGAACGCTAAGGTGACACCGGTATGATGTCAACGTGAACACATCATACTCATGCGGTGGATAGGCGCTTGCCGCGCAGCTCAGGGAGACGGGACATGCAGCGCCTGACGATCACGATCGACGACGACCTGCTCGCCGAGGTCGACGCCTTCATGGCCCGGCGCGGCTACGACAACCGCTCGGAAGCGTTTCGCGATCTGCTGCGCAGCGGCCTCGAAACCGCCGATACCGGCGCCAGTGACGGCCGTTCCTGCATCGCGACCCTCAGCTACGTCTACGACCATGCCGCGCGCGAGCTGCCGAAGCGGCTGACCCAGGAGGCGCATGACCATTCCGGCCTCGCCCAGGCGACCCTGCATGTCCACATCGACCAGGAGAGCTGCCTCGAGGTCACCGTGCTCAAGGGCGAGCGCCGCGAGGTCAAGGCCTTCGCCGACCACGTCATCGCCGAACGCGGCGTCCGCCACGGCCACGTCGCGATGATGCCGATCGAGGCGGCGCATGATCATGGGCATGCGCATTCGCATAGCCACGCCCATAGTCACAGCCACTCGCATTCCCACACGACCAAGAGCGGGAAGAAGTAGAGCAGAAAGAGATTTGGCACACTGCCGGCCAAATCCTCCAATGTCATGCCCGCCCCGATGCCGCTGATCATACGTGATGCGTCGCGCGGTGCCCCCCATTCCGCTTTCTCGTGCGCGGAGCGATGGTGGGCACGCGACCGACCTGCAGGCTCCTACTTTGCCCACCCTACAACTGATGTTTCCGATACCCATCAGATGGCCCGCATGGCTGCGCGTGACATCGTCGAGGCTGCGTCGAGCAACTGCTCTGAGCGCTGCCAGAGCCGGCGGCCAGCGCCCGGTCATGCGCCTGCGGATGCCGTTGGCGAAACACCTAGCGCCTGGTCCGACCGGGACAATGGCAGATAGCGTCAATCCTAGATTCACCATTGGCCACGTGCGGATGCGGCGCGGACGATTTTGCCGGGCCGAGAGATCATAAAGGCGCTACGGTTGTGACCATGAGCAGCGGTATCCCGACGGGCAAAACTTACCTTGGATTCTGTCTACTATGGACCGGTGTGATCTGCGTCGGTGGGCCGCTCTGCTTTGCGACTCTAGCGGCTGGTCACGTGATTTCTGGCGTCACTGCAATTCTGCTCGCTGGTTATGCGTTTTTCCGACACAGCAGATCGATTGGCCGACGCGCCAAGCGAGCAATTCGTCGACCCGCGTCGGAGCTGAGGCGTATTTTGGACCAGCAGCGAGGCGTTGTTGGCGGCGACAGTTCTCGTTAAGCAGCGGCTTAGTCAACAGTCTCAGCTATTGACCCGAAGGAGACGCCGAGACTAGAGATTGCGCCGTCTGGAGGTAGCTTCCCGGCGGGAGTGTGCGCTATCATCCAGCATGGTCGAGAATGTGATCTATACCCTGAACGCCAGGGACAACGTGATGCCCGAAGTTGTTCGGGACTATTTCGGCCTTTCACCATTTCAGATGATGAAAGAAATTCAGGGCTGGCGGGACGAGCTCGTTGATGCGCTCGAACTCAAGGGCATTGCCTATCGTAAGCTAAGACGGGCGCTTATACCGAGCACCGACCGAAAAGAACTGGCCCTTCTCTTCGAGAGCGACAAGACCGGCTCAGGCTCTTACGGTCACGCGATCTCAGAGCGCGTCATCCCGCTGTTTCCGAAGGACAGCACACACAGCATTTTGGACGGCGATCTTCTGGATCATGGACGGCCGGACGATTTGGTCGACGCCATGAATGCGGGTGCAATGTTCATTCGTGACGTGAAATTTCGACATCACACACAGTTTTTTGCCGTCTATATTAATAACCTCACGGACAAGATGGCGGTGAATTTCGTGGAAGAGCTGATGAGGTACGAGGCCTTCATCGGCTTTGCTGACATGACCTACATGTCCAGACTCAAGGTCTATCTGGCGACTTCGCTCGTCAACCTGGGCATCAAGCACAAGCGCATTATCTTACAGGAGCACGAGCCCGATAGGCCAAATACCGAAGACGTAAACACGGCCGGTTGGGCTTTTGAGGAAAGCGGCTACACTTGCAAAAGCATCGCAGATCCGCTGCCAGGCCTCTTGCTCTCTTACAAGATCGAGCGCCCTTTTTTGCGTGGCCGCGAGCGAGATGTTGAACTTTCACTCAACGCGGTGTCACCTGTGCCAGCCGATATCTCCGATCTTGAGGTGATCATCTCCGAAGAAAAATTGAAGTACTTGCAGGCTAACAAGAACGGAAGCCTGAAAATGGCGGACATGCAAGACGTTACCGTTGACAGATTGCGGACAGCGATCTCGGAAAAGCTCGCGTCTAACTACATCTACAACATGACTTACATCGAAGAGCACAGCACCGTTAAGTTCACCATCATGCTGGAGTTTAGGCGGAAGGATGCCAAGCCATCGCGGCACGCTGTGGCGCTAGAGTATTTGCCCGACAAAAAGGCTCTGCGCCTTATAACCTTCTTCTAGCTCGATCAATCTACAACGAGTCTTTCGGCAGAGGAGAGCGTCCGGGTATGGCCCTTCTCGGACTTTAGGCTCCGGCCGGCTGTCCAGTTCAGCCAGGTGCATCGGTTTTGGAGGGGGGCAGCGCCGTTGCATTGTCACCCGCGGCTGCAGCGGAGCAAGGCGCCGTTTGTCCACCCTGCGCGCCTTGCATCGTCCACGTCATTGCAAGGCGCCCTTGCGCCGACGTGTCCGCCGAAGCCGATCGGGCGTAGGCGGAAGCAATCCAGACTGTTGGTGCGGCCCCTGGATCGCGTCGCTTCGCTCGCGATGACGCCGCACTGCTGCTGCTGTCATGCGCCTTAAAGACCATGTGCGCGCAAAAACTAAATTTGTCAGTCCCATCAACCTGATTTGCCCTGTCCAGTCCCCGCGCGAAAAATATTCTGCTTCCATTTTTCCGAATTTCATGGTTCTCTCTCCGCATCCCGCCTCGATCGAAGAGGGACGTTTCGCGGTCGTCACGAGCGTTGGAGGCGGGGAGCGGTGGCCTGTCGGCGCGCAGCGCGCTGGAATCGCGAGCGGACGAACGCGACCGGCAGGACGGTGAAGTCGTATGGTCCTGGCGCCCCGATGCTGGCGCTAAGTCGTTCGGTGATGAGCCGGACGGCGACGGTGGCTACAAGCCCGGACACCGGGGAGAGTACGTATAAATCGTAAGCCCACCGCGCAGGGAGGGCCGGGTGATCTCGGCTGAACCTGTGGTACCTGCCGCCTGCATTTTTTTCCGCAGGCGGGCCACGGGCGCGGCCAGCGCCCGGCCTTCCCTGCACCCTCCGATCGATCAGAGGGTGATCCGATTGCAGAGCTCGGGCGTCACCAGCCGCGAGAAGGAGAGCGCATGTCTCATGCTGACATATCTCGGGCTGACATGTCTTGCGCCGATATCCGTTGTGCCGACATCGGCGCGCGCATCGCGGCGGTCAGCGGCGTCTCAACTCTTGATGCCGTAGGTCGCGAGGAACATGCGCACCGCGCTGGCCACAACCTTGTGCGTCTCGTCGGGCGAGGGAGCGGGGGCTCCCTGGAAGATGAAGGGCAGGAACAGCGTGGCTTGGCACATCAGCTGGAATTGCGATGCGGCGAGGTGACAATCGTCGATGGCGAGCTCCCCGGCATCGACGCGGGCCTGCAGATAGGCGGCGAGCCGGCCGATCGTGCCCTCGATGACGCAATCATAGTAGCGCCGTCCCACCTCCGGCATGCGTTCGGCGATCGCCATCACGGTGCGGATCGCCGATCCGCCGCCGGGGCGGCAGACGACCGCGATCCAGGCGGTACCGAATTCGTACAGCACGGTCGCGGCGTCGCGGGCGGGATCGAAGCTGAAGTTCGAGGCGCCCCGATGCACGGTCTCCTCCGCGACGATCGCCTCGAACAGGCGGAATTTGTCGGCGAAGTAGACGTAGAGGGTGCCCTTGGAGACGCCGGCGACGCGCGCGATCTCGCCCATGCTGGCGCCGTCGAAGCCCATGTCCATGAACACCTTGCGGGCGCCCTCGAGGATCTGTCGGCGCTTCGAGGAATCGTCGTCCGACGTCGTCTGGGTGGTGGTGTGGTCCGCCTCAATCATTGGTTTAGGCTGTTCCCGAAGATTTGGCCGGCGCCAACGTCACAAAAGCATCTGCGCGGATATGTTGCGGTAGCGAAGATATAGATTGACCGAACGGTTCGGTCAATGATAGATATGGATTGACCGAACGGTTCGGTCGGAATTTTCGGGGCCTCGACGGCCCCGCTGTCATGGGTGGGAGTCTCTGATGGCCGCTGCGAGAGACCAGGCTGTACGGGCGCGCCGTCCGGACGCTGATGAAGCGCCGGAACAGACGAGGTCTGAGCCGGTCCGGCCGCAGGCCAGCGACACGGCGCAGCGCAAGCCTGCTGATGCCAAGCCTGGCGACCTGAAGGCCGACGTCAGCACCGAGGCTCCATCCGAACGGCCCGCGCCGGCCGGCGCTCCCGCGGGCGCGAAGCCGCAGGCCGTGGCCGCCGCGGCTCCGAAATCCGGCAAGCGCAAGCGGGTGCTGGCCAGCATCGGCGTGCTGCTCGCGCTCGCCGCCGCCGGCTATGCCACGCACTATTATCTGGTCGGCCGCTTCATGGTCTCGACCGACGATTCCTACGTCCGCGCCAACAACACCATGCTGGGCGCGCGCGTCTCCGGGCACATCCAGGAGATCGTGCCGCGCGACAATTCGGTGGTCCGCAAGGGCGACGTGATCTTCCGCATCGACGACGGCGACTACAAGATCGCGGTCGACGCCGCCCGCAGCAAGATCGCCACGCAGGAGGCGACGATCGCGCGCATCGGCCGCCAGGTCGCCGCGCAGCAGAGCGCCGCCGAGCAGGCGCAGGCCAATCTCACCTCATCCGAAGCCGCGATGAAGCGCGCCGGGCTCGACTATGAGCGCCAGCAGGCGCTGAGCAGCAAGGGCTTTGCCTCGCACGCGACCTTCGAGCAGTCGGAAGCCGCGCGCGACCAGGGCATGGCCGCGGTCCGCGCCGCCCGCGCCGCGTACGACGCCGCGCGCGACAATGTCGAGGTGACGAAGGCGCAGCAGGTCGAGGCCCAGGCGCAGCTCGCCGAGCTCAAGACATCGCTCGCCAAGGCGGAGCGCGATCTCGAATTCGCCACCGTGCGCGCGCCGGTCGACGGCACCTTCTCCAACCGCCTCGTCAACACCGGCGACTTCATCGCGGTCGGCCAGCGGCTCGGCAACGTCGTGCCGCTCGACGAGGTCTTCATCGACGCGAACTTCAAGGAAACCCAGCTCCGGCGCATCCGTCCGGGCCAGCCGGTCACGATCAAGGTCGACGCCTATGGCGCGCGCGGCTTCAAGGGCGTGGTCGACAGCATCTCGCCGGCCTCGGGCTCGGTGTTCACCCTGCTGCCGCCGGATAACGCCACCGGCAACTTCACCAAGATCGTGCAGCGCCTGCCCGTGCGCATCCGCGTGCCGAAGGATGTGGCGCGGCAGAACCTGCTGCGCGCCGGCATGTCGGTCTACGTCACCGTCGACACCACCGACGCCAAGGATGCCGACACCGACGCCGACCTCGACGCATCGGCGACGGTGCAGGGGAAGTAGTTGGACAGGGAAAGTATTTTGAACTGATGCGAGGGCACGAGCTGTCGCGTCATCGGAAGTCAGCTCCCTCCCTCCTTGTGGGGGAGGGCTGGGGAGGGGGGTACTCCGGGCGAGACCGCCGTTGTGGGCCCCCTCCCCCAGCCCCTCCCCACAAGGGGGAGGGGAGCGCACCGGGAATGCGGCGCGGTCCTCGATCCAAGCGGACTAACTGACCATGGCCACCGCCACCACAGCCAACCCCACCATGAGCGCGCCGGCGGCGCCGTCCGACCGCATCGCGCCGCGGCGTCTGATCGCGTTCCTGATCATGGTGTTCGGCATGTTCATGTCGATCCTGGACATCCAGATCGTGTCGGCGTCGCTGACCGAGATCCAGGCGGGTTTGTCGGCAAGCTCCAGCGAAGTGTCATGGGTGCAGACCGCCTATCTGATCGCCGAGGTGATCGCGATCCCGCTGTCCGGCTTCCTGTCGCGCGCGCTCGGCACGCGGCTGTTGTTCGCGATCTCGGCGGCCGGCTTCACCATCTCCAGCTTCCTGTGCGGCTTCGCCTCCTCGATCGAGCAGATGATCCTGTGGCGCGCTCTGCAGGGCTTCCTCGGCGCCGGCATGATCCCGACCGTGTTCGCCTCGGCCTACACGGTGTTTCCGCGCACCAAATTCCACATCGTCGGTCCGATCATCGGCCTCGTCGCCACGCTGGCGCCGACGGTGGGCCCGACCGTCGGCGGCTACATCACCGATGCGATGTCCTGGCACTGGCTGTTCTTCGTCAACATCCCGCCGGGCATCCTGATCACGATCGGCGTGCTGGCGCTCGTCGATTTCGACGAGCCGCATTTCGAGCTGCTCGATCGCTTCGACTGGTGGGGCCTGTTGTTCATGGCCGGCTTCCTCGGCTCGCTCGAATACGTGCTGGAGGAGGGGCCGCAATATGAATGGCTGCAGGACACCTCGGTCGCGATCTTCGCTGCGGTCTGTGCCGTCTCGGCGGTGTGCTTCTTCTGGCGGGTGCTGACGGCCGACGAGCCGATCGTCGACCTCTTCGCGTTCGGCAACCGCAACTTCGCGGTCGGCTGCCTGCTGCAATTCTGCATCGGCATCGGCCTTTATGGCCTGACCTACATCTATCCGCGCTATCTCGCCGAGGTCCGCGGCTACAGTGCGCTGATGATCGGCGAGACGATGTTCGTCTCCGGCGTCACCATGTTCCTGATGGCGCCGGTGGTCGGTCGGCTGATGCTGAAGGTCGACATGCGCCTGATGATCGCGTTCGGCCTCGTGATCTTCGCGATCGGCTCCTACCAGATGACCGGCATCACCCGCGACTACGATTTCTGGGAGCTGTTCCTGCCGCAGGTTCTGCGCGGCGTCGGCATGATGTTCGCGATGGTGCCGACCAACAACATCGCGCTCGGCACGCTCGCGCCCGACCGGGTCAAGAACGCCTCCGGCCTGTTCAACCTGATGCGCAATCTCGGCGGCGCCGTCGGCCTTGCCGTGATCAACCAGGTGCTGAACGACCGCACCGACCTGCACATCTCCCGCCTGCACGAGCGCGTCAACTGGGGCAATGCCACCGCGGTCGAGACCCTCAACATGCTGCAGCAGAAGCTGCAGGGGATGGGCGACTCGGCGCTGATGGCGATGAAGCAGCTGTCGCAGATCGTGCACCGGCAGGCGGTGGTGATGGGCTATGGCGATGCGTTCTTCATGTTGACCTGCTTCTACATCGCGCTCAGCTTCATGGTGATGCTGCTCAACAAGCCGAGCTCGCCGATGGCCGGCGGCGGCGACGCACATTGACGTGAGCGGCCCGCGGGCGCCTGCGGGTTGCCAAATCATACCCTCGATGGTATGGAACAAGAATTGTCGCTCGAACCGGGGAGATTTGCATGACTGAATCGCATCTGCAGATCGCGTGCACCCGCTCGATGCCTGTTCTGGTGTTCGGCCGCTCGCTTTGAGCACCACCGCCTAACTTCCCAACGCCTGATTACTCATCCGCAGACCGCGCGACGCGTCACGTCTGCATTATTTGGAGCCGGCTGGCGCTGCGCGCGCGGCCGGATGATGCCATGACCGTCGACGTCTCCGGCCTGAAGGCCGACAAGCGTCCCGCCGCCATCCGCGTCGTGATGCCGTTCGTGTTCCGCCACTGGCTGAAGCAGCCGCGCATGACCCTCGGCATTGCATGCGCGCTGCTGGGCGCCACCGCCGCCGACCTGTTCATGCCGGTGTTCTCCGGCAAGCTCGTCGATGCGCTGACGCTCGGCCCGGCAAACGGCGATGCGCGACATGCCGCGCTGGTGGCATTCGCCGGCATCGTCGCGCTGGGCTTCGCCTCGATCGTGCTGCGATTGTCGGGCCTGCAACTGATCGTGCCTTTCACCCTGCGCATCATGTCCGACGTGGCGCGCGACGCCTTCGTGCGCGTGCAGCGGTTCTCGACCGACTGGCACGCCAACAGTTTCGCCGGCTCCACGGTGCGCAAGATCACCCGGGGCATGTGGGCGCTCGACCTCTACAACGACACTATCCTGCTGGCCCTGCTGCCGTCGCTGTCGGTGCTGCTGGGCTCGATGGTGCTGCTCGGCCTGCATTGGGGCGCGCTGGGTGGGGTCATCGCCGTCGGCGCGGTGCTGTACGTCGCGATGACGGTGGCGTTCTCGACCCGCTACATCGCGCCGGCCGCACGGATCTCCAATGCCTGGGACACCAAGGTCGGCGGCACCCTGGCGGACGCGCTGAGCTGCAATGCGGTGGTGAAGTCGTTCGGCGCCGAGGCGCGCGAGGACTCCAGGCTGATGCGCGTCGTCAGCCGCTGGTCCCGGCGCGTCAACCGTACCTGGCTGCGCTACAACACCACGGCTGCGACGCAACTCGGCGTGCTCTTGTGCCTGCGCTCCTCGGTGATCGGCGGCGCCGTCCTGCTGTGGATGGCGGGCAGGGCCTCGCCGGGCGACGTCACCTATGTGCTGACCAGCTACTATGTGATCCATGCCTATCTGCGCGACGTCGGCATGCACATCAACAACTTGCAGCGTGCGGTCAACGACATGGACGAGCTGGTGGCGATCCATGGCGAGCCGATCGGCATCGTCGATGCCGCCGATGCCAGGCCGATCGCCGTGACGGGCGGCCACATCGTGTTTGATGCGGTGACGTTCCATTATGGCGGCCATCGTGCGCCGCTGTACGATCGGCTGTCGGTGGACATCCGGCCGGGCGAACGGATCGGCCTCGTCGGGCGCTCCGGCTCCGGCAAGACGACCTTCGTCAAGCTGGTACAGCGGCTGTACGACGTGAGCGGCGGCCGGATCCTGATCGACGGGCAGGACATCGCCCATGCCAAGCAGGACTCGCTGCGCAGCCAGATCGCGATCGTGCAGCAGGAGCCGATCCTGTTCCACCGCTCGCTGGCCGAGAACATCGCCTATGGCCGGCCGGGCGCCAGCCAGGCGGAGATCGAGCAGGCGGCGCGGCTTGCGAACGCGCATGAGTTCATCACGCGGCTGCCGAAGGGCTACGGTACGCTCGTCGGCGAGCGCGGCGTCAAGCTGTCGGGGGGCGAGCGGCAGCGGGTGGCGCTGGCGCGCGCGTTCCTGGCGGATGCGCGCGTGCTGATCCTGGACGAGGCGACCTCGAGCCTGGATTCGGAATCGGAGGCGCTGATCCAGGAGGCGATGGAGCGGCTGATGAAGGGCAGGACCGCGATCGTGATCGCGCATCGGCTGGCAACCGTGCGCAGCCTCGACCGCATCCTGGTGTTCGATCGTGGCCGCATCGTCGAGCAGGGCAGCCACGCCGCGCTGGTCGGCAAGCCTGGCGGACTCTATCGCAGCCTGTTCGAGCGGCAGGCCATCGAGTTCGGCCAGCTCTCGGCGGCGGGATAACACAAATGGTGAGGGGCCCGGCGCTGTCGGCGCCGAGCCCCTCATGAACATATCAGCCGGCCTGTAAGCCGGGTTCTGTAGGGCACCGCCACACTTGCGCATGACGATACGCGACGGCCATTCCTCTGGGATCGCGCTTGCGCGTGACCTCGGGCAACCTACCCGGACGGCGAGCCTGACATCGCTCCCGCGGACGTCATCGCCTGACACAAAGTGCCTGGGCGATTGTCTCCGCGTGGCCGTCCCTATTCGGTTTTGCTCCCGGTGGGGTTTACCATGCCGGTTCCGTTGCCGGCCCCGCGGTGCGCTCTTACCGCACCTTTTCACCCTTACTTGCCTCCCTCGCGGGAGGAAGCGGTTCGTTCTCTGTGGCACTGTCCCTGGGGTCGCCCCCGCCGGACGTTATCCGGCACCGCATGTCGATGGAGCCCGGACTTTCCTCCCCGGCGGCCTTTCGGCGCTTGCCGGAGCGGCCGTCCGGCCGACTGATGCGGCCTGAATGGGGCTTTCCGAGCAGCACGTCAAGCCATCGCCATGCCGGCGAAAAATATTATCCTTCGCGTGTCGTTCCATGTCGGCGCCGTTCGACTGGATGTCGGCGATCCAGCCGAACATGAGGAGCAAGTCCGATGCAGTATCTGTTGATGATCTATCTGAACGAGGTCGAATACGCGAAGATGGAGAAGGCGGCCGAAGGGAAGATGCTGGCGGAATATCAGGCCTTCACCCAGTCCATCATCTCGAGCGGCAACTACAAGGGCGGCGATCGGCTGCAGCCGACCACGACGTCGACCACCGTGCGGGTGCGGGACGGCAAGATCCTCACGACCGATGGTCCGTTCGCCGAGACCCGCGAGCAGCTCGGCGGCTACTACATGATCGAGGCCAAGAATCTCGACGAGGCGATCGGGATTGCCGCGCGGATTCCCGGCGCCCGGCTCGGCTCGATCGAGGTGCGGCCGGTCTGGCAATACAATCATTGAGACCGGTGCGGCTCGCTGCCGAGAAGGTCACCGATGACGCCCGATGCGATCGACAAGGTGTTCCGCGATGAGGCCGGCCGCGCACTCGCGACCTTGATCCGGCTCGTCGGTGACTTCGATCTGGCCGAGGACGTGCTGCAGGATGCGTTCGCTGCGGCGCTGCTCAAATGGCGGGGGTCCGACGCTCCCGCCAACCCGCGGGCGTGGCTGGTCAATGTCGCCCGCAACAAGGCCATCGATCGCATCCGGCGGCGGAGCAATTTTCGCGACAAGGAGGCGGAGATCGTTCATGCGATCGAGCGTGATGCCGCCAGCGACGACGCCGACGCGCCGGCCGATCTCGACGACGACATGCTGCGGCTGATCTTCATCTGCTGCCATCCGTCGTTCGCGCCGGAGGTCCAGGTCGCGCTGACGCTGCGCACGGTCTGCGGCCTCACCACCGCCGAGGTCGCCCGCGCTTTTGTCACCGGCGAGGAGGCGATGGCGCAGCGCCTGGTCCGCGCCAAGCAGAAGATCCGTCTCGCCGGCATTCCCTACGAGGTGCCGGGACGCGAGGCGCTCGAGGAGCGGCTGCGCGGCGTCCTGACCGTGATCTATCTGGTGTTCACCGAGGGCTATCTCGCGACCTCCGGCACGGAGCTGATTCGCGAGGATCTCGCGCGCGAGGCGATCCGGCTGGGTCGGCTGCTGCTTGGCTTGATGCCGGAGGCGCGCGACATCAAGGGCCTGCTCGCGTTGATGCTGCTGCACGATGCGCGGCGCGCCGGCCGAACCGATGCGGCGGGCGACATCGTCCTGCTGGAGGAGCAGGACCGCTCGCTGTGGAATCGCGAGCAGATCGCCGAAGGGCTGGGGCTGGTCGAACAGGCGCTGGGCATGAAGGGGCTGCCGCAGTCCTACACGGTCCAGGCGGCGATCGCCGCGCTTCATGCCCAGGCGTCCAGTTACGCTGAAACGGACTGGCGGCAGATCGTCGGCCTCTACGAGGTTCTGCTGCGGATCGCGCCTTCGCCGGTGATCGAGCTCAATCATGCAGCCGCTGTCTCGATGGTCGACGGCCCGGCGCGGGCGCTGGCGCTGGTCGATGCGCTGGCCGCCCGTGGCGGATTGAAGCAGTACGATCTGCTGCCGGCAGTGCGGGCGGACCTCCTGCGGCGGCTCGGCCGGCGCGACGAGGCAAGCGCGGCCTATCGCGAGGCGAGCGCAGCGACGCAGCTCGCGCCGCTCAGGCGTCTCTATGCACGCCGGCTCGGGGAGCTCGACGCGGAGGCCTGACGCGTCAGGCGCGCGGCGCCTGATCCTCGGCCGGAAGGCTCGTCAGCAGCGCATGCAGCGTCCACAAGGTCGAGCGGTCGGCGATGCCGTCGATCTTTTCGGGGCGGAAGTGTCGCTGGAACGCCGTGACCACATCCATGGTGATGCCGTCGAATTTGCCGGTGATCGGCACGCCATAGCCGTATTTGGCGAGCGCCTTCTGCAGGCCCTTGACGTCGTCGCCGATGCTGCCGAGCTTCAGCGTCTCGCCCTTGGTGATCGCCGCCGGCTGCACCCAATGGCCGACGCCGGAATTCGCCAGCGAATGCCACGGAAATTTCTCGCCCGGATCCTTCTTGCGCGCGGGCGCGACGTCGGAATGCCCGAGCACGCGATGCGCCGGGACGTTGCGGCGGAGCATGATGCCCCGGCACAGCGCGATCACCGCCGCGATCTGCCGCGGTGGGAAATCCGGATAGCCCCAATCGTGGCCGCGATTGACGATCTCGACGCCGATCGAGCAGGAATTGATGTCCTCCTCGCCGCCCCATGACGAGAGACCCGCGTGCCAGGCGCGCAAGGCCTCCGGCACGCACTGGACGATGCGTCCGTCCTCGAGCACGACGTAATGCGCGGAGACCTCGCTGCCGGCGGTACACAGCTTGGTGATCGCCCCTTCGACATCCGGCATGCCGGTGTAGTGCAGAATGATCATGTCCGGCTGGCGCCCGCCCTTGCGCTCGCCGAAATTGGCCGACGGGATGACGTCGGAGGCGACCGACGAGTCCGGCGTAAAGACCGGCAGGTCGGCAACGCCTTTGGGGATCGGCAGCGCACGGGAACGCTTCGATTCCGGCTTGTCGGAGGGATTGGGCATGAACGACTCGAAGCGGACGGCGGCGGCGATGGCTCAAACCGGATATGGGCAGGCACTACTCTTTTACATGTCCCAGCCGCAATCGAAATCGCATGCGAGCCCTCGATATTGAGCCGACCGTTGTATCGCGACGGCACGTCCGCCGACCGGCGCGCCGGCTCTGCTTCGCACTCCAAGTGCCTAACATCCGCCACAGACCGTCAACGGTTTGTTAACGCTAAACGCCGTTACTGAGTGGTGAAGAGCCAAGCCGGCTTTCGGGACGGCAAGCCGCCACGATGCAAGGTCCTGCACGGCAGATTACGATCGAAACCGGTTCCGGGGCGCTCCGGCGCCGTGCGATCGCTGTCGGATCGAGGGTCTCGACGTGGCCGGATCGTGCTGCTGATGTCGTGACGGCTCCACGGATGACGGAGCGTCCCGAGAGATGGCTTGGCGAATTGACGGGGCGCGAGGATCGAAGGCGCGATGGGCTCGCTGCCGACCAAAATCAGTCTGAAGCAACGGCGCGCTCGCGGAGCGGCCGCGTGAGTACGGCTGACCAGCGACACGTCCCGGTGCTCGGCCCCGAAGCGGTCGAGATGCTGGCGCCGCGCGACGGCGGAACCTACGTCGATGCGACCTTTGGCGCCGGCGGCTATACGCGCCTGATCCTGGCGACGGCGGGAACACGGGTCATAGGGATCGATCGCGACAGCACTGCAATCGCCGGCGGCGCTGGTCTCCTCGCCGAAGCGGGCGATCGCCTGAAACTGGTCGAGAACCGCTTCTCGGCATTGGCCGACATCTGTGCATCGCAAGGCCTCACGCATGTCGACGGCGTCGTGATGGATGTCGGCGTCTCCTCGATGCAGCTCGACTCCGCCGCGCGCGGCTTCTCGTTCAGGTTCGACGGCCCGCTCGACATGCGGATGGGCGGCACGGGACCGACGGCCGCCGATGTCGTCGCCCACGCTGCCGAGCGCGCTCTGGCCGACGTCATCTATATCTTTGGCGAAGAGCGGCACTCGCGCGCCGTGGCGCGGGCCATCGTGGCCGCGCGCAAGGAACAGCCGATCACGACGACGCGGCAGCTTGCCGACATCGTCGCGCGCGTGGTGAGATCCAAGCCTGGCGACATCCATCCGGCGACGCGCACGTTCCAGGCGTTGCGCATTCTCGTCAACGAGGAGCTGGACGAGCTCGAACAGGCGCTGTCGGCCGCGGAGCGCGTGTTGGCACCGGGCGGCCGGCTGGCGGTCGTCTCGTTCCATTCGCTCGAGGACCGCATCGTCAAGACGTTCCTCGCCGAGCGCAGCAGAACCGGCGGCGGCTCGCGCCATTTGCCCGAGATCGCGCAGGAGGCACCGAGCTTCCAACTGCTCAACCGCAAGCCGGTCGTGGCCGCGGAGGCCGAGACCGACGCCAATCCGCGGGCGCGGTCCGCCAAGCTGCGCGGTGCCGAGCGTACGGCCGCGCCGGCGCACGCTTCGGCATCTTCTTCGCCCTGGCCGCGCCTGGCCGATGTCCTGCGAGGAGGCTGACCGATGCGCCTCCTGCACCTCGTCGTGATTTGCTCGCTGATCTTCGCGGCGGCCTATGTCTATCGCATCAAGATGGACTCCACGGCACGGGTCGAGCGCGTGCTGCAATTGCGCGCCGAGATCCGCGAGCAGCGCGAGGCCATCGCAGTGTTGCGCGCGGAATGGGCCAAGCTCGACGCGCCGCTGCGGCTGCAAGGGCTGGTCGAGCGGCATCTGCCGCTGAAGCCGCTCAACGCCACGCAATACGACAGCCTGAAGAATCTGCCGGAGCGGCCCCCGCGATTTGCGCGACCGGACAATCCGGATCCGATCGGATCGATGATCGATGCGATCGACGCGATCAACGAAGAGCCCCCCGTGACCGGGTCAGTGCGTCGCCCGGAGGATCAGCAATGACCGATCAGCTTCGGCCCGACGTCAAGCCGCAGGAACCCTGGCGGCAACGTCTGGTGCGCACGCTGCTGTATGGGCGCGATGTCGATCGGACTGCCAAGGCGCGCGCGCGCGTCGGCCTCGCGATCATTGCCTTTGCCGCCGTCTACGCGGTGATCGGCGGCCGCCTCGTGATGTTCGCGATCGGCTCGGATGGTCCGAGCGCGCGGCGCGCCGCGCAGCAGGACGCCATCGCCACCGCGCGCCCCGATATCGTCGACCGCAACGGCGCCGTTCTCGCCACCGACGTGAAGACGCCGAGCCTGTTCGCCGAGCCGCGTCGCCTCATCGACAAGGACGAGGCGATCGAGCTACTGACGGCGACCTTGCCGGATCTCGATACGGGCGAGGTCCGCGACCGACTGATGTCGCGCAAGGGCTTCGTCTGGTTGAAGCGCGAGATGACGCCGAAGCAGCAGCAGGACATTCATCGCCTCGGCCTGCCGGGCATCGGCTTCCTGCGCGAGAACAAGCGTGTCTATCCGACCGGCAACGAGGTGGCGCATCTGATCGGCCTGGTGAACATCGACAACCAGGGCATCGCCGGCATGGAGAAGTGGCTCGATAATCAGGGCCTCGCCGACCTGCATCGCGCCGGCTTCGCCACCGACCGACTGCAGCGGCCGGTTGAACTGTCGGTCGACCTACGCGTCGAGCATGCGCTGCGCGACGAACTGCTCAAGGCCAAGGAGAAGTTCAAGACCAAGGCGGCCTCCGGTCTCGTCGTCAATGTCAGGACCGGCGAGATCATCGCCATGGTGTCGCTGCCGGATTTCGATCCCAACAACCCGAAGGAAGCGCACGATCCAGACCGGATCAACCGCCTGACCACGGGCGTGTACGAGATGGGCTCGACCTTCAAGGCGTTCACCCTCGCGATGGCGCTCGACACTGGCAAGTATGATCTCAACTCGCTGTGGGATGCACGCGGGCCGCTGCACTACGGCAAATTCGCCATTCACGACGACGAGCCGAAGGGCCGCTTCCTTACCATGAAGGAGGTGTTCACCTTCTCCTCCAACGTCGGCGCCGCCAGGATCGCTTTGACTCAGGGCGTCGAGGGCCACAAGGCATTCCTGCGCAAGATGGGCCAGTTCGACCGGTTGCGCACCGAGTTGCCGGAGAGTGCCTCGCCGATCCTGCCCAAGCGCTGGAGCGAATTGAACACGATCACGATCGCGTTTGGTCACGGCATGGCGGTGGCGCCGCTGCAGGGCGTGATGGGCGTCAGCGCGCTGGTCAATGGCGGCTATCTGATCCCGCCGACCTTCATGAAGCGCACCGAGGCGGAGGCGATGCAGGTCGCCAAGCGCGTGATCAAGCCGGAGACCTCCGAAAAGATGCGCTATCTGATGCGTCTGAACGCCGAGATCGGCACCGCGCGCAAGGCTGACGTGAAGGGCTACTACATCGGCGGCAAGACCGGCACCGCCGAGAAGGTGATCAACGGCCGCTACGCCAAGAAGAAGGTGCTGACCCTCTTCACCGCAGTGATCCCGGCGGACAAGCCAAAATACCAGCTGCTGATCATGCTGGACGAGCCGCAGCCGTTGAAGGAAACCTATGGCTTCATCACCTCGGGCTGGAACGCGGTGCCGACCGCCGGCAACGTGATCTCCCGGATCGGGCCGCTGCTGGGAATCGAGCCCCGGTTCGACCTGCCGCCGTCCGACCGCCAAATTCTTGCGGCATCGCGGCTGACACAGTAAGCCGTCGTCGAATCGCAGGCTTTGGAGCTGCCGCCATCCCCGGGCGGGGCCAGGACTGGCACGGAACCAGGATGAAACTTCACGACCTCCTGGGCGATCAGGCGACGCTCGACGCTCCCATCGCCGCAGTCGAGATATCCGGCCTCGCCGTCGACAGCCGCGCCGTGCGGCCCGGCGACCTGTTTTTTGCACTCTCCGGCACCAAGACCGATGGTTCCCGCTTCATCGCGGCGGCGATCGCGGCCGGCGCGGTTGCCGTAGCCGGTGGGGCGGGTCCTGGAACAGAGCTGGCCGTTCCATTCATCGCGCTGCCGAACCCGCGGCGGGCGCTCGCGCTGGCTGCGTCGCGGTTCTATCCGCGCCAGCCGGCAACGATTGCCGCCGTCACCGGCACCAGCGGCAAGACGTCGGTCGCCGCCTTCACGCGGCAGATCTGGCAGAAGCTCGGCCGCAGCTCGGCCAGCATCGGGACCGTCGGGCTGGTGTCGGACAAGCGCACCGTCTACGGCTCGCTGACGACGCCCGATCCGATCGCGCTGCATCGGCAGATCGACGAGATCACGCAGGACGGCGTCACCCATCTGGCGTTCGAGGCCTCGTCGCACGGGCTCGATCAGTTCAGGCTCGACGGTGTCAGGGTCTCGGCCGGCGGGTTCACGAACCTGTCGCGCGACCACATGGACTATCATCCGGATATCACGCACTACCTCAACGCCAAGCTCAGGCTGTTCCGCGATCTCGTTCCGCCGGGCGGGCCTGCGGTGATCTCGGCCGATCATGAGTGCTCGCCGGAGGTCATCGCTGCGGCGCAGACGCGCGGTCTTCGCCTGATGACGGTGGGGACCCATGGCGATGGCGCGGGCGAGGGCATCCGTCTCGTGGCCGCTGCAATCGACGGCTTTGCGCAGCAGCTCCAGATCCAGCATTGCGGCCGCATGCATGCGGTCCGGCTGCCGCTGGTCGGCGCGTTTCAGATCGAGAATGCGCTGGTCGCAGCGGGCCTTGCGATCGGCACCGGCAGCGATCCGCAGGCCGTGTTCGAAGCGCTCGAGCAGCTCGAGGGCGCCAAGGGCCGGCTTGAGCTGGTCGGCGAGCACAATGGTGCGCCCATCTTCATCGACTACGCGCACAAGCCGGACGCGCTCGCCAAGGCGCTGCATGCACTGCGGCCCTATGCCGCCCGAAAACTCGTCGTCGTGTTCGGCGCCGGCGGCGACCGTGACACCGGCAAGCGTCCCTTGATGGGCGCGATCGCCGCCGAAGAGGCCGACAGCGTCATCATCACCGATGACAATCCGCGCAGCGAGGATCCGGCTGCGATCCGCGCCGCGATCCTGGCGGCCGTACCCGGGGCGCGCGAGATCGGCGACCGGGCGGAGGCGATCCGGGTCGCCATCGGCGAGCTGCAGCTCGGCGATGCGCTCGTGATCGCCGGCAAGGGCCATGAGACCGGACAGATCATCGGCAGCAATATTCTGCATTTCAGCGATCATGAAGCGGTCGCGGACGCGTTGGCATCGAGGACATCATGACGAAGGCGCTGTGGACCGTGGCAGAGGCGGCGCGCGCGCTCGGCCTCACCGGCGACTATCCGGAGACTCGAATCGACTTCGTCACGCAGGACAGCCGCGCGGTGAAGCCCGGCAGCCTGTTCGTGGCGCTGAGCGGCACGCCGAGTGGCGGCTTCGTGTCGAGCTTTGCCTCCAGCCGCGATGGCTGGGAGTTTGCGGCGAACGCCGAAGCGGCTGGCGCGGTGGCGATGATCGTGCCGCACAGGATCGATGGCGTCACCGTGCCGCAGCTCGTGGTGCCGGACACGCTGATCGATGGGCTGTGGGCGCTGGCGCGCGCCGCGCGGGCGCGCTTCCACGGCCCGGTGATCGGGTTGACCGGCAGCGCCGGCAAGACCTCGACCAAGGAGTTCATCGCCGCCTATCCCGGCGCGTCCGCGAGTCCGTCCAGCTTCAACAATTTCTGGGGCGTGCCGCTGACGCTGTGCAACGCCGATCCCTCCGCTTCGGTCTGGGTCGTCGAGATGGGCATGAACCAGACAGGCGAGATCGCGCGGTTGACGGAGCTGTCGCAGCCGACGGTGGCGCTGGTCGTCAACGTCCAGCCGGTGCATCTGGAGAAGCTCGGCAGCCTGGAAGCGATCAGGAAAGAGAAGGTCTCGATCGCGCGCGGTCTGCCAGCCGATGGCGTCCTCGTGCTTCCCTCAGATCTCGCGGCGCCGGAATGGACGGGCAAACTGATCCGCTTCGGCGGCGATGCGGAGGTGCGCGAGCTCTCGCACAACTCGCGCGGCGAAGCCTGGGATGTGATCGCCGATGTCGCCGGTCGTCGCGTCGCATTCGCGCTGACGCCCGGTGCGCCGCATCGCCTGCACAATGCGCTGGCGGCGCTGGCCTCGATCGCAGCGGCCGGGCTCGATCCGGCGCTGCTCGCGCCGACGCTCGGCCATGTCGGCATCATGACGGGCCGTGGCGTCGAGCAGACCGTCGGCGACATCGTTCTCATCGACGACAGCTTCAACGGCAATCCGGCCAGCATGGCGGCAGCGCTCGACAGTCTGCAGGCGCGACCGGTGCGGGGGCGGCGCATCGCCGTGATTGGCGACATGCTCGAGCTCGGCGCCGAGGCGCCGGCCTATCATCAGGGGATGGTGGCTCATCTCGCCGGGGTCGATGGCGTCTATTGCGTCGGTCCGCTGATGCGTCACCTGTTCGACAGCCTGCCGCACGCAAAGCGGCTCGGCTGGCACGAGGATCCGGTGACGCTGGATCCCGGCCGGGTCGCGGCGCTGCTGGCGCCGGGCGACGTCGTCGTCATCAAGGGCAGCAAGAAGATCTTCTGGGTCAACAAGTTCGTGTCGAAGCTCGCCGCGGCGCTGCAGCGGCCCGCTTGAAAATCGGGCGATATCGCGGCGCGGCAGAACGATATTTTCCACTGGCGGTCGAAGCGATCGTGCCGGACGGGTCTTTCCGCCGGCCTATGATTCGCACCCGGCCCCGATCATGGTTAAAAGAGGCTGGACCGGATTCGCGAGCGAATCCGTGTTCGCGGTCTCGGTGAGGCGGCATAGGCGGGTTGGATGTTCTACTGGTTGATCGAGCTGACGAATACGTTTCCGAGCCTGTCCGTGTTTCGCGGATTGCTGAACGTGTTCCGCTACATCACGTTCCGTACGGGCGGCGCGGTCGTCACCGGGGCGCTGTTCGTGTTCCTGTTCGGGCCGTGGATCATCGATCATCTGCGCCTGCGCCAGGGCAAGGGCCAGCCGATCCGCACCGACGGCCCGCAATCGCACATCATCAGCAAGAAGGGCACGCCCACGATGGGCGGCCTGATGATCCTGTCGGGCCTCGTCGTCTCCACCGTGCTGTGGGCCAATCCGCTCAACCCCTACGTCTGGATCGTGCTCGCGGTGACGCTCGGCTTCGGCTTCGTCGGCTTCTATGACGACTATCTGAAGGTGACCAAACAGTCGCATTCCGGCTTTGCCGGCAGACTGCGTCTGCTGATCGAGGCTGCGATCGCGCTGGTCGCCTGTTATGCGCTGGTGCGGCTCGGGCGCGATCCGTCCGCGACCGGGCTTGCCATTCCGTTCTTCAAGGAACTCGTCATCAAGTTCGGCTGGCTCTACGTCATCTTCGGCGCGTTCGTCATCGTCGGCGCCGGCAATGCCGTCAACCTGACCGATGGACTCGACGGCCTGGCCATTGTCCCGGTGATGATCGCCTCCGCCAGCTTCGGTCTGATCGCCTATCTCGCCGGCAACGCGGTGTTTTCCGATTACCTGCAGATCCATTATGTCGCGGGCACTGGCGAGCTTGCCGTGCTGTGCGGCGCGGTGCTCGGCGCGGGCCTCGGCTTCCTCTGGTTCAACGCCCCGCCGGCGTCGATCTTCATGGGTGACACCGGCTCGCTGGCCCTCGGCGGCATGCTCGGATCGATCGCGGTCGCGGTGAAGCACGAGATCGTGCTGGCGGTCATCGGCGGCCTGTTCGTGCTGGAGGCCGTGTCGGTGATCGTGCAGGTGGCCTCGTTCAAGCTGACCGGCAAGCGCATCTTCAAGATGGCGCCGATCCACCATCATTTCGAGCAGCTCGGCTGGACCGAGCCGCAGATCGTGATCCGGTTCTGGATCATCTCGGTGATGCTGGCCCTGGTCGGTCTCTCGACCTTGAAGCTGCGCTGACATGATCCCCGTTACCTCATTTGCCGGCAAGACCGTCGCCGTCTTCGGGCTCGGCGGCTCGGGGCTGGCCTCCTGTCATGCTCTGCGGGCCGGCGGGGCCGAAGTGATCGCGGCCGACGACGGCGCCGATCGGATGACGGAAGCGGCGAAGGCAGGCTTCATCACCGCCGATCTGCGCACCGTCTCCTGGGCGAACTTCGCCGCGCTGGTGCTGGCGCCCGGCGTGCCGCTGACCCATCCGGTCCCGCATTGGAGCGTGTTGAAGGCGCGCGAGGCCGGGGTCGAGGTGATCGGCGACATCGAGCTGTTCTGCCGCGAGCGCAGGCGGCACGCGCCGGATGCGCCATTCGTCGCGATCACCGGTACCAATGGCAAGTCGACCACGACGGCGCTGATCGCGCATCTGATGCGCGTCGCCGGCTACGATACCCAGATGGGCGGCAATATCGGCACCGCGATCCTGTCGCTGGAGCCGCCGCGGATGGGCCGCGTCCACGTGATCGAGATGTCGTCCTACCAGATCGATCTGACGCCGTCGCTCGATCCGAGCGTCGGCATCCTGCTCAATGTCAGCGAGGACCATATCGACCGCCACGGCACGATCGAGAACTATGCGGCGGTGAAGGAGCGGCTGGTGGCGGGTGTCCAGTCCAAAGGCACTGCGATCGTCGGTGTCGACGACGGTTTTTCGCGGGCGATCGCCGATCGGCTCGACCGGGGCGGCAAGCGCGTCGTGCGCATCTCGGTGAAGAACCCGCTGGCGGATGGGCTGTACGTCGAGCACGAGACGATCGTGCGCAGCGCGGGTGGCGCGCGCAGCGAGGTCGCACGTCTCGGTGGCATCGGCTCGCTGCGCGGTCAACACAACGCCCAGAACGCCGCCTGCGCCGCCGCTGCCGCGCTCGCGATCGGGGTCAGGGAGGATGTGCTGCAGCAGGGGCTGCGCAGCTTCCCAGGTCTGGCGCACCGCATGGAGCAGGTCGGCCGCCGCGGCAACGTGCTGTTCGTGAACGACTCCAAGGGCACCAACGCAGATGCGACCGCGCATGCGCTGTCGTCCTTTGCCGACATCTTCTGGATCGCCGGGGGCAAGCCCAAGGCGGGCGGCATCACCAGCCTCGCCGGCTTCTTCCCGCGCATTCGCAAGGCCTATCTGATCGGCGAGGCGGCTTCCGAGTTCGCCGGAACGCTTGGCGACAAGGTGCCGCACGAGATGTCCGGCACGCTGGAGGTCGCGGTCGCGCAGGCTGCCGCCGATGCGGAGGCCTCGGGATTAAAGGATGCCGTCGTGCTGCTGTCGCCGGCCTGCGCTTCCTTCGATCAGTTCCGCAACTTCGAAATCCGCGGCACGCATTTCCGCGACCTGGTGCAGGCGCTGCCGGGTGTGGAGCGGGTTGTCTAGGCCGCAAACACCGCTGTCGTCCCGGCGAACGCCGGGACCCATACCCGCAGGGAGCAGCTTGAGGCACGCCGGCCATTGGCTCTTTGCCCATCACGACGGCTACGGCGTATGGGTCCCGGATCGGCGCCGCGACGCGCTGGCGCGCGCCACGGCTTGTCCGGGACAACAGTTGAGAGGCCCTTAACCCTTCGATAACCATCCTGGGCGCCAATGGGCCGATGTCTCGGCTCAGGTGGACGCCCGATGCTCTCCCGTGAAGAACGCAATCCGCTGTCCGACTGGTGGTGGACGGTCGACAAGCCGCTGCTCGGCTCCATCCTCGCGCTGATGCTGTGCGGGGTGATCCTGTCGCTCGCGGCCAGCCCGCCGGTGGCGACCCGGATCGGGCTCGATCCGTTCCACTTCTTCAACCGACACGTCCTGTTCCTGTTGCCGTCGTTCATCGTGCTGATCGGCGTGTCCTTCCTGTCGCCGCGCCAGATCCGGCGCAGCGCGCTGGTGGTGTTCACGATCGCCATCGTGCTGATCGTGCTGACGCTCGCGATCGGCCCGGAGGTGAAGGGCTCGCGGCGCTGGATCACGCTGATCGGCGTCAACATCCAGGCGTCCGAGGCGGCGAAGCCGGCCTTCGTCGTCGTTTCCGCCTGGTTGTTCTCGGAATCCGCGCGGCGGCCCGACATGCCGGCGACCACCATGGCGCTGGTGCTGCTGCTGATGCTGGTGTCGCTGTTGGTGATGGAGCCGGATTTCGGCCAGACCATGCTGATCCTGATGGTCTGGGGCTCGCTGTTCTTCATCGCCGGCATGCGCATGATCTGGGTCGCGGGTCTCGCGGGCGCCGCCGCCGCCGGCCTGTTCGGCGCCTATCTCCTGGTCCCGCACGTCGCCGGCCGCATCAAGCGCTTCATGAACCCGGCCTCGGGCGACACCTTCCAGGTCGACACCGCGATGGAGGCGTTCTCGAACGGCGGCTGGTTCGGCCTTGGGCCGGGCGAGGGCATCGCCAAGCGCAGCCTGCCGGACAGTCACACCGATTTCGTGTTCGCGGTCGCCGCCGAGGAGTTCGGCATCATCCTGTGCCTGGCGCTGGTCGCGCTGTTTGCGTTCATCGTGATCCGCACGCTGTCGCGCGCCTATGCGACCGAGGACAGCTTCGCGCGCTTCGCAGCGTCGGGCCTCGCGATCCTGTTCGGCATCCAGGCGGCCATCAACATCTCCGTCAACCTGCAGCTGATCCCGGCCAAGGGCATGACCTTGCCCTTCATCTCCTACGGCGGTTCCTCGATCGTGTCGCTCGCCTATGGCGTCGGCATGATGCTGGCGCTGACCCGGCAGCGGCCGCGGATGGAGGTCGAGGCAGGCGACGCAGCCGGCGCGGTGCGCAATTACGCTTGAGGTCGCCTTGCTCGCAATGACGACACATTGCCTGTAAACAAGCCCGCATGACCTCAACCGCGCCTCTCATTCTGCTCGCGGCCGGCGGCACCGGCGGCCATCTGTTTCCTGCTGAAGCGCTCGGCGTCGAGCTGATCAGGCGCGGCTATCGCGTCCGTCTCGTCACCGATGCGCGCGCGCTGCGCTACAGTGGCCTGTTCACCAAGGACATGATCGACGTGGTGCCGAGCGAGACGGTGCGCAGCCGCTCGCCGGTCGCACTCGCGCGGACCGCGCTGCTGCTCGGCACCGGCACCATCGCGGCCTTCAACCTGATGCGGCGGCTCAAGCCCGCGGCCGTGATCGGCTTCGGCGGCTATCCGACCGTGCCGCCGCTGCTGGCGGCACGCCTCGCCGGCGTGCCCAGCCTGATCCACGACGCCAATGCCGTGCTCGGCCGCGCCAACCGCTTCCTGTCCGCGCATGTGAAGGCGATCGCGACCTCGTTGCCGGGTGTGCTCGACCGCGATCCCGCGCTGTCGGCCAAGACGACCACGGTCGGCACCCCGATGCGACCTGCCATCCTCGAAGCCGCGGGCGTGCCCTATGTCCCGCCGGAGACCGCCGGGCCGCTGCGGCTGCTCGTGGTCGGCGGCAGCCAGGGCGCGCGCATCATGAGCGACATCGTGCCCGGCGCGATCGAGCGGCTGGAGCCGGCGCTCTGGGGCCGGCTGATGCTGACCCAGCAGGTGCGCCAGGAGGACATGGCGCGGGTGCGCGCGGTCTACGACCGGCTGAAGATCAACGCCGAGCTGCAGCCGTTCTTCACCGACCTGCCGGCGCGGCTCGCCGCCAATCATCTCGTGATCTCGCGCTCAGGCGCCGGTACCGTGGCCGAGCTCGCCGCGATCGGCCGGCCCTCGATCCTGGTGCCGCTGCCCGGCGCCATCGACCAGGACCAGTTCGCCAATGCCGGCGTGCTGTCGGATGCTAGCGCCGCGATCCGGATCGTGCAGACCGAATTCACCTCCGACAGGCTGGCCTCCGAGATCTCGGCGCTCGCCGCCGAGCCCGCGCGCCTCGCCGCCATGGCGCAGGCCGCGCGCGCGGCCGGCCGGCTCGATGCCGCGGAACGTCTGGCCGATCTCGTGATCAGGACGGCGGCGCTCTAGTCGCGCGAGCGCACGGTGATCCCAAGATGAACCGGAGCTCCGACGATGGCGGCATCCTGCCCGACGATCATCCGATGCGCTTGCGGCGGCATCCGTCCTTCGTGCCTGTGCTCGTGGAATTCTGCGACCGGCTGATTGCGCCGCTGCGCGGCCAGCGCCTGATGATCAAGCTGTTCGGTCAGCGCGCTCCGACGGAAATCGCTGCGCATATCGTGATGATGCATATGTCGGCGCGCAAGCCGGTCGAGCGACCGACACTGACGCGTCTGCAGATGCGGCTGCCGGGTCCGCGGCAGACGGCGGCGTTCGTCGCGGTGTTGCGCGGTCTGTCGCTGGTGACCGTCGAGCGAGATCCCGAGGACGCTCGTATCCGCTATCTGGTGCCTGGCCCCGTCATCCTCGAGGGACTGCGAGGCTGGCTTGCCATGCACCTGGATTGCCACGCGCGGTTGACGCAGTCCGATGGACTGAGCCTTCGTCTGCAGGACGACGCCGCGTTATTTGCGGAGACGATCCGGCAATGTGCGGGCTGGCTCTGCCGCGACAACCGGCCGCTGACGGGCTTTCCCGATCTCGCCTGGACCGACGAGCACGACAGCGGCATCCATCTGGCCCTGACGCTCGTCGCCCGGTCCGCGGTTGGGCGCGAGGCCATCGCGATTTCGACGGCGGAGCTTGCGACCTCGCTCGGCGTCTCGCGCTCCCATATCCGCAATCTGCTGGCGACCATGGAGGGCCGTGGTCTGCTGCGCTTCGGCGACGGGCGCCGGCATCTGACGCTGACGCCGGGTTTCGTGGCTTCCGTGGAAGCTTGGTTCTGCCACCAGGTGTGCTGGCTCGCGGCCGCAGCCGCACGTGCGGATCGCGTGCTGCGGCCGGCTTGAGGGCGTCAGATCATCGTGACCCGGCCGGTGCCGATGTCATAGATGCCGCCCACGATCTTCACCTTGCCCTCGGCGACCATGCGGCCGACGATCGGCTTGGCAGTCGAGAGGCGCCGGACATTGTTGCGGACGTTCTCCGCGGTGGCTTCGGCCAGCAGATCCTGCGGCTTCTTCGCGATCGCTGCCTCGACGCCGGGTTTGAGCGCATTGATCAATGCGGGCAGGTGGCCTGGCAGTTTGGTGCCGTCCTTGAGCACCTTGATCGTCGCATCGATGGCGCCGCAGCCGCTGTGACCGAGCACCAGCACGAGAGGCGTGCCGAGGAACTTGACGCCGTATTCGAGGCTGGCGAGGCCGTCGTCATTGACGAAATTGCCGGCGACGCGGACCACGAACAGCTCACCGGGCGCCTGATCGAACACCAGCTCGGGCGCGACCCGGGAATCTGCGCAGCTCACGATCGCGGCGATCGGGTATTGGGCCGCGGCGCGCGCCGCCCGGCCGGCCGAAAAATCCTTGTTGTCGAGATTGCCGGCGACGTAGCGCGCATTGCCATCGACGATGCGTTTCATCGCGTCATCCGGAGAGATGGCGTTGGGCGGCATTGCGCTGTCGTTCGCCTGCTTGGCTTCCTTGGCAAACGCCGGAAGTGCGCCGACCGCCGCGGCAGCCAGCACTGCGCCGCCGCCGAGCAGCCGGCGGCGGGACAATACGGGAGGGTGCGTTTCACACAGCGAGCACATCGGCGAGGGTTCTCCATCAAAGATTGAAATATGCGTGCCCGGCACGCCGGCCGCACGGCTACTCATGCCACGCGAACTGACGCAGTGAGCGCGCAAAAATTGCAGGTATCCCGTTGGGAGGGGGCGGCATGTGATCGCGCTTAATAATTCGTGAAGGGAGGGATCGAGCGGGAACTCCTGGCCGATCGCCGCCGGCCGGGCTGCCAAAATCGGCTAAAACCGGGCGAACGCCTGCGAATTTGGCACTTCTTACTGCCCGGGCGGACTTGTCCAGGTCGGCCATGTCTTGCAAGAAGGGCTGATGATTCGCGGCCGCTCCCTCCGGTGGGGACGCCCGGAACCCTTGAGACGAGACGCCCCATGAGACTGCCGCGCGAGATCGGACCCATCCACTTCGTCGGGATCGGCGGCATCGGCATGAGCGGCATCGCCGAGGTGCTGTGCAATCTCGGCTACACGGTGCAGGGCTCCGACGCCTCCGACAACGCCAACGTCGCGCGCCTGCGCGAGAAGGGCATTACCGTCAGCGTCGGCCACAAGGCCGAGAACGTCGCGGGCGCCGATGTCGTCGTCGTCTCCACCGCGATCAAGCGCGACAATCCGGAGCTGATGGCGGCGCGCGCCCAGCGCATCCCGGTGGTGCGCCGTGCCGAGATGCTGGCCGAGTTGATGCGGCTGAAGAGCTGCGTCGCGATCGCCGGCACCCACGGCAAGACCACGACGACCTCGATGGTCGCGGCGCTGCTCGATGCCGGCGGGCTGGATCCAACCGTCATCAATGGCGGCATCATCAACGCGTACGGCACGAACGCGCGGCTCGGGGCGGGCGAGTGGATGGTGGTGGAGGCCGACGAGAGCGACGGCACCTTCCTGAAGCTGCCGGCGGATGTCGCGATCGTCACCAATGTCGATCCCGAGCATCTCGATCACTTCAAGACCTTCGAGGCCGTGCAGGACGCGTTCCGCGCCTTCGTCGAGAACGTGCCGTTCTACGGCTTCGCGGTGATGTGCATCGATCATCCGGTGGTGCAGGCGCTGGTCGGCAAGATCGAGGACCGCCGCATCATCACCTATGGCGTGAACCCGCAGGCCGATGTCCGGCTCGTCGACCTCGCGCCGATGGGCGGCGGCTCGTCGTTCAAGGTCGTGTTCCGCGACCGCAAGAGCGGTGAGACGCACGAGATTGCCGACATCGCGCTGCCGATGCCAGGCCGGCACAATGCCTCGAACGCAACGGCGGCCATTGCGGTCGCGCGCGAGCTCGGCCTGTCCGACGAGGCCATCCGCAAGGCGATTGCCGGCTTCGGCGGCGTCAAGCGCCGCTTCACCCGCACCGGCGACTGGAACGGCGTCACCGTGATCGACGACTACGGGCATCACCCCGTCGAGATCGCCGCCGTGCTGAAGGCGGCGCGCGAATCCACCAACGGCAAGGTCGTCGCCGTGGTGCAGCCGCATCGCTACACCCGGCTGCAGTCGCTGTTCGAGGAGTTCTGCACCTGCTTCAACGACGCGGACGCGGTCGTCGTCGCCGACGTCTATCCGGCGGGTGAGGCGCCGATCGAGGGCATCGATCGCGACCACTTCGTCCTGGGCCTGCGCGCCCACGGCCATCGCGACGTGGTGCCGCTGCCGAAGGCCGCCGATCTCGCTCGTATCGTCAAGGACCTCGCCAAGCCCGGTGACCTCGTCGTGTGCCTCGGCGCCGGCAACATCACGCAATGGGCCTACGCGCTGCCCGGCGAGTTGAAGGCACTGGGGTGAGGGCGGTGTTGAACCAGCCGTTCACCGAGAAAGTCAGGCCACTCGACGTAGCCTCTCCGTTCCCTCCCCCCTTGTGGGGGAGGGGCAGGGAGGGGGGTGAGCCGCAGACTCCGGAGTGCGTGGTCCCCCCCTCCCTAGCCCTCCCCCACAAGGGGGGAGGGAACGGAGCGTGCTACGTCGCAACGACGTCGGCCCAAACGAGGCAGGCCGCCGCATGACCTTTCCCGACATCACCCCCGATCTCAAAACGGCCATGCCGGAGCTGCGCGGACGGCTGCTCGCCAATGAGACGCTCGCGCCGCTCACCTGGTTTCGTGTCGGCGGACCGGCGCAGGTGCTGTTCACGCCGGCGGATGCCGACGACCTCGCCTATTTCCTAAAGCACCTCCCAACGGATATCCCGCTCTACGTCATCGGCGTCGGCTCCAACCTGATCGTGCGTGATGGTGGCGTCCCCGGTGTCGTGATCCGGCTGGCGCCGCGCGCGTTCGGCGAGGTCAAGGCGGAAGGCGACATCGTCACGGCCGGCACCGCCGCGCTCGACAAGCGCGTCGCGGAGGTCGCCGCGTCGGCCAACCTCGCGGGCCTGGAATTCCTGTTCGGCATTCCCGGCACCATCGGCGGGGCGCTGCGGATGAATGCCGGCGCCAATGGCGGCGAGACCAAAGACATTCTCATTGAAGCGATCGCTGTCGACCGAAACGGCGAGACGCACCGCTTCAACAATGCCGAGATGAAGTTCACCTATCGCGCGAGCGGCGTCGATCCGGCGCTGATCTTCACGGCCGCGCGCTTCCGCGGCACGCCCTCGGCGCCGGAGGCGATCCGGGCGCGCATGGCGGAGGTGCAGGCGCATCGCGAGACGGCGCAGCCGATCCGCGAGAAGACGGGCGGCTCGACCTTCAAGAATCCGCCGGGACATTCCGCCTGGAAGCTGGTCGATGCCGCCGGCTGTCGTGGACTCAGGGTCGGCGGCGCCCAGGTCTCGGAAATGCACTGCAACTTCCTGATCAACCTCGGCAACGCCACCGCCGACGACATCGAGACGCTCGGCGAGACCGTCCGCGAGCGGGTCAAGGCGGGCTCGGGGATCGAGCTGCAGTGGGAGATCAAGCGGATTGGAATCAAGGCGAGCTGATCGAGCCGCCTGCTCACGTGACGTCAGCGCAATCGCGACCGCGATTGTGAGATCAATCGAGAAGACATTGATGCGCACCACGATTTTGTTCGGCGGCTCCAACAAGGAGCGCCTCGTCTCGGTCGCGAGCGCGAAAGCCCTGCACGCCGCGTTGCCCGAGGCTGAGCTGTGGTTCTGGGACGTCGATGACACCGTGCATCAGGCCAGCGGCCAAGCGCTGGCCGCGCATGCCAAGCCGTTCGAGGAGCCGTTCACCGCCGATGGCGCCAGGATCGGCACGCTCAGCGAGGCGATCGATCGCGCCGGGGCCGAAGATCGGGTCCTGGTGCTCAGCCTGCATGGCGGCCGGGCGGAAAATGGCGAGCTTCAACTGATGTGCGAGCTTCGTGGCGTGCCGTTCACCGGCTCGAGCTCGGCGGCCTCGCACCTCGCCTTCGACAAGGTTGCCGCCAAGCGCTTCGCCGTGCTCGGCGGTGTCACGGCGGCCGAGGGTGTCGCGCTGGATGATGCCGAGGCTGCGCTCGCGCGCTACGGCCGGCTGATCGCGAAGCCCGTGAAGGATGGCTCGAGCTTCGGCCTCATCTTCGTCAACGCCAGCCAGGACCTCGTCGCCGTCAAGGCAGCGGCCGCGACCGAGGAGTATCTGATCGAGCCGTTCGTCATCGGGACCGAGGCGACCTGCGGCGTGCTCGAGCAGGCCGACGGCTCGCTGATCGCGCTGCCGCCGATCGAGATCCTCCCCGCCGACGGTGCCTTCGACTATTTCGCGAAGTACCTCGCGGCGGCGACGAAGGAAATCTGTCCGGGCCGCTTCAGTCCGGAGATCACTGCGGCGCTCCAGGCTGAGGCGATCAAGGCGCATCGCGCGCTGTCCTGCGGCGGCTACTCGCGCACCGACTTCATCGTCGCGGCCAACGGTCCGGTTTATCTGGAGACCAATACCCTGCCGGGCCTGACGGCCGCCTCGCTCTACCCGAAGGCTCTGGCGGCCCAGGGCATCGCCATTGTCGATTTCCTCAATCAGCAGATCGCCCTGGCCGAGAGGCGTACACGCCGATCCGGCGTGCGGTAGGCGCACCGGAGGAACCCGGCCCGGCGTCCCCCGGTGGTTCCTGTAACCCGTAAAATGCTTAAGAATTCCGGGCAAGGTCCTCATAAATCGGAGAAAAAATTCGTCTCCTCGGACCGATTTTACTTTTTGTTTACCAGGACGTCCGAAGGTTAACGCTGGCGCCTCAGTGGTGCTCGGCTGCCAGGTCGGGCCGTCGTGACGAACCGCGTCGCGATGGTCGGAAGGGATCCGGTCGGCCGGGACCGTGGGCGTGGGTCCGCGAGTATCTGCGGGCGCAACAGTTGATGAGCTCGTGCAATGGATGGTGCAGGACGCCTCGCTCGATCGCAGAGGCCTCAAGCTGACCTGAAAGCCGCTGCCCTTGGCGCGGCAATCCTGCTGCGCGAGTATGTCTCGGCCCGCCTTCCGCGTGTTCGCTTTGCGCGAGGCACGAAGCAAGGCAGGCGATCCATCCGACGAGACCTTGCGCCGGCGCAGGCCGCGCTCGCGCCGATGGTTGAGCGCGAGGCGCCGCCGCGCGTGGTCGAACTCGTCGAGCGCTATCTGCCGCGCCGGCTCGGCACCGTGGCGACGGTGGTCCTCTTGTTCGGCAGTGTCTGGCTCGGCATCGTCAAGGGCGGCCATGCGCAGGACGTCAGCGTGGCGTTGTCCGACACCCGCAACGCGCTCGCCAATGCGGCCGGGTTCCGCATCACGGCTGTCGCGATCAACGGCCGGAAGCAGCTTACCCAGGACGAGATCCTCGCGGTCGGCGGCGTTACCGGCCGCTCCTCGTTGCTGTTCCTGGATGCCGCCGCAGTGCGTGACAGGCTCAAAGCCAACCCCTGGATCGCCGACGCCACGGTGCAGAAGTTCTTTCCGAACCAGCTGCAGATCGACGTCGTCGAGCGCAAGGCGTTCGCGCTCTGGCAGCAGGACGGTCGCCTCTCGGTCATCGCCGAGGACGGCGCCGTGCTCGAGCAATATGTCTCGCGCCGCTTCCTGACGCTGCCGCTCGTGGTCGGCAAGGGAGCCGAGAGCCGCGCGCGCGATTTCCTGGCGCTGCTCGCCCGCTACCCGCAGGTGCGCGCGGTCACCAAGGCCGCCGTGTTCGTCGGCGAGCGGCGCTGGAACCTGCGGACCAAGGACGGCCTCGACATTCGCCTGCCCGAACATGATGTCGGCAACGCGCTCGCGACCCTGACCCAGCTCGATCAGGACGACAAGCTGTTCTCGCGCGACATCGTCGCCATCGACCTGCGGCTGCCGGACCGGCTGACGGTGCAGCTCTCCGAGGATGCGGGCAAGGCGCGCGACGAGCTGTTCAAGGACAAGAAGTCCAAGAAGAAGGCCGGTGACGCATGACCGGCTTCGATCGCCAGACTCCCAAGACGCGCCCGATGGGCCAGAAGCGCACCGCGCTCGTGGCCTCGCTCGACGTCGGCACCAGCAAGATCGCCTGCATGATCGCGCGGCTGAAGCCGGCGCCGCCGAGCGACGCGCTGCGCGGCCGCACCCACGCCGTCGAGCTGATCGGCTACAGCCAGATCCAGTCGCGCGGCGTCAAGGCCGGCGCCGTCGTCGATCCCGTCGAATGCGAGCAGGCGGTGCGGCAGGCGGTCGCGCTGGCCGAGCGCATGGCGAAGGTGCGGGTCGAATCCGTGCTGCTGCCGGTCGCAGGCGGCCGCGTCATGGGCCACCTGATCGAGGCCACCTCGGACATTCGCGGCGGCGCCGTCACCCAGGCCGATGTCAGTCGCGTCACCTCGACCGGCATGCACCACGCCACCGGCGACGGGCGCGCGGTGCTGCATGCCTTGCCCGTCGGCTACACGCTCGACGGCGTAAAGGGCATCCGCGATCCCCGCGGCATGCTGGCGCGGCAGTTCGGCGTCGACATGAATGTCGTCACGACCGACGCCACCGTGGCCAAGAACCTGATGCTCGTGGTCGAGCGCTGCCACCTCAACGTCGAGGCGATGGCGGCAAGCCCGTATGTTGCCGGGTTGTCGGTGCTGACCGACGACGAGGCCGATCTCGGCGCCGCCGTGGTCGAGATGGGGGCGGGCACCACGACGATCGCGATCTATTCCGGCGGCCGCTTCGTCCATGCCTCCGGTTTTGCGCTCGGCGGGCATCACGTGACCATGGATCTTGCGCGCGGACTATCAGCGTGCATTGCAGATGCCGAGCGAATCAAGACGTTATATGGCACGGTGCTGACTGGCGGGTCCGACGCGCGTGAGTTGATGTCTGTTCCGACGGCCGGTGACAACGAGCGGGATGTTCCGCAGATCGTGTCCCGCGCCACCATCGCGAACATCGTCAGGCACCGCGCAGAGGAGATTTTTGAAATGGTCCGCGACCGGCTGAAGGATTCGCCCTTTGCGGCAGAACCCAAGGCGCGCGTCGTCCTCAGCGGAGGCGCCTCCCAGCTGACGGGGCTGGTCGAGCTTGCGACCCGGATCCTCGACCGCCCGGTGCGCGTCGGCCGCCCGCTCGGCTTCGGTCGTCTCCCCAACGAGGCCAAGAACGCCGCCTTCGCGGTGCCGACGGGGCTGCTGGTCTATCCGCAATACGCGCACCTCGAACACGTCGAACCGCGGCATACGCGGCAGGTCGGGACAGGAACCGACGGCTACTTCGGAAAGGTCGGACGATGGCTACGCGAGGGCTTCTGATGACCGGTTTCCACCCCATGCGATTTTCAACAACACCAACCGCGGCCGGCGGCCGGGGCGAACCCACCCGCGCGTGATCGAGAGGCAATCATGGCACTCACTATTACACCTCCTGATATCCACGAGCTGAAGCCCCGGATCACCGTGTTCGGTGTCGGCGGCGCGGGCGGCAATGCCGTCAACAACATGATCACGGCCGGCCTGCAGGGGGTCGACTTCGTCGTCGCCAATACCGACGCGCAGGCGCTGACCATGTCCAAGGCGCAGCGCATCATTCAGATGGGCACGCAGGTGACCCAGGGCCTCGGCGCCGGCTCGCAGCCGGACGTTGGAGCTGCCGCCGCGCAGGAGGTGATCGACGAGATCCGCGATCATCTCTCGGGCGCCAACATGGTGTTCGTGACCGCCGGCATGGGTGGCGGAACCGGCACCGGTGCAGCCCCGGTCATTGCCAAGACCGCGCGCGAGATGAACATCCTCACGGTGGGCGTCGTCACCAAGCCGTTCCACTTCGAAGGCGCGCGCCGCATGCGCACCGCGGAGTCCGGCATCTCCGAGCTGCACAAGGTCGTCGACACCTTGCTGATCATCCCGAACCAGAACCTGTTCCGGGTCGCCAACGAGAAGACCACCTTCGCCGACGCCTTCGCGATGGCCGACCAGGTGCTGTATTCCGGCGTCGCCTGCATCACCGACCTGATGGTGAAGGAAGGCCTGATCAACCTCGACTTCGCCGACGTCCGCGCCGTCATGCGCGAGATGGGCAAGGCGATGATGGGCACCGGTGAAGCCTCCGGCGACAAGCGCGCGCTGACCGCCGCCGAAGCGGCCATCGCCAACCCGCTGATCGACGATTCCTCGATGAAGGGCGCGCGCGGCCTGTTGATCTCGATCACCGGCGGCAAGGATCTCACGCTGTTCGAGGTCGACGAAGCTGCGACCCGCATCCGCGAGGAGGTCGACCAGGACGCCAACATCATCGTCGGCGCCACCTTCGACGAATCGCTCGACGGGCTGATCCGGGTCTCGGTGGTCGCCACCGGCATCGAGCAGGCGCAGTTCAACCGCGGCGTCACGACGACTGCACAGCCGGCGGCGGCTGTCGCTCCGATTGCCGCCGCCCCGACCGCTGCCGCGGGTCTCCCTGAAAGCCGCCTCGCCGATCTGACTGCGCGCCTGCGCGCCGACAATCAGCGCCTGGCTGAACGCGCCGCCAAGCTCGAGCAGCAGGCGTCGCAGGCTCCGGCCGTCGCCGCGCCCGCGCCGATGGCGCCTGCGCCGCGTCCGGCTCCCAACCTCGAGCGCGACACGCTGGCCGCCGTCGCGGCCGCGATGGCCAGCGAGCCCGCGCCCGCATCTGCGCCGGTCCAGCCCGCCTCCTATGGCGATGTGACGGTGCGCCCGATCGCGCAGAAGCCGTCCCTGTTCCCGGAACCGGAGGCGCAGCGCGCGGCCCCGATCGAGCCGGCGGCCCCGCCGGAGACGTTCATCCCGCAGGCCGCGGAGCGGGTTCCGTCGCGCGCGCCGCGCATGCCGAAGTTCGAGGACCTGCCGATGCCGGCCCAGGCCGAGATCCGGCAGGCGCGCGGCGACGAGGGCGATGAGCATCCGCAGAAGACCCGGATGTCGCTGCTGCAGCGTCTCGCCAATGTCGGTCTCGGCCGCCGCGACGAGGATGCCGAGCCGCCGCTGCCGGTGCGGACCGCGGGTCCTGCCATGCCGCAGATGCCGCCGCTGCCGGAACGGAAGCCGCAGCGGAACGTTGCTCAGCAGGTTGCGAGCCACGAATCGCCTGTCTCGGAATATGCCCGCCGTCCCGCACCCCAGGGTCTGGACGTCCATGGCCGTCCCGCGCCTGTGTCCCCGGCGCCACAGGGAGACGACCATTTGGATATCCCGGCCTTCCTGCGCCGGCAGGCCACCTGAGAATTGTTACAGCCCTGATGGTGCTGAACAGGCCCGGCTCGCGAGAGCCGGGCCTTTTCCATGGCTGTCCGGGGCTCGTTGATCGCCGTTCAACTAACTGATTTTAAATGATTAATTATTCTTTCGGTGTTTAGATCGGGAACCAGGAGGGTTAAGGCCACGTTCCAGTTTGGTTAAGGGTTGGCGCGAATACGGCAGAGATGGGGTAACAATCCGTAAAGAAGCGTGAGTTGGCGCTCTTTGGGGCTCTCGTTAAGTTCTGCCGTGACTTGGGGATGCCTGAAACTGAGTCGGTTCGCGAGGGGCGGCCGATAAGGGATCAGGCGGGGTCTTGGGCGATCGTCGATGAAATTCAGCCGGCAAACAACGCTTCGTTCGCAAGCCACCGTCACCGGTGTAGGCGTCCACTCTGGTGCGCCTGTCAGCCTGACGATCGGGCCTGCGCCGATCGATGCGGGAATCGTGTTCCTCCGCACCGGCCTCGATGGCGCTGACCGCGAGGTCCAGGCGTCCTTCGGCTCGGTGATCGCCACCGAGTTGGCGACGGTGCTCGGTGACCGCCACGGTGCGCTGGTGTCCACTGCCGAGCATGTGCTCGCTGCGCTGCGCGGCATGGGTGTCGACAACGCCCTGATCGAGGTCGACGGCCCCGAGGTTCCGATCATGGACGGCAGCGCTGCGCCGTTCGTCGCTGCCATCGACCAGGCCGGAATCGTCAATCAGTCGGCCCCGCGGCGCTACCTTCAGGTGCTCAAGCCGGTCCAGGTGACCATGGGCGCCTCCACGGGCGAACTGCGTCCGAACAGCTCCGGCTTCCGGGTCGAAGCTGAAATCGATTTCACCAACCCCGTGATCGGCCGCCAAGCCTATCATTTCGAGCTCAGCCCCGAGCGCTTCCGCCGCGAGATCGCCCGCGCCCGCACCTTCGGCTGCATGAGCGACGTGTCGCGGCTGTGGAGCGCCGGCTTCGCGCTCGGTTCCTCCTTCGACAACACGCTGGTGTTCGACGAGGACCGCCTGCTCAATCCCGAAGGTCTGCGCTACGCCGACGAATGCGCCCGCCACAAGGTGCTGGACGCGATCGGCGATCTGGCGCTGGCCGGCCTGCCGATGCTCGGAACCTATCGTTCGGTCCGCGGCGGTCACAAGCTCAACCATGCGGTGCTGACTGCTCTGATGGCCGATCGCACCGCTTGGCGGATCGTCGAAGGCGAGACCGTGCGTCGTCCCCGCGTGGCCGCGGAGGTCGTCGGCGGCATGGTCGGTGGCATGGTCGCCCCGGCCTACGGCCCGGACGTGTCCTGAGCGGCGGCGTCCCGATCGGCTGATTCCGTCGGCTGACCTACGCAACGCGCGACATCGCCGGGAGCTTTGCTTTCGGCGTGGTTCAGATTTTTCCGTCTGCTTTTTTGTCAATGTTTGTTGCCGGCCGCGTCCTTCTCAGCGGCTGGACCCTCGGCATTTCGATGTTTTCCAACGGCTTCTTCAGCGGTAACCATGATGCGTGGCGGCAGCCTCGGTGTTGCCTTAATCCGGGCGGATTGGCTTCCTATGCGGTTGGTTGATGAAGTGTTTTCGGCTAGAGAGGCCGGGGCCGCGTGATGCGTGCCACCGGCGGGGCTCTTCCCTCGCGGTCATGAAGCGACCTTCATGGTGCGCGGCGTAGATCAGATCACAGGCATCGGGTTCCAAAGAAGCATGTCGATACAGCGTCTCACGCGCGACCTCCGTCATCCCGCAGCAAGCATCGGCCGGCTTAGGCTCGCCGCATCGCTGATCCTGCTGGCGCTGCCTCTGAGCGGCTGCGGAACGGGCGGACTCTGGGACAAATTCCTGGCCAAGGACGACACCTTCGTCGATGAGCCCGCGGACAAGCTCTACAATGAGGGCTTGTACCTGATGAATGAGAAGAAGGACGTCAAAGGCGCGACCAAGAAGTTCGAGGAGGTCGATCGCCAGCATCCTTATTCCGACTGGGCCCGCAAATCGCTGCTGATGTCGGCTTACGCCTCCTATCAGGCCGGCGACTACGACGGCTGCATCGGCGCCGCCACCCGCTACGTGACCCTGCACCCGGGCAGCCCGGACGCGGCCTATGCGCAGTACCTGATCGCCGCCTCGCATTACGACCAGATCCCGGACATCAGCCGCGACCAGGGCCGCACCGAGAAGGCCATCGCCTCCCTCGAAGAGGTGGTGCGTAAATATCCGACATCCGAATACGCCACCAATGCCAAGGCCAAGCTGGAGGGCGCCCGCGACCAGCTCGCCGGCAAGGAGATGGATGTCGGCCGCTATTACATGCAGAAGCGCGACTACACCGCCGCCATCAACCGCTTCAAGGCTGTCGTGACGCAGTACCAGACCACGCGGCACGTCGAGGAAGCGCTGTATCGCTTGACCGAGGCCTACATGACGATCGGTATCGTCGGCGAAGCGCAGACCGCGGCGGCCGTGCTCGGGCACAATTTCCCCGACAGCAAGTGGTACAAGGACGCCTATAATCTCGTGAAGTCGGGCGGCGTCGAGCCCGAGGAGAACAAGGGCTCCTACATCTCGCGCGCCTTCAAGAAGCTCGGCCTGGGCTGAGCGATCGGCCGGATCACTCGTCTGATCTGGCTTTGTTCTATATTCTTGTTTTGTTCTCTTTTTGCTGCTAGCATCGAGTCGTTCGCTCAGGGGCGTTCCGCCCCGTTACGAAGGACTTCGGTTCCATGCTGGCGCGACTGTCGATCCGTGACATCGTCCTGATCGAACGACTCGATCTCGAATTCTCGAATGGACTTGCGGTGCTGACCGGCGAGACCGGAGCCGGAAAGTCGATCCTGCTCGATGCGTTTGCATTGGCTCTCGGCGGCCGCGGCGACGCCAGCCTAGTGCGCCATGGCGCCGACCAGGGGCAGGTCACGGCCGTGTTCGAGATCGGCAAGGATCATCCGGCCGCCCGGATCCTCGCTGCCAACGGCCTGGATGCCGATGGCGAGATGATCCTGCGCCGCGTTCAGTTCGGCGATGGCCGCACCCGCGCCTTCATCAACGACCAGTCGGTCAGCGTGCAGACGCTGAAGGCGATCGGCGCCACACTGGTCGAAATCCACGGCCAGCATGACGAACGTGCGCTGGTCGACGCCGCCACCCACCGCCGGCTGCTGGATGCCTTTGCGGGCCTGGAGAAGGACGTCGCCGCGGTGGAAGCGCTGTGGGCAGCGCGCCGGACTGCGGTCACGGCGCTCGACGAGCATCGGGCGAGCATGGAGCGCGCGGCCCGCGAGGCCGATTATCTGCGGCATGCTTCGGACGAGCTGAAGAAGCTGGCGCCGAAGGAGGGCGAGGAGACGCGCCTCGCCGCTCGCCGCACGGCGATGATGCAGGGCGAGAAGATCGCAGGCGATCTGCGCGACGCGCAGGATGCCGTCAGCGGCAACCAGTCGCCGATCGCCGCGCTGGCCGCGGCGGTCCGCCGGCTGGAGCGCCGCGCGGCGAGCTCGCCCGCGCTGGTCGACCCGGCGGTCAAGGCGATCGATTCGGCGATCAACGCCCTGGAGGAGGCCGATCAGCATCTGACGGTGGCACTCGCGGCCACCGATTTCGATCCGCTGGAGCTGGAGCGCATCGAGGAGCGGTTGTTCGCGCTGCGCGCGGCCGCGCGCAAATATTCGACGCCGGTGGACGGTCTGGCTGCCTTGGCTGCCAAATATGCCGCCGACGTCGTCCTGATCGATGCCGGCGCCGAGCAGCTGAAGAAGCTGGAAGCAGCGGCGGCGGCAGCCGATGGGCGCTATGGCGCCGCGGCTGCCAAGCTGTCGGCAGCGCGGACCAAGTCGGCCGAGAAGCTGAACCGGGCCGTCCTTGCGGAGCTCGGCCCGCTCAAGCTCGAGCGGGCCAAGTTCATGACCCAGGTCGACAGCGACGCCGAGGCGCCGGGGCCGGAAGGCATCGACCGTGTCGAGTTCTGGGTTCAGACCAACCCGGGCACGCGGCCGGGCCCGATGATGAAGGTCGCCTCCGGCGGCGAGCTGTCGCGGTTCCTGCTGGCGCTCAAGGTCGTGCTGTCCGACCGCGGCTCGGCGCCGACCTTGGTGTTCGACGAGATCGACACCGGCGTCGGCGGCGCGGTCGCCGACGCCATCGGCGCCCGGCTGGCGCGGCTCGCGCACGGGGTTCAGGTGATGGCCGTGACCCACGCGCCGCAGGTCGCGGCCAGGGCGGACCAGCATCTGCTGATCTCCAAGGATGCGCTCGATCGCGGCAAGCGTGTCGTCACCCGGGTCAATACGCTGGCCACCCTGCACCGCCGCGAGGAAATCGCCCGCATGCTGGCCGGCGCCGAGGTCACCGCCGAAGCCCGCGCCGCCGCCGACCGGCTGCTGGAGGCCGCAGCGGCATAGCTGGAAACGGAGCAGCCGAACGCTTTGGCTCCGGGCGCGCATTGTGTACACCGTCATTTCGGGACGGCCTCCGGGCCGTCCCGCAATGACGAGCAGATCATACGCATGCCCAAGACAGCAAAACCGAAGCAGCCCGTCGACGTTGCCGATCTCACCAAGGCGCAGGCCAAGGTGGAGTGGAAGCGGCTGGCGCTGGAGCTCGAGACCCACGACAGGCTCTATTATCAGGATGACGCGCCGAAGATCTCGGACGCCGCCTACGACGAGCTGCGTCGCCGCTTCAATGCGATCGAAAAGCGTTTCCCTGAGCTCGTCAGCAGCGAGTCGCCGTCGCAGAAGGTCGGCGCTGCGCCCTCCGGCCGGTTCAAGAAAGTGCGGCACGCGGTGCCGATGCTGTCGCTCGACAACGCCTTCGCGGAGGGGGACGTGCGCGACTTCGTCGGCCGCATTGCGCGCTTTCTCAAGCTTGCTGACGAGCGCATCGATTTCTCCGCCGAGCCGAAGATCGACGGGCTGTCGATGTCGCTGCGCTACGAGGGCGGCGAGCTGGTCACCGCCGCGACCCGCGGTGACGGCGCCGAGGGTGAGGACGTCACCGCCAACATCCGTACCTTGAAGGACGTACCGCACAGGCTGCACGGCCGCAACCTGCCCGACATCTGCGAGGTCCGCGGCGAGGTCTACATGACCAAGCAGGCCTTCCTCGCGCTCAACGAGCGCCAGAAGGAAGCGGGCGACACCATCTTCGCCAACCCGCGCAATTCCGCCGCCGGCTCGCTGCGGCAAAAGGATCCGACCATCACCGCCTCGCGTCCCCTGGGCTTCTTTGCCTACGCCTGGGGCGAGATGAGCGCGATGCCGGCGGAGACGCAAAGCGGCATGATCAAATGGTTCGAACGCTGCGGCTTCACGACCAACCCGCTCACGAGGCTCTGCCACTCGGTGGAGGAACTGATCGCGTTCCATCGTCACATCGAGGAGCAGCGCGCCGAGCTCGACTACGACATCGACGGCGTCGTCTACAAGGTCGACCGCATCGACTGGCAGGAGCGGCTCGGCTTCGTGTCGCGCACGCCGCGCTGGGGCATTGCCCACAAGTTTCCGGCCGAGCGCGCCATGACCGTGCTCAAGGACATCGAGATCCAGGTCGGCCGCACCGGCTCGTTCACGCCGGTCGGCAAGCTGGAGCCGGTCGGCGTCGGCGGCGTCATCGTGCAGAATGTGACGCTGCACAATGAGGACTACATCAAGGGCATCGGCAACAAGGGCGAAGTGTTGCGCGAAGGCCGCGACATCCGGATCGGCGACACCGTGGTGATCCAGCGCGCCGGCGACGTCATCCCCCAGGTGGTCGACGTCCTCATCGACAAGCGGCCGAAGCACGCCAAGGAATTCCATTTCCCGAAGAAATGCCCGTGCCCGCTGCACACCGACGTCGTCCGCGAGGAGATCGCGACCGGCGAGGAGGGCTCGCGCGCCCGCTGCACCGGCGAGTTCGCCTGTCCGTTCCAGAAGATCGAGCACCTCAAGCTGTTCGCCTCGCGCCGCGCCTTCGACATCGACGGTCTCGGCGAGAAGCAGATCCAATTCTTCTTCGACCAGGGCTGGGTCAAGGAGCCCGCCGACATCTTCACGCTGGCCGCGCGCAACGCCAGGCTGAAGCTCGAGGAGGTCGAGGGCTATGGCGAGACCTCGGTGCGCAATCTCTTCAATGCCATCGACGCCCGGCGCGAGATCGCGCTGGAGCGCTTCATCTACGCGCTCGGCATGCGCCATGTCGGCGAGACCACGGCGCTGGCGTTGGCGCGCGGCTACGGCTCATGGGATGCGTTCCACGACGCCTGTCTCAAGGTCGCCAACGGCGACGAGGAGGCGATCGCGGAGATGGATGCGCTCGACCAGATCGGCGACACCGTGATCAAGAGCGTCGCGGCCTATTTCGGCGAGGACCACAATCGCGGCATCGTCGAGCGGCTGACGAAGGAGGTGAAGATCCTCGACGCGGAGAAGCCGAAGCGCAATTCGCCGATCGCGACCAAGACGGTGGTGTTCACCGGCACGCTGGAAAAGATGACGCGCGACGAGGCCAAGGCGACGGCCGAGCGGCTCGGTGCGAAAGTCTCCGGATCGGTGTCGAAGAAGACGGACTACGTCGTCGCCGGTCCCGGCGCGGGCTCAAAGCTGAAGGACGCACAGAAGCACGGCGTCCAGGTGCTGACCGAGGACGAGTGGCTGCAACTGATCGGGGAGTAGCTCGCGCGCTCGTCTGGTGCAGAAGATGGTTGTGGCACCACAACTGTCATCATCCGCGAAAGCGGATGATCAAGTATTCCAGAGGCAGTTGTTATACGACCGATCCGTCTCGGCGTACTGGATACCCGCCTGCGTGACAGCGAAAGTGCCGCGCGTGCGTACAATCCCTGACATCCGCCCTTCACATCACCCCGGCCTCATCCTCTTCCGCCGTCTCGATCAGCTCCTTCGTCACCTTCATCTGCGTGCGAGGAACCAGAAAGATCATGCTGCAGGCGCAGGCCAGCGACAACATGAGCATCGCCGACGTCAGCGGCAGCGTCGTTGCGTAGTGGCCGCCGAGATAGGCGCCGAGCTGCGACGTCAGCGCGCCCACGCCCATCTGCAGGAACCCCATCGCGCCGGAAGCTGTGCCCGCCGCGCCCGGCCGGACGCTGATCGCGCCGGCCGCGGAGTTCGCCATCACGGCGGCGTTGGCGAACATCAAGAGCATCTGCGTGCCGAACAGCACCGAGGGCACCTGGTTGAAGCCGAACAGGCTCCACGTGAAGTTCAGCGCGGCGCTGGTGAGCTGCAGCCCCAGGCCGAACCAGATCAGCCGATCGAGCGAATGGCGCGGCGCGTAGCGCACGCAGAACAGGTTGCCGACGAAATAGGCGAAGCCGGTGGTCGCAAACCACGCGCCATACTCCGCCGAGGAGCGGCCCATCTGCACCTCGACGATATACGGCCCGCCGCCGGCGAAGGCGAAGATGATCTGCGACGCCAGCACCTGGCACAGCATGTAGCCGAGGAAGGCGCGGCTCTTCACCAGCATCGCGACGTCGCGGCGGAAGCTCGCGCCCTCGATGCGGGCAGGGCGGGTCTCCGGCAGCGCCATGGTCACGGCGATCGCAATCACGATCGACAGCGCGGCGACGACATAGAAGATGGCATGCCAGCCGAGCGCGATCTCGATCAGGCCGCCGGTCAGCGGCGACAGCATCTGCGCGATCATCATGACGGCGACGACGAGGCTGATCATCGCCCCGATGCGCTCGCGCGCATAGAGATCGCGGATGATGGCGCGGCTGATCACCATGCCGCTGGCGCCGCCGAGCGCCTGGAAGAAGCGCGCCGCGATCAGCTGGGCCAGGGTGTCGGCGAAGATGCCGCCGACGCTCGCGACGATCGACAGCGCGAGCCCGGCGAGCATCACGGGGCGGCGGCCGAAGCGGTCCGACAGCGGCCCGAGCAGCAGTTGCGAGATCGCAATGCCGGCCATGTAGAACGACACCGTCATCTGCACGACGGAGGCGTCGCGGCCAAAGGTGGTCGCGAGCATCGGCAGCGCCGGTACCAGCAGGTACAGCGAGATCGGCGCCAGCCCGGTCATCACGACCAACAGGACCAGCATCGTGCGCGACGGAACGGCGCGCGGTGGCGCCGCTCCAGGCGGTCTGCTGATCATTCCATGCATGGTGCCGCTCAAATCAGGTGAACGCCCCGACTGTAGCGGCCTTCCATTTCGCGGAAATGCCTGTTTCGGCATGCGCCCATGCAGGCAGCGGGACGGCGCGCAGCCGGACCGTACGGCTGACTACAGTGGCGCTGTCGCCTGATCGAGCCAGCGCTGGTCGCCGTCGTCGAGCGCCGCTCGGACGGCGTCCCTGACCCGGGCATGATAGGCGTCGAGCCACGCGCGTTCCTCGGCGCTCAGCATCGCGACCTCGATCAGGCGCCGGTCGATCGGCGCCAGGGTCAGCGCCTCGAAGCCGTTCATCGGCTTCTCCGCGCCCGCGACGTCCTTCGCCACCACCAGCTCGAGGTTCTCGATGCGGATGCCGAACGCGTCGGTCTTGTAGTAGCCGGGCTCGTTGGACAGGATCATGCCGCGCTTCAGCGGCGTGGTGCCGAGCTTCGAAATCCGCGCGGGTCCCTCGTGCACCGACAGATAGCTGCCGACGCCGTGGCCGGTGCCGTGCTCGAAATCGATGCCGGCCTGCCACAGGAACTGCCGCGCCAGGGTGTCGAGCTGGGCGCCGGTGGTGCCGTCGGGGAAGATCGCGCGCGCGATCGCAAGGTGGCCGCGCAGCACGCGGGTGAAGCGATCGCGCATCTCCTCGGTCGGCGCGCCCACGGCGATCGTGCGGGTGACGTCGGTGGTGCCGTCCTGATATTGCGCGCCGGAATCGATCAGCAGCAGATCGCCCGGCATGATGCGGCGGTTGCTCTTGCGGGTGACGCGATAATGCACGATGGCGCCGTTGGGACCGGTGCCCGAGATGGTCGGGAACGACACATCCTTGAGCGCGCCGGTGTCGCGGCGAAAGCTCTCCAGCGCCTCGACCGCATCGATCTCGGTCAACGAGCCCTTCGGCGCCTCGCGATCGATGAAGGCGAGAAAGCGGGCCAGCGCGACCGCATCGCGCTGATGGGCGCGCCGCGTGCCGTCGATCTCGACCGCATTCTTGGCGGCCTTGAGCAGGCTGACCGGATCGGCGCCGCGCACCGCCTTGCCGCCGGCGCCCTGAATCAGGCGCGTCAGGGCATCGGCGGCCGTGGCGCTGTCGAGCGCGACGGCCGCGCCGGATTGCGCGAGCTCGGACAGGCGCGGTGTCAGCGCGTCCGGCTCCGCCACCTCGGCGCTCTGCTCGAGATGATCGCGCGTCAGGTTCGAGAGCTTGCGGGAATCGATGAAGATCGTCGGGCGTCCGGTCTTCGGCACCAGCGCATAGGACAGCGGCAGCGGCGTGTGCGAGACGTCGGCGCCGCGGATGTTGAAGGTCCAGGCGACGTTGTGGGAATCGGACAGGACGAGCGCTTCGACGCCGAGGCGCTCGATCTCCTGGCGGATCCGGCCGAGCTTGTCGGCCTCGCTCTCGCCGGACAATTCCGCGCCGTGGATGGCGACGGCGCCGAGCGGCGGCAGCGGCCGTTCGGTCCAGATGCTGTCGACCGGGTTGCGCTCGACCGGAACCAGCTCCGCGCCCGCCTTGGCGCAGGCGGTGGCCAGTCGTTCGGCCGCGGCCGTCGTATGCAGCCACGGATCGAAGCCGACGCGGTCGCCGCTCTGCAAATGGCGCGTCAGCCAGCTCTCCGGCGGCGGCTCGATCAGTGATTCCACCATCCAGGCCTTGCCGTCGACCTGCTTGCCGGCCTGCAGCGTGTAGCGGCCGTCGACGAAGATCGCGGCCGCCTGCGACAGCACGATCGCAAGGCCGGCCGAGCCGGTGAAGCCGGTCAGCCACGCCAGCCTCTCCTCCGAGGGTGGCACATATTCGTTCTGCTGCTGGTCGGCGCGCGGCACGATGAAGCCGGCGAGCTTGCGTCTGGCCAGCTCTTCGCGGAGCGCGGCGAGCCGCGCGGTCAGTGCCACGCCGGTTTCGGGTTCTTCGAACGTCTGGAACAGAGCTTCGAACATCGGTCTCATACTTTAGAAGTGAATCCTGCCGCGTCGGCGAATACTCCTTCAGCAGACAGTGCAGTGCACGAAGAATCTCCTTGCATTCGCCTGTGCAAAAAGATTTGCTGTCGCATGCCAGTCATCCGAAAGAGGTGCGGCGAGGAAACGTATGGACGTGACGACCACGATCGTAAAGATCATCCACGGTCGCATGATCCGGGGAGTGCCTCAACTCAACGGCGAGGGGATGCACGATGCCTGCTTTTACCTTCGAAAAATTATCGGCGCCCGCGCCGAGCGGACCGGCGTCCGCACCGGCCGAGAAGCCGCGCAGCACGCTGGCGGATTTCGTCAATCGTCTCGTCGCGCCGCGCGGTCGACGTGCCCCGCGTAATCAGTCCGACTCCACCTCGCAGCAGAGCCAGCCGAAGACGTAATCGCGAACTTGCCGCACCCAGCGCGCAGGTTCGATCCATGCCGTGAGCTGATCCGCCTCACTGCTGCTTCTGCAGCAACAGGCTGCTCCATCCCTCGATTCTCAAATGCCGGATCGGAACCAGGCCGCGGGCACGATAGGCGGCGCGGACGGCGCGTGCCTGCGGGGTCAACAGGCCCGACAGGATCACGAAGGCCCCTGGCGCGAGGTGGCGCTGCATCGGCGCAGCCAGCTGGCGCAGTGGGTTGGCCAGGATATTCGCCAGCACCAGGTCGAACGGGCCGGCTTCGGCAAATTCCGCGGCGGCGAAGCCGGTGGCCCGGATCACCTGGACCAGGGGGCCGGCGCCGTTGAGCCGGGCGTTTTCCCGCGCCACCATGACCGAGGGCGCATCAATGTCGCTCGCCAGCACGGACCGGCGCGTTGCCTTGGCGGCGGCAATCGCGAGCACGCCGGTTCCGGTGCCGAGATCCAGCACGCGCCGCGGCGCGCGCGTCTTGAGCACGTGATCGAGCAGCAGCAGGCAGCCCCGGGTGGTGCCGTGATGGCCGGTGCCGAAGGCGAGCGCCGCCTCGATCTCGATTCCGAGCTTGTTGCCGGGCACGCGGGCACGGTCGTGGCTGCCGTGGACCATGAAACGACCGGCCGGGACCGGAACGAGGTCGTCCAGGCTGGCCTTGACCCAGTCCTTGGCCTCGACGACCTCGAACGTCAGGGTCCGGGCCACGTCGGCGCCCGCCGCCCCGCCGACGAGCTCGCGCACCAGCGCCTGGTCGGGCGGATCGGCAAAATGCACCGTGACGTCCCAGCGCCCGTCCGGACGCTCGAACGCCGCAACCGCCGCGTCCCCCTCGAAGAACACCTCGGTCAGGACGTCGACCGCCGGGCGGGCGGTCGCTTCATCGGCAACCGTGAAGCTGGCCTTGTGGGTGGCGGGCGTGGTCGTTGAGGTCATCAAGGTGGATCCTGGCGAGATTTGACGGCGTGGTTAAGGGAATTGCCTGCCAACGCAAGCGATAGGACCGCAATTCTGCCGGATCTGCGCATCCAGCGGTTGTATAATGCCTTTCCTCATCCGAATAAAAGTTGAGGTTCAATTGCAGCGAAGAATCTCTGCAACTTGACCTGGGGGGATTATCCCGACTTTAGGGTCTTGGCCCCTAATGTTCCCGCCATGGGAACCGGATGATCCTCGGTTCCTGGGTTGGGAAACGAGGTTCAGATGAAGTCCATTCTGTCGAAGTTCTTGCGTGATGAATCCGGCGCCACCGCTATCGAATATGGCCTGATCGCAGCCGGCATCTCGCTGGCGATCATCGCCGCCGTCAACGGCCTGGGCAGCTCGCTCAGCAGCAAGTTCGACTCGATCAACACGTCCCTGAAGTAATCCGCCCGCCGCGGCGTTCTCGAAGAACCGGGCCCTGCGCCCGGTTTTTCTGCTTGAGGCCATATCAACCGCCGGGTCCACAGCATATCCACACGGCCGTGCACTGATTGTTTGGCAGTCGATCCACAGTGCGTCCTCAGCTTGTCCACACGGACGTCCGCCGCCTTTCCACCCCTTATCCTCAGCCGAACAGAGCGCGATGGTCCGCCAGGATCGCCTGGGCCGCATTGTGGCCGGGGGCACCGGTGACGCCGCCGCCGGGGTGGCTGCCCGAGCCGCAATGGTAGAGCCCCTTCAGCGGCGAGCGATAGTCGGCGTGGCCGAGCATGGGGCGGGCCGAGAACAACTGGTTCAAGGTCAGCGCGCCGTGGAAGATGTCGCCCCCGATCAGTCCGAACTTGCGTTCGAGATCGAGAGGTGACAGCACCTGCCGGCCGAGCACGCTGGCGGCAAAGCCCGGCGCATAGCGGTCCACGGTCGCGATCATGAGGTCGGCAACCTCGTCGCGGTGATTGTCCCAGGAGCGGCCGTCCGGCAGCTCGGGCGCGACATGCTGGCAAAACAGGCTGGCGACGTGCCGGCCTGCCGGCGCCAGCGTCGGGTCGAGTGTGGACGGGATCAGCAGCTCGACCACGGGATCGCGGCTCCAGCCATGCGCGCGCGCATCGAGATAGGCCTGGTCCATGTAGCCGAGGCTCGGGCCGAGGATGATTCCGGCGGAGAGATGGTCGCCGTCGCCCGGCAGCGCGCTGAACGAGGGCAGCCGGTCGAGCGCCACGTTCATGCGGAACGTGCCCGAACCGCAGCGCCAGTTCCGGATGCGGTTCAGGAACGGCTCGGGCACGGCGCCGGCCGGCACCAGGCGCGTGTAGAGCAGCTTCGGGTTCACGTTGGCGACGACGTGGCGGGCGCGGATGGTGCGGCCATCCTCGAGCACGACGCCGACGGCGCGGTCACGCTCGACGATCACCTCGCGCACGCCGGCCTCGAGCTCGACCAGCGTGCCCAGTTCCTTCAGGCACCCGGCCATCGCCTGCGTGATCGCCCCCATCCCGCCGATCGCATGGCCCCAGACGCCCTTCTTGCCGTTCACCTCGCCGAATGCGTGATGTAGCATCACATAGGCCGAGCCGGCGGCGTAGGGACTGGCATAGTTGCCGACGATGGCATCGAAGCCGAACAGCGCCTTCACCAGGTCAGTCTCGAAGATCTCGTCGAGCATCTCGCCGGCCGAGCGCGTGAACAGGTCGAGCAGGTCGCGCTGCTGCTCCAGCGACAGCGCGCGCAACGTGTTGGCGGTGCCGAGCGCGTTGAACGCCTCGCGGATCGCCGATAGCCCGAACTGGGCGACCAGGTTCGGCGGCGCCCGCAGCACGAGGCTGCGCAGCACGTCCGCGATCGCCTCGAGCCGGGCCGAGAACGGGCCGATCGCGTCGGCGTCCCGCGGGCTCAGCCGCGCAACCGACGCCAGCGTGCGACCCTCGCCCGTCAGCAGATAGCGACCGTCCGGCGAGGGCAGGAAGTTCTGCGCCCGGCGCTCGACGATCTCGAGCCCGTGCTCATGCAGCTTCAGGTCGGAGACGACGCGCGGATTGAGCAGGCTCACCGTGTAGGACGCGACGGAGTTGCGGAAGCCCGGATGAAACTCCTCCGTCACCGCGGCGCCGCCGACCACCTTGCGGCGCTCGACCACATGCACGCGCAGGCCCGCCATGGCGAGATAGGCCGCACAGGTCAGGCCGTTGTGGCCAGCGCCGATGATGATGACGTCGGTTTCATTCATGTCAGCTTCAAAAAGCCCTGTTTAATCACCCGCACCGGGAACCTCGGCTGGTGCTGTCGCGCCGGAAGGCTGCGACGTCAAGGAAAACTCCATTTTGCCTCAGCTCCTCGCCATACCGCCCTGCGATCCGCTATGTCTCGTCTGCTCATCGCGGTCCGGCCTCGGCATCTGATGCCGGCCGCGCTGCTGCCGGAGTTGTCATGACCTCAATCGCCTCGCCCGCCGCCGTCGCTCAGCCCTCCGCCGCACGCAACCGGCTGGTGCTCGTCGTCTATACCGCCGCCATTTTCGTCAGCGCGCTGCTGCTGTTCTCGGTGCAGCCGCTGTTCACCAAGATGGTGCTGCCGCGGCTCGGCGGCTCGCCGGCGGTGTGGTCGGTGGCGATGGTGTTCTTCCAGACCCTGCTGCTGGCGGGCTACGCCTATGCGCATTTTCTCACCCAGTTGCCCAGCCGGGTGCTGCCGATCGCGATCCATCTGCTGCTGCTCGGTTTCGCTCTGCTGACGCTGCCGTTGTCGATCGCGAGCAGTTGGGGCAACCCGCCGACCTCGGGCTACGGGCTGTGGCTGCTCGGCCTGTTCACCGTGTCGATCGGCCTGCCGTTCTTCGCGCTCGCCGCCAACAATCCGCTGCTGCAGGCGTGGTTCGTACGCACGGGCCATCCAGCCGCGCCCGACCCGTACTTCCTCTATGCGTCGTCGAACATCGGCAGCTTCCTGGCGCTGCTGTCCTATCCGCTGCTGATCGAGCCGATCTTCAGCCTGCGCATGCAGAACCTGATCTGGACCGGCGGCTATGGCCTCCTGATCGCGCTGATCGCCGGCTGCGGCGTCCTGCTGCTGCGGTCGCCGGTGATCGTCGCGAGCCTGCTGCACACCGAGGACAGCCATGCCCCGGCGCCACGCTGGCTGCTGCGCCTGCGCTGGATATTCCTGGCCGCAGTGCCCTCGGGCCTGCTGATCGCGGTGACCGCGCACATCTCCACCGACGTCGCGGCCGCGCCCTTGCTGTGGGTGCTGCCGCTGTCGCTCTATCTGCTCACCTGGGTGCTGGTGTTCCAGTCGCGGCCGCTGCTGCCGCACAAATGGATGCTGGCGCTGCAGCCGCTGGCGATGGCCGGCGTGATCGTGCTGCTCGCCTTCGGCGGCGAACAGAATCTCGCGCTCACGCTCGGCGGTCATCAGCTCTGCTTCTTCATCATCGCCATGGCCTGCCATGGCGAGCTCGCGCGCACGCGCCCGCCGGCCAAGTATCTCACCGGGTTCTATGTCGCGCTGTCGTTCGGCGGCATGGTCGGTGGCCTGTTCGCCGGGCTGATCGCGCCGTTCACCTTCTCCTGGGTCGCCGAGTATCCGATCCTGCTGGCGCTGGCGGCGTTGTGCCGCCCGGCTGCCAATGAGCGCCTGCCCGGGCTCACGCGCTGGTACTGGCTCCTGCTCGCGGTCATTGCGGTCGCGCTGCTGGTGCCTTCAGGCATGACCGGCAAGGTCACGACCTATCTCGAGGACCACCGCGTCTATGTCGCGGGCGCCGTGGGCGTGCTCGCCGCGCTGCTCGCTCTGCTGCTGAACGGCGGCCGCTGGAAGGTGTTCGCGACGGCCGCACTCGCGCTCGTCCTGATCCGCGCCTATCCGGCCGATGACGGCCGCGTCGAAACGGTGCGCAGCTTCTTCGGCGTGCACAAGATCGTGGTGACATCGGACGGGCACTACCACGTGCTGATGCACGGCACGACCATCCACGGCGCGCAGAAATATCTCAACGCCGACGGCTCCAAGGTGACGGGGCGTCCCGAGCCGATCACCTACTATCACAAGGACGGCGGCATCGGCCGCGCCATCACCGCGATCCGGGAGCGCAAGGGCGCGCCGCTCAAGGTCGCCGTGATCGGCGTCGGCGCGGGCACGCTGACCTGCGCGGCCCAGCCCGGCGAGAGCTGGAATTACTTCGAGATCGACCAGACCATGGTCGACACCGCCAGCGATCCGAAATATTTCAGCTACATCAAGAGCTGCGCGCCGGACTTCAAGCCGGTCATCGGCGATGCCCGGCTGACCTTCGCCAAGGAGCCGGACGGCGTCTACGATCTGATCATTGTCGACGCCTATTCGTCTGATGCGATTCCGATCCACCTCGCGACGGAGGAGGCGATGGCGATCTACAAGGCGAAGCTGGCGCCGCAGGGCGCTGTCGTGATGCACGTCTCCAATCGCCATCTGGAGCTGGAGAGCGTCGTGGTCGGCATCGCCGACGCCAACGACCTGAAGAGCTGGGTCTACAATGAGGACTCCGGCCGCGACGACGAGTACATCTTCCCGACCGACGTCGTCGTCAGCGCGCGCGACGATGCCGATGTCGGCAAGCTCGCCTCCTCGGACAAGTGGACCGAGACCGAGCCGACCGACGGCGAGCGGGTCTGGACCGACGACTATTCGAATATTCTCGGCGCGGTGTATCGGCGGCTTCGCGACGGCGAGTAGGCGAGGGCGCACGCCGCGTTCCCGCCGGTTGGGCGGCCGTCGGGATTCGGGTGGCGCGCGCCATGCGGCATGCGCGTTCGGAAAGAGGTGCGCTCCTCGATTCTGAATCGGCGCCGGTTGCGTCGCGTCAAATGTTCGCCGCTTGGTTCATCGCGATGGAGCGATATTGCATCGCAGAACATAGCACGATCTGCTTTCTTCAGCGGCTTTGTTGCGGAGCTGTCACGATCATGCTACCTTGAGGTGCGTGCCTCATAAAGGTTCCACGACGATGAGGCTCTCGGGAGGAAAGCGGCGGCTCGGTACGCGGCGCGGTAAGTCTCACACGACATCTTCACGACTCGAGGGGTGACGTCGATTTTGGCGACGCCCGTGCGCCTCGGGTTTTGTCGAGTTCACGTCGAGACCTGCAGTGCCGTGCGGGTGCAGGCCTCGTCCCGGGCGCGGAACGTGTCTTCAATGAGTACAAAACGCCGGCCGCATCAAGCAGGCCGGCTGACATGGGAGGGGTTTGATGAAGCGTCTTTGGATGGTCGGCGCGTCTGCTCTGTTGGCGATGGCGCTCGGTGTGGGCTCGGCGGGAGCGGCCGACAAGAAGGTCCTCGCCTTCGTCGTCAACGGCGCGTCCGACTTCTGGAAGATCGCCGAGGCCGGCGTGAAGAAGGCGCAGGGCGAGCTGCCCAACTACAACCTGCAGCTCAAATATCCCGAGCAGGCGGCCGCCGCCGTGCAGCAGCGGATGCTGGATGACCTCGTCGCGGCCGGCGCCGCCGGAATCATGGTGAGCGCCGTCGATCCGAAGAACCAGACCGAGCACCTCGACAAGATCGCGGCACAGACGGTGCTCTTCACCACCGACAGCGACGCGCCGCAATCGAAGCGCATCGCCTATATCGGCTCCTCCAATACCGAGCTCGGCAAGGACGCCGGCAAGCTGATGCTGAAGGCGCTGCCGAACGGGGGCAAGTGCGTCGGCTTCGTCGGCCTGCTCGGCGCCGACAACGCCCGCGAGCGCATCGAGGGCGTGAAGGAGACCATCAAGGGCTCGAAGGTCGAGCTGGTCGACGTGCGCGGCGACGAGATCGACCAGACCCGGGCCAAGCGCAATGTCGAGGACATCCTGGCGGCGATGCCCGATGTGAGCTGCCTGGTCGGCTTCTACTCCTACAACACACCGCGCATCTACGAGGTGCTGAAGGAAGCCGGCAAGCTCGGCAAGATCAAGATCATCGGCTTCGACGAGGATCCGATCACGCTCGGCGGCGTGAAGGACGGCGCGATCGAGGGCACGGTGGTGCAGCAGCCGTTCGAATGGGGCTATCAGGGCATGAAGCTGATGGCGAAGGTCGTTGAGGGCGACAAGTCGGGTGTGCCGGCCAACGGCATCATCATCGTGCCCGGCAAGGTGATCGAGAAGTCGAACGTCGACGACTTCATGGCGCAGATGAAGCAGATGCTGAAGAAGTGACGCGACGGCCGGCGTGCGCGAGCCCTTCCTCGAGCTGATCGACATCGGCAAGACCTATCCTGGCGTGGTCGCGCTCGACCACGCCAGCCTGTCGGTCGCGCCCGGCGAGGTGATCGCCCTGGTCGGCGAGAACGGCGCCGGCAAGTCGACCCTGATGCGCGTGCTCGGCGGCGTGGTGGAGCCGAGCAGCGGCACGATCCGGATCGATGGCGTGGCGCGGGCCAGCTATGCGGTGGCGGACGCGATCGCGGCCGGCATCGCCTTCGTCCACCAGGAGCTGAACCTGTTCGACAATCTCGACGTCGCGGGCAACGTCTTCATCGGGCGCGAGCCGGTCTATGGCGGGCCGCTGCGGCTGATCGACCGCGCGACGCTGCGGACCAGGGTGCGCCCGCTGATCGCGCGTCTCGGGGCCGATTTCGAGCCGGATACGCCGCTTGCCGAACTGTCCCTGGCGCAGCGCCAGCTGGTCGAGATCATGAAGGCTTTGTCGCTCGATGCGCGCTGCGTCATCATGGACGAGCCGACCTCCAGCCTCACCTTGTCGGAAACCGAGCGGCTGATGCATGTCATCGCCGGCCTGAAGTCGGACGGGGTCAGCGTCATCTTCATCACGCATCGCCTGAACGAAGTGATGCAATGCGCCGATCGCGCCATCGTGCTGCGCGACGGTCGCATGGTTGGCGCGCTGACGCGAGACCAGCTCAATCCTGCAGCGATGATCCGGCTGATGATCGGCCGGGACCTGCGGTCGCTCTACGTGCCGCCGGCCGCGCCGCCTGGCGAGGCCGTGCTCGACGTCATGGAGGCCGTGACCGCGACCTATCCCAACCAGGCCGTCAGCCTGCAACTCCGGCGCGGCGAGATCCTCGGACTTGCCGGCCTCGTCGGCTCCGGCCGTACCGAGCTCGCGCGCGCCATCTTCGGCGTCGAGCCGCTGCTGGCCGGGGGCCTCAGCCTGGAGGGCGAGCCGATCCGCATCTCGACGCCGCGCGCGGCGATCGATCGCGGCATCTATCTCATTCCGGAAGACCGCAAGGCCTGCGGCCTCTTGCTCGACCTGTCGATCGCCGAGAACGTCTCGCTGCCGGATCTCGCCTCCTATCTGAGCTTCGGACTTGTCGACATCAGGCGCGAGGCCGAGAATGCCGATCGACAGCGCGAACGGCTCAAGATCCGGGCGTCCGACGTCAAGGTGTCGGTCGGCACCTTGTCGGGCGGCAATCAGCAGAAGGTCGTGCTCGCCAAATGGCTGTCGATGCGGCCGAAGGTCCTGATCTTCGACGAGCCGACCCGGGGCATCGATGTTGGCGCCAAGCAGGAGATCTACGACATGCTGCGGCGGCTGGCGGATTCCGGTGTCGCGATCCTGATGATCTCGAGCGACATGGAGGAGGTGATCGGGGTGAGCGACCGGATCGCCGTGATGCATGAAGGCATGATTTCAGGTTTCCTGGCGAGAGACGAGTTCAGCGAGCACAACGTGCTTCAGCTCGCCGTCGGCCATACCGTCTGAGCGAGGGCGCCCGTGCAGAAGAAAGATCTCAGCCTGCTGATCCTGATCCTGGTGGTCGGCGCCGTCGTGGCCTTCATCAACCCACGTTTCCTCTTGGTCGGCAACCTCTCCAACACCGCCAACCAGGTTGGCATGTTCGGCATCTTCTCGATCGCCGAGGCCTTCGTCATCATTGTCGGCGGCATCGAGCTCGCGGTGGGGTCGGTGATCGCGCTGCTCGGCGTGCTGTTCATCGACCTCATCGTCAACCGCGACGTCGACTGGGTCGCTGCCTTGTTCCTCATCCTCGCCGGCGGCATCGCCATCGGCTTGGTCCATGGCACGCTGGTCACCAAGATGCGCATCCAGCCCTTCGTGGTGACCCTGTGCGGACTTCTGATCTATCGCGGCGCGGCGCGCTACTACACCGAGGATGCCACGGCCGGCTTCGGCTATGGCGCGAGCTTCCCGGCGCTGGAATGGCTGGCCGCCGGCCGCACCGATGTCCTCGGCTTTCCGCTGCCGCACAGCGTCGTGGCCCTCGCGATCGTCGCCGGCATCGCCTGGCTGGTGCTGCACCGGTCGGTGTACGGCCGCTATTTCTACGCCGTCGGCAAGAACGAGGAGGCGGCGCGCTATTCCGGCATCCGGTCCGACCGGGTGACGATCGCGGCCTATGTGATCTGCGGGGCCCTGACCGCGCTCGCCGCGGCCCTGCTGGCGATGTATACCCGTTCGATCTCGCCGGCGGTGCACGGCTCGTTCTACGAGCTCTATGCGATCGCCGCCGCGGTGCTCGGCGGCTGCTCGCTGCGCGGCGGCGAAGGCTCGATCATCGGCGTCGTGCTCGGCACGGTCCTGCTGCAAGTGTTGCAGAACCTGGTCAACCTGCTGGGCATCCCCAGCTCGCTCAATTTCGCCGTGATGGGCACGGTGATCCTGATCGGCGTGCTGGCCGACCAGTATCTCGTGCAGCGGCGCAAGCGCATGCCAACGGCCCGCGGGCAGGCCAGCGCCGATCGCGCGTCGGCCTCGCTCGGGCGCGTCAACGCCGAGTGAGAAGATCGCAACGGACCGAGCGCCGCCTGGTGGCGACGCCCGGTTGCTGGGATCAGTGCGCGATCAGTCCTGATAGGTGTAATAGCCGCGCGGCTGGTAGTAGGAGCGCGGCTGGTAATAGCGCGGCTGGGCGTAGCTCGGATTGCCGTTGTCGTAATAGTACTGCTGCGGCTGCTGCTGCGGATAGGCCTGGGCGTCATAGACGCGGCGGGCCGTGCCGGGCGGTGCCGGATAGCGCGCACCGTTGTCGCTGCCGTCGGCGGGATAGATGTAGCCGTCATCGGGCCGCTGCTGCGGAACGACCGGGCGTCCCGGCAGCATCTGCGGCTGCGGCGTCAGCACGACCGGCTCGCCACTGTCATCATACTGCTGCGGCGCCTCGCGCCGGGCAACAGCGGTGCCGCGGCGTGGATTGCGCGCCAGCGCCACCTCGGCCGATCCGGTCAGCGTCACCGTGGTGTTCAGTACGCCGTCTTTCTGTACCAAGTCATAGAGCGTCGTCGCGTTGGCCTTGGACAGCCGGACGCAGCCGTGGGACGCCGGGGTCCCGAGGCGGCTTTCCGAATCCGTGCCGTGAATCGCGTGACCGACCTTCGTGAAGAAGATCGAATGCGGCATCGGCGCGTCGTCGAATTCCTTGGAAAAATGATCGGCTTCCATGCGGAAGGCGCGGAACGAGCCATTCGGCGTTTCCCGTGAGGGAATGCCGGTCGAGACCGGCCAGCGATAGCGTTCGACGCCATCGACGGCGACCGTCATGATCTGGTTGTTCTTGTCGACGGTGATGTCGATCTTGGCCAGAGCCGGCGTGGCCGACAGAAAGGCGAAGCCGGCAACGGCAAAAAGGATGGTACGCATCTAACCTCTGGCCTCCAGGGCTCTCGACTGTGGAGAGACCTCAAAACGGGACTTCAACGCCCAGGTCATCGCCTCGGCATGCACTATGTCGGAATAGCGCGCTTTGTTCCAGCCAAGGGCGGCTTCAACCTTAATGGCGGGCGGGGGCCGGACAAAGGCTCGGCCTGTTCATCCGCGCTGACATTTTCGCGACCGCGGACGGTCTTTCATTCCGGCGTTTGGGACTTCTCTAATCGGTCCAATTTGTCATGACCGCGCAACTTTTTGGCCGCATCCGCGTTTCAAGGATTCCTCCATGCGGTTCCCAGGACTCAAAATGTTGACGATGAAGGCCAAGACGGCGGTGCTCGACGATCGCGCGCCGCATAAGCTGACCTATCTGCTGGCTGCGCTCGCACTGTTCATCCTGGCGTTGGCTTGGCTGGCGCTGCCGCAATTCGCCCACGCCCAGGGCATCATCCGTGGCGCCCATGAGGGGGCCCACGAAGGCAACCGTATCGCCGGCCCGGTGGGCGGCGTCGTCGGCGGCGCGGTCGGTGCCGGTGTCGGCGGAGCCGTGGGCGCCGTCGAAGGCGTGCTCGGCGTCCCGCACCGCTCGTATTACCACCGGCACTATCACTGCCGCGGATATCGCGACGGCTACGGCCGCTTTCACTGCTACCGCTGAGCTGTCACCACCAAGCTGAGGCGCCGGCTCAATGCTTGAGCCGGTAGCCGGTCTTGAAGATCCACAAGATGATCGCCATGCAGATCGCCAGGAACAGCAGCGTCACGCCGACGCTGATTTCCACCCTCACGTCGGCGATCTCATAGAAGCTCCAGCGAAAGCCGGAGATCAGGTAGACTACCGGGTTGAGCAGCGCGATCGAGTGCCAGGTCGGCGGCAGCATGTTGACCGAGTAGAAGCTGCCGCCGAGGAACGTGAGCGGCGTCACCACCAGCATCGGGACCATCTGCAGCTTCTCGAAGCCGTCGGCCCAGATGCCGATGATGAAGCCGAACAGGCTGAAGGTCACGGCCGTCAGCACCAGGAACGACAGCATCCACACCGGGTGCTGGACGTGCAGCGGCACGAACAGCCCGGCGGTGGCGAGGATGATCAGCCCGAGAATGATGGATTTCGTCGCGGCCGCGCCGACATAGCCGAGCACGATCTCGAAATGCGAGATCGGCGCCGACAGGATCTCGTAGATCGTGCCGATGAATTTCGGGAAGTAGATCCCGAACGAGGCGTTGGAGATGCTCTGGGTCAGCACCGACAGCATCACGAGGCCGGGCACGATGAAGGTGCCGTAGCTCACGCCGTCCACTTCGCTGATGCGCGAGCCGATCGCGGCGCCGAACACGACGAAATAGAGCGAGGTCGACACTACCGGCGACACGATGCTCTGCAGCAGCGTGCGCCAGGTGCGGGCCATCTCGAACTTGTAGATTGCGGCGACTGCGCGAAAATTCATTGCCGCACCAGGCTCACGAAGATGTCTTCAAGGGATGATTGCTTGGTCTCGAGATCCACGAAGCGGATGCCGGCAGTCCTGAGATCGCCGAGCAGGCTGGTGATTCCGGTGCGCTCGCCCTTGGTGTCGTAGTCGTAGGCGAGCCGCCAGCCGTCGTCGGACAGCGCGAGCTGATAGGGCGCGAGCGCCTCGGGGATGGTCTCGATCCGGTGCTGCAGATGCAGGCTCAGCCGCTTCCGGCCGAGCTTCGCCATCAGCTTGGCCTTGTCCTCGACCAGGACGATCTCGCCCTTGTTGATGACGCCGACGCGATCGGCCATCTCCTCGGCTTCCTCGATGTAATGCGTGGTGAGAATGATGGTGACGCCGGCGGCCTTGAGCTCGCGCACGACGTCCCACATGCCCTTGCGCAGCTCGACGTCGACGCCCGCGGTCGGCTCGTCCAGGAACAGCACCTGCGGCTCGTGCGACAGCGCTTTCGCAATCATCACGCGGCGCTTCATGCCGCCGGACAGCGTGATGATCTTGGCGTCCTTCTTGTCCCAGAGCGACAGGTCCTTGAGGACCTTCTCGATCAGCGCCGGGTTCTTCGGCTTGCCGAACAGCCCCCGGCTGAAGCTGACCGTGGCCCATACGGTCTCGAATGAATCGGTGTGCAGCTCCTGGGGCACCAGTCCGATCAGCGCCCGCGCGGCGCGATAGCCGCGGTTGATGTCGTGGCCGCCGACCGCGACCTTGCCCTTGGACGCATTGACGATGCCGCAGATGATGCTGATCAGCGTCGTCTTGCCGGCGCCGTTGGGCCCGAGCAGCGCGAAGATCTCGCCCCGCTCGATCGCGAGATCGACATTGTTGAGCGAGGTGAAGCCCGAGGAATAGGTCTTCGACAGGCCGGTAACGGAAATGACGGGAGCCATCACGGGGATTCGATGCGAGGGATTCGAAAAGAGCGGGGGAGCTGCGCGGAGGAGGAGCGCAGGCGAAGCGCTCAGATAGGAACGGGGGGGCGTTCGCGCAATCATGCGCGCGACCCTCGATCGTGTCGCTTGTTGGGCTTTTCCGTGGCCAATATGGTTAGGTGTTGCCGCTCAGCCACGGCTGGCGAGGATCGCCGCCTCGCGATGTCCGACAATGTTGCGTCCGCGAGCATCTTGGGTACGGTCGCGCCGTCTCGACATTTCCGCCGCGGAGAAGGACCGATGACGCCACGCGCCAGCACCGTTCGACCCACCTTCAAGCGCAGCCTCTCGGCGCGCTGCTTTGGCATGGTGGCCCTGGCCGTTGCGCTGGCTCTGCCGCTCGGCACCGGATCGGTCAGGGCCGCACCGAGCCCGGCGGCCGCAAGCACCGCCAGCACGACGCATGTCTATCTGCTGCGCGGCGTGCTCAACATCTTCTCGCTGGGGCTCGACGACATCGCCGCCAAGCTGGATTCGCAGGGCATTCCAAACACGGTCGCCAATTTCGTGTCGTGGTCGTCGCTCGCCGACGAGGCGGCGGCCGCCTATCGCGCCGGCCGGATCAAGACCATCATCCTGGTGGGGCATTCCTCGGGCGCGACCGCGCTGCCGGACATGATCAACAAGCTCGGCCAGCTCGGCGTGCCCGTGAAGCTCGCGATCGGTCTGGACTCGGTGTTCAAGACCAAGCTCGTCGGCGGCAACGCCGAGCGCTACATCAATTTCTACATCGCCAGCGGCGCCGGCGAGCCGGTCCGCCGCGACGACGGCTTCCGCGGCAAGCTCGAGAATGTCGACGTCCAATCGGTTCCCGGTGTTGGCCACGTCACGATCGAGAAGAACCAGATCATGCAGCAGAAGGTGATCGGTGCCATCGATGGCGTGGTGTTCGGCGGGCGGGGCCGCCCGGCGGCGGCGCCGCCGACCCGCATGGCCGCTCCGCAGCGCGCTGCGAACGTCGCCGGCTACCGGTAATCGACGACCGCGCCACTGGGCGCGCGCCCCAAAATGCTCCCATTCAGTGGCGACAAGCGGTATGGCAGGGGGGAGATGAGACCCTGCTCGATCTGAGCTTGTGAGCTTTCCCGGGAGCGCGAATGACCAGCGTGGCGCGAATCGCGAGACGGTGGCTCGGTCCAGCCAAGGCGGCTGCCGGCAGGAGACGGCTTGCGATCCTCCTCGCCGCACCTTTCCTCGCCGGACTTGCGGCGCCGAGCATCTCGCAGGCCGCCCAGCCCGGCGCTGCTTCCGCCCCTGCGCCGACCAGATCCGCGAAGGCATCCCCGGCAGTAACCCCCGCGGCGATCCGGGCCGTACCCGCTGCGCCGCCCGAGATCAGCCAGCCGCTGCCGCCGCCGCGGGTGTACCTGTTCCGCGGCGCACTCGGTCCGCTGTTCTCGACCGGGATGGACCGTCTGGCCGAAAAGATCGAGGCGGCCGGCTACCGGGCCAGTGTCTATGAATTCACGCTGTGCGACCTGATCGCGCTCCAGGTGGCCAAGAACTACCGCCAGGAGCCGGGCCCGATCGTGCTGATCGGCCATTCGATGGGCGGGCTGTGCAGCGTGCGCATCGCGATCACGCTGCAGGAGCAGAACATCCCGGTCGCCCTCGTCGTCACCGTCGATCCGGCGCATGCGACCAAGAGCGTGCCGTCCAACGTGCAGCGCTTCATCAACCTGTTCCTGTCCGACAACATTCTCGGCGGCGGCGACGTCAAGCCGGAGCCCGGCTTTCGCGGTCACTACGCCAGCTTCGACATGAAGGATCATGACGAGGTCACGCACATCAATATCGACAAGATGGAGGATGTGCACGCCCAGCTGGTCACCATGATCAGCCAGTTGTCGCAGACCTCGGCCACCGCCGACGCGGATCCGGTGCCGCTGCGCTACCTGGTGCCGCCGACAGCCTCCGTGGAGCTGTGGGACAGCGGCACTGCTCTGGCGGTGCGGCCAGGCGAGACCCTGGACCAGATCGCCGCCAATTATCACGTGCCGCTCTGGGCGCTCCAGCAATCCAACCGTGGCCTCGCCACCCAGCCGTTGGTCCCGGGCCAGCGCATCATTCTGCCGCGCCACCTGTTGCCGCAGGCGGCAAACCAGGCGCCGCAGCCGCCTTCGGCAGCCCAGGCCAGGCGCTGAGCGGCCTTAGCCCGGCGGCAGGAACGGAATGATCATCGGCACGCGCTGCCGGTAGGTGACGTAATCCGGCCCGAGCTCCTGAGCGAGGAAGACCTCTTCCATCTTCGCCTTCCAGGCCATCCCGAGCGAGATCAGGACGGCGCCGAGCACGGCGGTCACCGTGCCCACCGCGATGCCGGTGGCGATCATGCCGAGGATCAGCCCGGTATAGATCGGGTGACGGACCATGCCGTAGGGGCCGGTGTCGATGACCTTGTGGCCTTCCTTGTGGGTGATCGCGTTGGACCAGAAGCGGCCGAGATGGATGCGCGCCCACCAGGTGAAGGCGATGCCGGCCAGGGTCACCACGGTCAGCAGGTAGACGCCGGTCTCGCCGGGAGTCCAGAACGGCTTCTCGCCGAGCAGGCGCGAGGTCCACGGCGTGAACAGGATGCCGCCGAGCACGATCAGCGCGTGATAGCGGCTGGTCTTGATCACCGTCACATGCTTGCGGGTCTGCCCCGACCAGAATGAGGCGCCGACCCAGCTCGCGAGCCAGATCAGCCAGATGATGGCCAGCAGCGAGGTGGGCCAAGTGGTGGTCCAGCCGCTGAACGCAACTGACGAGATGGGGCTGGCATCGCCGGACATGTCTGCAAAACCGTTATGGGACGCGTGGGACCGGCTGCTCTTAGCTATTCGGCCGCAGTGCGAAAAGGGTGTTGTTTACCGTCGAGCCGCTTTCCCGGCTCGGAACCGAGCAGGAAGGCGATGGTCTCGCGCAAGGTCGGCTCGATCGGGCGCGGGACGTAGCCGAGCTCGCGCTTGGCCCTGTCGATCGACAGATCCGAGGCCGCGCGGGCGATCCGCACCCCCTCGGCGGTGCCGGACGGGCAGCGCTTGGTGAGGTGATCGGAGACGAACTCCAGCATGCCCGCCGACAGCTCGGCCAGCCGGCCGGGCACGGCGACTGCGACATGCTTGCGGCCGCTGATCGCCGCCATGAGATCGAGGATACGGCTGAGGCGCAGGCTCTCGCCGCCGAACACGTAGCGGCCGCCGACCTTGCCGCGCTCCATCGCCAGGATCAGGCCCGCCGCGACGTCGCGGACGTCGACCAGGTTGACGATGAAGTCGAGATAGAGCTGGACCCGGCTGTCCAGGAAATGCCGCAGCATCTGCGACGGCGGTGTCAGATTGCTGTCATGCGGCCCGATCGGCATCGTCGGCGTGCCCACCACGACGGGGAAGCCCTCCGCGGCGGCTGTCATGGCGCGCGCCTCGGCCAGCGCCTTGGAGCGCGTATAGGCCCCGGGCATCGCCTCGGCTGGCGGTGCTGTTGGCGCCGATGCGGCACCGGTCGAGCGGGGATAGTCGAACAGGATGGATTCGGTCGAGCAGTGCAGGAACCGGCGCACCCGGTCGGCGCGTGCGGCCGCCAGCACCGTTTCCGTGCCGATGCAGTTGACGCGATAGAAGTCCTCGCGGTCAGGCATCCACATGCCGGGCAGTCCGGCGAGATGATAGACCTGATCGACGCCGGCGACCGCCTGCTTCACCAGGCCCGCATCGAGCACCGAGCCTTTGATGTACTCGACGTCAGCGATCATGTGGCTGGGGCAGCGAATATCGAGCACACGCACCTCGGCGCCCCGCGTCACGAGCGCAGAGACGAGGTGATGGCCGATGAAACCGCTGCCGCCGGTGACGAGGATTTTCATTAGGGACGCGAGTGCTGATCGCCTTGAAGCCGGTCCGATGCAAGCCGATCCGGCGACCAATTCGGCGCGATGAGGTCGGCCACCGAAGGCCGCAGACCCAACGCCATGTACAATTTCGCCATCACGAACATCGGACCGAGAAAGAGATGCGCCGGATGATCCAGCAGAGATGGATTGTTGCGCTCGAACACCTTGTGGCCCACGGCCTGCGAGACGAAGCCGAAGATGATGAGCGCGGCAAACAGCGCCCAGAAGGCGACACCATGGACGTGATCGGCGATCATCATGGCCGCAGCAAGGAACAGCACCGCGAAGGCCAGGATGCCGGCCCCGAGTGCGGCATCGAGCAGCAGCCAGTAGAGCAGGACGGGCAGCGCCAGCACGGCGCCGAGGCCGATCCGGATGCCGAACGCGTCGAAATGCCACAAGCTCAGCGGCAGCACGGCGCCCAGGAACAACAGGATGATCCCGAACACATGCATCAGGCCGTTGCGCGGATCGCGATGATATTCGACGTAGTCGACCATCTGGCGTCGGAACATGGCGTTCATGGCTGGCTCGCTCGTCAATGAGATCCACCGCCGCTCAATCGACGGCCGCAAAGAGGGGGCTATACCATCAAGCGGCTGCATCGACAAACCCGGCAATCGCGGCCCATCCGCACGAGCGCGCAACCCGACTTGAAAACCGGTTCCATTCGCGCCTGTCGGGAAGAGCGCATCGGCACCTGCTGAAACAACAGTCGCGCCCGCAGCGCTCCGGGTTCATGGCCTGCGCGCGGGTCCCAATTGCATCAATTGCGATGCTTGCGGGGGCCCTGCTTGCCGGGCGTCGTCGGAGCAGGGGGCGAAGGCGGCGCTGCGGCCTCTTCGACGGTTTTTGCGATCGGGATGATCTGGATCTGCTGATTGACGGCGGCGGTCGGCTTGGACGGGTCGAGCAACTGCTCCTCGCCAAGTCCGATCGATTGCAACCGCTTGACCGAGATCTTGAAGGTGTTTGCCAGGATGTCGCGGATCGCGTCGGCGCGGCGCTGGCTCAGGATGACGTTGGACTCGCGCTTGCCGTTGGCTTCGACATGGCCGACGATCAGGAAGGTGTAGGGCAGCAGGTCGGAATACACCATCGCATCGGCGATCCGCCCGACGGTCTGGTAGGATTCCGGACGCACGATCGGCGTGTCCACGTCGAACTGGATGTCGACGTTGAAGGCCGGCAGATTCATCAGCTCCGGCGCGATCGGCGGGCGCTTCTGCGGCGGCGGCTCGTTGCGCCCGCGCGACCTGGAACGCTCCTGCGTCTGCTGCTTCAGCGCCGGCAGATCCAGCGCAGGCGCGGCTTCGAAGCGGCCGAGCTGGCGCACGATGTCCTCGCGACTCAGCTCCTGCGACCACGCGGGCGCGCTCGCGGCCACCAGCGAAGCAGCGATCAGCCCCGACAGCAGTGATCTCGCGGTCCGCCGCATCAGCGATACCCCGCTTCGCCCATCGCCTGCTGACATCGCGCGCTCACGCCGTTGGCCGTCAACAGGCACGGGATCGATTTGCTCGTCTCCTTCGTGGAGCCGCCGCACAGCTTGACGATCTCGCGCTGGCAGGCATTGGCGACCGTGACCCGTGCCGCGATGCGCTTCTGGATCGCCTCGAACGCCTTGAAATAGGTCGCCTTGCACTGCGCGGAGACCACGTCCTGGTTGCGCGAGAGGCATTCCTTGAGGCGGTTGGAGTCGAGGTTGACGCCGCGGCAATTGGCGGTGATGTCTGCGCCGCAGCTCGAGGCGATCAGCCCCGCGGAATCGCCAAAGCTCATCGTCTGCGCCGCCGCCAGCGAGGGCACACACAGCGCGACCGCAACACTCAACAGAATGTATCCTCGGACCATGATTGCATCTCATACGATGCACGCTGCCATGGTCAAGGCCTAACCAAGGCGAAGTGCGGCGGCGTGGCCGCCGGGTCACGCCCGCTGCACGAAGCTGTCGACGACGTGTTTCTCGCCGGCCTTGTCGAACGCGATGGTCAGCTTGTTGCCGTCGATCTTGACGACGTGGCCATAGCCGAACTTCTGATGGAAGACGCGGTCGTCGAGGGCGAATTCCGACGTCGTGCCGGTGGATTTCGCCACCAGCTCGCCCTCGATGGTCATCGGTCCGCGCTTGCCGCGGCCGAAATTACCGCCGAAGCCGCTGCCGAACGGATCACGGCCCGAGAACGGCGACGGCTCTTCCTTGAAGCCGCTCTCCGACGAACCGCGTGCCGCGCCCGGCCGACGCGCCTGTGCGCGCTGCCAGCCCGGCGTGGAATAGCTCGATCCGAACGATTCGACGTTGTCGAAGCGCGACGGACCGTAGCCGCCAGCACCGCCCCAGCCCGAGCCGCCCTTCGATTCGGTGATCTCGACGCTCGCCGCGGGCAGCTCGTCGAGAAAGCGCGACGGAATGGTCGTGGTCCAGGTGCCGTGGATGCGGCGGTTGGTGGCGAAATAAATCTTGGCGCGACGCCGTGCGCGGGTCAGGCCGACATGGGCGAGGCGGCGCTCCTCTTCCAGCCCGGCGCGGCCCTGTTCGTCGAGCGTGCGCTGGCTCGGGAACAGGCCTTCCTCCCAGCCCGGCAGGAACACGTTGTCGAACTCCAGCCCCTTGGCCGAGTGCAACGTCATCAGCGACACCGCTTCCTCGTCGGCTGCGCCCTCGCGGTCCATCACCAGCGAGATGTGCTCGAGGAAGCCGTGCAGGTTCTCGAACTCCTCCATCGAGCGGACGAGCTCCTTGAGGTTGTCGAGGCGGCCGGCGGCATCGGCCGAGCGGTCCTTCTGCCACATCTCGGTGTAGCCGCTCTCGTCGAGCACGATCTCGGCGAGCTCGGTATGTGGCGTCACCTCGCGCTGGGCGCGCCAGCGCTCGAACTGCAGGATCAGCCCGCGCAGCGAGCCGCGTGCCTTCGGCTTCAGCTCGTCGGTCTCGACCACCGCGCGCGCCGCCTCGAACAGCGGGATGCGGCGCTTGCGGGCGTGGTCGTGCAGCATCTGCACGGTGGCATCGCCGAGCCCGCGCTTCGGCACGTTGACGATGCGCTCGAAGGCGAGATCGTCGGCCGGCGAGTTGATGACGCGCAGATAGGCCAGCGCATCGCGAATCTCGGCGCGCTCGTAGAAGCGCGGGCCGCCGATGACGCGATAGGGCAGGCCGAGCGTGACGAAGCGGTCCTCGAACTCGCGCATCTGGTAGGACGCGCGCACCAGGATCGCGATGTCGTTGAGATGCTCGCCCTTGCGCTGCAGCTCCTCGATCTCCTCACCGATGCCGCGCGCTTCCTCTTCCGAATCCCAGGCGCCGGTGACGGTGACCTTCTCGCCCTCGACGTCCTCGGTGTGCAAGGTCTTGCCGAGCCGGCCTTCGTTGTGCGTGATCAGATGCGAGGCGGCGGCGAGGATGTGCCCCGTGGAGCGGTAGTTGCGCTCGAGGCGGATGACCTTGGCGCCGGGAAAGTCGTGCTCGAAGCGCAGGATGTTGTCGACCTCGGCGCCGCGCCAGCCATAGATCGACTGATCATCGTCGCCGACGCAGCAGATGTTCTTGAGGGCGGGGGCGGAGCTAGGCGCGGCAACACGTCTGTCGTCATCACCGGGCCGACGCGGAGCGTCGAGACCCGGTGATCCATCTTCTTCCGAAGACGTGATGGATTGCCGGGTCGAGCCCGGCAATGACGAGCCGGAGGACGACGGCGCCTGCGACAGCAGCCGCAGCCAGAGATATTGCGCCACGTTGGTGTCCTGATACTCGTCGACCAGGATGAACTTGAAGCGGCTCTGATATTGCCTGAGCACGTCCGGGTTCTCGCGGAACAGCCGGATGCTCTCGAGCAGCAGGTCGCCGAAATCGGCGGCGTTGAGAATCTTCAGCCGCTCCTGATAGCTCGCATAGAGCTTGCCGCCCTTGCCGTTGGCGAACACCGCGGCCTCGCCCGAGGGCACCTGGGACGGCGCCAGGCCGCGATTCTTCCAGCCGTCGATCAGCCCGGCCAGCATGCGCGCCGGCCAGCGCTTGTCGTCGATGTTCTCGGCCTGCAGCAATTGCTTGAGCAGGCGGATCTGATCATCGACGTCGAGCACGGTGAAATTGGACTTGAGCTGCACCAGCTCGGCATGGCTGCGCAGGATGCGGCCGGAGATCGAGTGGAAGGTGCCGAGCCACGGCATGCCCTCGACCGCCTGTCCGAGCATCTCGGCCAGCCGCGTCTTCATCTCGCGCGCGGCCTTGTTGGTGAAGGTCACCGACAGAATCTCACTCGGCCTCGCGCGGCCCTGGCTCAGAATATGCGCGATGCGCGTGGTCAGCACCCGGGTCTTGCCGGTGCCGGCTCCCGCGAGCACCAGCACCGGGCCATCGAGCGTCTCGACCGCCTCGCGCTGCTCCGGATTGAGACCCGCCAGATAGCGCGCACCACCGGTCGCGGCGGCGCGGGCGCGCGCGGCAATGCCGCCGGCAACGGGCTGGTGGTCGGGCGCAGGAAAAGGGCTCACGCGGTTGGGCTCGGTCATCAGCGAATCAGTCTCGTCCCTCGGATGGCATCATATGACGGCATCGCGAGGTCTGCAGGAAGGAGCCCTCATAGCAGGGATTGACGGCTATATGGGGCCGGCAGCGGCGTTTTACAGCCCTAAATCGGGGCAGACGGACGTCTGCTCCAGCCTCGGCGGGCTTTTGTTCCGGCAGATCGCGAATTTTTACCGGCCCGCGCGGCTGGAACCTTTGTTCCAAGCCACGATTGTTCTGGCAACGGCGCAAGCTCCGCGTCGCTTTGAACCGCAATCGAGAGACAGAGGTCGTGTCATGTTAGGCTGGGTTGTCACCTTCCTGGTTATCGCATTGATCGCCGGCATTCTCGGCTTCGGCGGCGTCGCCGGTGCCTCCATCGAGATCGCCAAGATCATCTTCTTCATCGCCGTCGTGCTGTTTCTGGTTTCGGCCGTCGTGGGCCTCGCCCGCGGCCGCAGCCGCGTGTAGTCGGCCTCATCCCTGACAATGAGGTCGGCGAAGGGCGCAGTGCCTCGCAAGAGGTGCTGCGCTCTTTGCGTTTTGAGGAGGTGTCAGGCCGGCGCCGTCAGCGCGACCTGCACCTTGGCGAGCGCCGGATCGAGCGCCACGGAGGCGAGGCGCGTATCGTTGGAGAGCGCGGTCAGAGTGAGCGTCTGGTCCTGCACGCGGAAGATCCGGCACAGCGTCGTCGCCTCGGAGGCGTCGCGCAGCATCACCGACAACGGCGCGATGTGGGTCTCGTCGGCGATCTTCTCCGCCACCAGCGCAAGTCGGGTCGCCGCCGCCGCAAGCTGCTCGGTGCGGTGGGCGGTCGTATTGGCCGCGAGCGGCAGGCCTTCTTCGTTGGTGAGCAGCACGGTCTGGAAGCGGCCGACCTCGGCGATGCGGTCGAGCAGCGGCACCAGCTCGCGGCGCCGGCCCGGCCGGCTCGCGAGCTGCGCGAGATCGAGCGAGATGCGCTCGCGCTCGACCAGCGGCGCCAGCACGTCCTCGATCGCGCTGCGCAGGCTGGTCTCGCGCTCGATGGCGTCGTGGCTGCTCTGCTCCTGCAACTGGTCGAGGCTGGCCGCCTGCATCTGTACCTGGCGCCGCAGCAGCTCGCGGGACAGCGCGCCCTGGCGGGCGCCGAACAGATAGCCCGAGGTCAACAGCAGAATGGCGGCGCCGAGGCCGCTCACGATGGCATAGATCGTCATGGTCGCTTCGTCGCTGTGAGTTGACTGCAATCGTCGACGCCCGCAATGCGCAGCACGGCCTTGCGGTCGCCCGCGACCGCCAGGGCATCGCCACGTGCCTCGCCGGCGCCGGCCGCGCGCACCGACATCCGCTGCGCCGGGAGACCCTCGCGCTTCAATTGGGCCGCGATCTCCTTGGCGCGCGAATAGCTCAACAGCACGTTCAGATCCTCGGTGCCGCTGGCATCGGTATGGCCCTCGATGATGATGGTCGCATCGCCGTGCCGCGCGAGCGCGCGTTGCAGGATCGCCAGCGACCGCTTCATGTCGGCAGGGTTGGGTCGCGCGCTGCCGCGCTCGAAGCCGACCGCCAGCGGGGCGAAGCACTCGGCGGGGGGCTTCGCGGGGCTCTGGGGCTCAGGGATCGCTGCGGGAACGACCGGCGGAGCCGGTGGCGCGATCACGACGGGGGCGATCGCGGGCGGCATCGGCGGCGCGACCACCGGAGCCGGCTCGACGGTCCGCGCCTCCCGCTGCCTGGGCGCCGCGTCGGCAACGTTGGAAACGCGGTCGTCGCGCTGCGGCACGGCCGCCACCGGACTCGCGGCCGTCGCAACCGGCGGCGCGGCGATGCCTTGCTGCCAGAGCGCTGCCGACATGACGGCGATCAGGGTGCCGGCGACGGCGAAGGCCGCGGCAAGCCAGATCGGCGCCTCCTCGCCGGCCACGGTGCACGCATCGACGCGCATCGCGGGCGAGGGCGGAACGGAGTTCGGGGAGGGCGCCAGCATCTCAGCCCACGGGCACCTTGAACTTCGGCGTGATCAGGTCGATGCCGCATTCGAGCCCCGCGCACCAGGCAATGAACTGGCGCGACATTGCAGCATCCGGAAACAGCGCGCCGTGCTGCGGGGCGATGATCTCGATGTCGAGCGTGCTCACCATCTGCGCCCACGCCTTCATGACGCGGTTGGAGACCATGTAGCGGCGGTGAAAGCCTTCCATGAAGCGCGTATGCGCCTTGAAGTCGCGCACGACGGTGTAGTCGACGCCGATCGAAGCGCCGAGGTCGCCGCTGTAGAGGATCTTCGAGATCGGATCGTAGAGCTGGAAATTGCCCTCGCTGTGCAGAAAGTGCGCCGGCAGCGCGTACAGCCTGCTGCCGGCGAGATCGAACACCATGCCTTCGTCGGGGATCGGCTTCAGCCGGTCGGCGACGATGTGGTCGAAGCCGAAATGCGGCACGAAGCGGGTCCACAGCTCCGAGATGTAGGCGTCGGCGTCGGTCGTCATCAGCCAGCCGTTGATAGCTGCGACGATGTCGGGATCCTGGTGCGACAGGAACAGATATTTCAGCCGCCCGCCCGCGAGCTCGCTGAAGGTCTCGCTGAGCACCCTGGAATAGACCTTGTGGCCGCCCGGATCGAGCAGCATGCCGACGCGGTCGTGGATGATCAGATGCTGGTTCGCCTGCACCGCGAGGTCGCCGGCGCCGAAATCCTCCAACAGGATGTTCTTGTGAACGCCGTCGTCATAGAGGACGGTATTGGCCATGAAATGACTCCCCGCCGGCGCCGCGCGATCGCCGCGCGCCGGCTCATTGACGACGATGCGCTAGAGCACCTTCTGCAGCGACCGGACGGCTTCGCGCATGTCGAAGAAGGTTAAGCCCAGCTTGCTGTTCTCGTTGGTGAGCGCGAGCAGCAGCGCGCCGCGGCCGGCGCTGACCAGCACGGCGTAGCCGGACTCGCCGCGGATGATGACCTCCTGCAGATGGCTGCGGCCGAGCTCCATGGCGGCCCGGCCGCCCAGCGACAGCAAGGTCGCGGTCATGCCGGCGACCCGCGTCTCCTCCATGTCAGCCGCGAGCACGCTCGCGATCATCAGCCCGTCCTCCGAGATCAGCGCGCAGGCCTCGACCCCGAACGAGTCGCTCTGCAGCTTGCGCAGGACGCGGTTGATTTCATCGAGTCGTGACATCGGCTTCTCCTCGACGGCGCGCGGGGCAAACTTGGAATGAAACTGACTTTGAGCCATGGCGGGGTCCTGGTCATCATCTTGAGCTGTTGAAACGGAAACGGCGGGAATGTCGATCTGTGCAGTAACGGCGGAGGGATACAGCGGGTCATCCGGGACCAGCGTCATCGTCTGTTCCGGACTGCCGTCCGGTGTCGTCAGCGCGCGCGTCTCGATCGTATCAACCGCGTCGTCGAGCGCGCGCTGCTCGGCCTTGATGCGTGATCGCGAGACCGGCGGATCCATCGCCTGCAACTGGGTCACCAGCGCCTGGCGGGCCGACTGGTAGACTTCGGCTCGGCGTTCGGGGGATGAGTCCGGCAGGTTCTCCATCGCGCGCGACAGCAGGATGAAGTAGTCGGCGGTGGTCACGGGCAGGGCCGCCGCATCCTCATGCGGACCGTGCGCTCGGCTCAGCAGGCTTGCGAGGCGTCCCATCGCTCTCTCGTCAACTCTACGCAACTAACGATGCGTAAGGTTAGGTCGGCACAAGAGACGCGACGAATGATCTGAATCAAATTAACTAAAATCGGGACCAAGCTGCGCAATCCGGCCCTCGAGTCGACCGGGGTTGATCATCATGTCGCCATGATCGCCCCGATGAGGCCGCATTGACGCCGCGTTCGGCGCAACTGCGCCTCGGTTGCAGCCAGAATCAGCTACGATCACGGCAACGAATGCGGTGCGGGGAGGGCGGCGTGAACTTCGGGGACTATGTGCAGCGAGATGCAACGGCGCTTGCCGCCGCGGTGAAGGGCGGCGAGACCCATGCGGCGGAGCTGCTGCAGCTCGCGCTGGTACAGAACGAGCGGGCCCAGCCGCGGACCAACGCCGTCTGCAGGCTGATGGAGGGCGAGGCCCGTGCGCAGCTTGCCAAGCCCGCCACCGGCCCGTTCACCGGCGTACCGTTCCTGATCAAGGATTGTGCCCAGGACTATGCGGGCCTGCCGACGGCCTATGGCAGCAAGGCGCTGTCCGGCTTCGCGGCCGCCGAGCATGCCTCGGTCGTCAGGCGGTATCTCGAAGCCGGCCTGGTGATCTTCGGCAAGACCAACCTGCCGGAGCTCGCGCTGAAGGGCGTCAGCGACTCCCGCGCTTTCGGCCGCGTCGGCAACCCCTGGAATCCCGCGCATACGCCGGGTGGCTCCAGCGGCGGCGCTGCAGCGGCGGTCGCCTCGGGCGTCGTGCCGATGGCCGCCGGCAATGATGGCGGCGGCTCGATCCGCATTCCCGCCGCCTGCTGCGGCCTGTTCGGGCTGAAGCCGTCGCGCGGCCTGATCTCGTCGGGCCCGGGCTTCGGTGAGTATTGGTTCGGCGCCTCGAGCGAGGGCGTGCTGTCGCGCAGCGTTCGCGACACCGCGCTCGCGCTCGACGTCATCGCGGGCAGCGAGCCCGGCGATCCCTTTCTCACCGCCGAGCCCGGCGTGGTCTATGCCAATGCGGTCGCCCGCGATCCCGGCCGCTTGCGCATCGGCTACACGGCGGCGTCGCCGATCGGGACCGAGGTGCATGCCGAGGCGAAGCTTGCGGTCGACAACGCCGTGAAGCTGCTGCGGGGCCTTGGTCACGAGGTCGAGGAGGCCACCCCCGACATCGACGGCGCCGCGCTCGCGACCTCGTTCCTGCACATCTATTTCGGCCAGGTCGCGGCGCTAGTCGCCGACGCGCGCGGCAAGGGCGCCAGGCGCGAGGAGTTCGAGCTGCTGACGCGGGTGCTGTCGACGCTGGGCGGCGCGATCTCGGCCGGCGCGCTGACGACGCAGCTGCTCAAATGGAACGAGTTCGCTCGCGCGCTCGCGCGCTTCCATGCGCGCTACGACCTGCTGCTGACACCGACGCTCGCACACCCTCCGATCCGGCACGGCGAGGGCGATCCGAGCACGGCCGAACAGACCCTGCTCGACATGCTCGACCGCATCGGCCTGCTCGGGCTGCTGACGCGCTGGGGCCTGCTCGACGGCATGATCGACAAGATCGCCCGCGACAGCCTGCAATATGTCCCGTTCACGCAGCTCGCCAATCTGACGGGAACGCCGGCGATGAGCGTGCCGCTGCACTGGACCGCCGACGGCCTGCCGCTCGGCGTGCAGTTCACAGGCCGGCTCGGCGACGAGACGAGACTGTTGCAGCTCGCCCGCCAGCTCGAGCAGGCGCAGCCCTGGTTCGCGCGCTTGCCCGACTGGGTGATGCAGGGCTGACCAGACGAGATGGGCCGGTTTGCGCAGCGCGGTCGTGCGTCGCAAGACGCCGTGCGCATCCATCGCGATTGCGTGCGCGCTGTTTGTGGTGTTCTATCTGAGGTGGAGCGCGGTTGCGGAAGCCGCGCCGGTTCGGCGACGTTGTTCAGACGGCGACGTTGTTCGGATCCGGCCCATCGCGCGTGACTGCCGTGGTGCGGAAGCCATTTCGCGCCGCTTCCGACGATCCGCTCGTCCGGTGCCGTGCCATGCTTGCTGGCGATATTCTCAGAGGGCGGGATCATGAACGTCACGGTCTATTTCGCGACCAACAGGCAACCGATCACGGCCGAAGGCACGAATCAGATTACCGGGTTCAGCTCCGAGCTCGGTCCCGTCAACGGCTTGAACATCAGGTATGGCCGGGCCGAGATCGCCGTCGATCTGCAGGCATCGAGCTATGGCCTGGTGCCTGGATCGCTTCATGTCGAGGACGAGCAACTGATCTTTCCGCAAGGCTCCCGAGCCGTCCTCGGCAGCAATACGATCTTCGGCGCCCTGCGTACCGACATGCTGGCGAAGGCGCGGCCGACGATCGCGTTCATTCATGGCTTCAGCAACAGCTTCGTCGACTCGATCGAACGCGCCGGTTGGATATCGGCGTTCTACGGGATCGATGCCAACATGTTCGTGTTCAGTTGGCCGTCGGTGGCCTCGCCGGTCGGCGTGCCGCTGCCGTTTGTGGACTATCAGCACGACCGCAAGACGGCGGCGGCATCCGGCCCGGCCGTGGCACGCACGCTGCGGCGGCTCTATGATTTCGTCGACGGCCTGCCGGAGAGCGAACGCTGCAACCAGAGCATTCATCTCGTCTGTCACAGCATGGGCGTCTATGTCCTGCGCGGCGCGCTGCAGGCCTTGATGCAGATGCCGGATCCGGCGGCCGGCGCGGCCATGGCTGGCAGCGTGCCGGCGATGGTGCGGATGGACGGCACGCAGCCGGCGCTGACCGGACTGCGCAGGACGTTCGACAAGATCGTGCTCGCGGCAGCCGACGAGGACGCGGATGCGTTCGACGACCCGGCGAAGCTGAAATATCTACCGCGCACCGCGAGCAGCGTCACGGTCTATCACTCGACCAAGGATTGGGTGCTGAACACGCTGAGCGCGGGCACGAAATTCAACGGTCCGCGGCTCGGCAATGACGGCCCCGACAACATGGGCAGCATCAGCGACAAGGTCACCGCGGTGGATTGCTCTGACGTCACGTCGTTCGCGCAGGACCCGCAGGAGCACCAGTATTATCGCATCTTTCCGGTCGTCCGTGACGACATCGTCCAGGTCCTGAGCGGCGTGCCGCAGAACCAGGTCGGCAACCGCGATCCGGCCGGGTCGGGGCGCTACCGCATCCGGCCGCAGGCCCGCTTGGCGGTCAGGGCCACCAGTCCCAAGCCGCGCGCCGCGAAGGCGCGCGTCGCCAAGTCAGGTGCTGCGAAGAAGAGGGCGGCCGGCGGGAGCTGAGCGCGGGACGCCGGCGCGCCCGCATGGCCCGCTGGTCCTACTTGCGCGGCATGCCGATGGCGCGGCCGAGCCCGTCGGGCTGCGGCAGCGCGGCATGCGCCCGCAGCACGCGGGCGATGTTGGCCTGGATGTCCGGCGGAAACGGCGCGACCTTGCGCTTGGTCATGTCGATGTGCACCGACATGTTCTCCGAGGTCGCCGAGACCCAGCCTTCCCCGGCATGGCGCAGTTCCTCGAAGGTGTGCAGCCGCTTCTCGTCGGCTGCGATCAGCCAGACCGCGACCTGGACGGGATCGCCGAGATGGATCTCGCGCAGATAACGCACGTGGCATTCGGCGGTGAAGGTCGAGCCCTGGCGCTCCTTCATATAGGCCGGGCCGATACCGAGCTCGGCCCAGATCTGATCGATCGCGCGGTCGAACATCACGTTGTAGTAGGCCATGTTGAGATGGCCGTTGTAGTCGATCCATTGCGGCTCGATCTGCATGACCTGTGACATGAACGGCCCGGCCTCTTGCGTCGTGGGCACTGCATTATCGCTCATCGGCTCTTCCGTTTGCTCCCTTGACCCCTGTTGCGTCCTTTGCCACGGTCCGCCCAACTTTCGGAGGAAGCAGTGGCGACGACGATCCCCCATCACGATTTGAAGCGGCCCGCGCCGGAGGCGCTGAAAAGCGCGCTCGACGCGCTCGCAGCCCGCTTCGGCAACCGGCTCATCACCTCGCAGGCCGTGCGCGAGCAGCATGGCCATACCACGACCTGGCTGCCGACGCAGCCGCCGGATGGCGTGGTGCTGGCGCAGGAGACCGCCGACATCCAGGACGTCGTCCGCATCTGCGCCCCCCGAGGCGTGCCGATCATTCCGTTCGGCACCGGCACCTCGCTGGAGGGCCAGGTCAACGCGCCCGCGGGCGGCATCTGCATCGACATGCGCGACATGAACAAGGTGCTGGAGGTGCATGCCGAGGACCTCGACTGCGTGATCCAGCCCGGCATCACCCGCAAGACGCTGAACGAATATCTCCGCGACCAGGGCCTGTTCTTCCCGATCGATCCCGGCGCCGACGCTTCGCTCGGCGGGATGGCCTCGACCCGGGCCTCCGGCACCAATGCGGTGCGCTACGGTACCATCCGCGAGAACGTGCTGGCGCTGAAGGTGGTGCGCGGCGACGGCGAGATCATCAAGACCGGCACCCGTGCCAAGAAGTCCGCGGCCGGCTACGATTTGACGCACCTGTTCATCGGCGCCGAGGGCACGCTCGGCATCATCTGCGAGATGACGATCCGTCTGCGCGGCATTCCCGAGACCATAGCGGCGGCGTCGTGCTCGTTCGAGACGGTGCGCGGCGCCTGCCAGGCGACGATCCTCGCGATTCAGACCGGCATTCCGATGGCGCGCATCGAGCTGCTCAATGCGGCGCAGGTGAAGGCCTGCAACGCCTATTCCAAGCTGACCCTGCCGGAGACGCCGCTGCTGCTCCTCGAATTTCATGGCAGTGAGGCCGAGGTCGCCGAGCAGTCGAAGAACTTTGCCGAGATCGCCAGGGAGTGCGGCGGCGGCGACTTCGCCTGGACCACCAAGCCGGAGGACCGCACCAAGCTGTGGCAGGCGCGTCACGACGCCTATTGGTCGGTGAAGGCGATCCGGCCCGGCGTCGGCGTGGTCGCGACCGATGTCTGCGTGCCGATCTCGCGGCTGGCGGACTGCGTCACCGAGACCGAGGAGGATCTCGCGCGTCTGCGGCTGACCTCGCCGATCGTCGGCCATGTCGGCGACGGCAATTTCCACTGCTCGCTGATGTGCGACGTCGACGATGCCGACGAGATGGCGCGCGGCGACGAGTTCATGCACCGCCTGGTCGAGCGCGCCCAGGCCATGGACGGCACCTGCACCGGCGAGCACGGCATCGGCCAGGGCAAGCAGAAATACCTCAAGTCCGAGCTCGGCGAGGAAGCGCTGGACGCGATGCGCGCGGTGAAGGCCGCGCTCGATCCGCACAACATCTTCAACCCCGGCAAGATCATCCCGGCCTGAAGCCGCATCAGGCCTCAACTCTCTCCTCGATCACGCTGCGCACCCTCTCCCCGTAAGAACGGGGAGAGGGTGCGCACTACCTGCGCGGCGACACGTCCGATCCAACCTCGTCAGGAGAGCACCAAACAAAAACGCCGCCGCGTTCGACACGCGGCGGCGCTGTAGTCCGTTCAAATCAACGGCAGACGCGGCGCGGTCCCCACGGGGTCGGCCGGACCCAGCAGGTGCGCGGGCCGAAGCCGCCATAACCGTAGGGGCGATAGACGCGCGGGGCGGGTCGGCAACGGCCCCAACGGTCGGGGAACCAGCCGGGACCGCAGCCGCCGGCGACGCGCTCGACATTGCCGTCCGGAGCAGCCGGCTGAGCCGGCAGCGTGAAGGCCTGCGCGGCCGACGCGCCCAGCATGACGGTCGCGGCGAGCAGGGCGGAGGTGAACAGATTGCGCATTGCAGTGCGGTCCTCTCGTTGGTTTCGAAGCAGTGCAGTCCTTAGACGTCCTCGGACAGGATTTGGTTTCGCAATTTTTTCGACGCCGCGAAACCTCTTCCTAGTACCATAGAGACCTCCACGACATCGATCGCGCGATGCAGCTCTGCTGATCATGGAGCGCATCGCTACGGCATCGTCGCCATCTTAGGATATTCTAGCAGACATTCGCTGCAAGGAACATGAACGACGAGCGACGTCTGCCGCTGGCTTTCGTCGCAGCCGGCATCATTTGCCGCCAGGCTGCGCCTTCGCGTCCTTCAGCGCCGTCTTGCAGCCGTCGGAGAGCTTATCGAACTTCTCGATCATGCATTGCTTGATGCGGCCGCCGCCCGGCATGATTCCCGTACAAAGCGTGCGCACGTCGTCGCCGCACGCCTGGCGCATCGCGCTCCTGTCCTGAGCCTGGGCGGCAGCGCCGAAGATGACTATCAACAGCAGCGGAAACAGCTTGTGCATGATCGATGATTCCTCTCTTGCCGCGGCCGACGCGCCGGGCCTTGTGAGGCTGCTGTCTCGCCGATCAATTTAGCAGGCATATGTCGAGCGTCGCCGCAACGTGTAACGGTTTGTATCACGAGGTCACTGCGCAGAGCGCAAGCGTCCGCTTGGCCCCGCAGGCGTCGTCGACCACGGCGGCGCTCGTGCCGCCATTCCCTCAAGCGTGCATATCCGAGGCACTGCCGCGCAGCTTCTGCAGCGCGTGATCGACGCTGTGGAACACGCGCTCCCGCGGCAGCACGTCGTACAGGCCGAACCGTTCGAAGGCCGCCTGGGCCCGCAGCGACTCCAGCCGCGCCACCGCGAACACGATGCCGGTCTCGTTGCAGATATGGATCATGTCGCGCAGGGTCTGCGCGGCGGTGAAATCGATCTCTACGATGGCACTGGCCTCGAACACCACCAGCCGCGGCTTGCGGCTGCGCAGCAGGCGCTGCATGTCGGCGCGGAACGTCGCCGCATTGAGGAAGCTGAGCGGGGCCTGGAAGCCGACCACGGCGATGTCGGACAGCTCCTCGCCTCTGATCTGCGGATGCGCCGGCCACCAGATCGTCGTGTCCGGCACGCGTTCGAAGGCGATGAGGTGGGCGCGCGTCGTGCTCCAGATGCCGTGCAGCAGCGACAGCGCGATGCCGAGCGCGACGCCCTGCTCGATCGGCAGCGCGATGATCGCCACCGCGGTGGCGAGGATGAGCAGGAACTCGCCCTTCGACGCACGATAGACGCTGGTGATCTGCGCGACGCGGATGATGCGCAGCGCGACGAACAGCAGCACGCCGCCGAGCGCCGCCTCCGGCACATTCGCAAGCAGCCGCGCGCCGAACAGCACGAGCAGCAGCACGATCGCGGCGGCGAGCAGGCCCGCGACCTGCGACCGGCCGCCGGTCTCGACCACGATGCCGGTGCGCGGCGGACTGGCATTGACGGGAAAGGCGCCGAACAATCCGGCCAGCAGGCTGCCGGCGCCGGCGCCGAGGAAGTCGCGGTCGACGTCGGCCGGCCGGTCGGGATCGGAGGGGAACGAGCGCGTCGTCGCCGAGGTCTGCACCATCACCACGACGGCGATCAGGAAGGCGAGGGGGACCAGCTTCGCCCATTGTTCCGGTCCGATCAGCGGCACGGACGGCATCGGCACCGTGCCGGCGATCTCGCCGATGACGGGCACGCCACCGCCCTGCAGCCCGGCCGACATCACGAACAGGGTCGCGGCCGTCAGCGCGATCAGCGCGCCGGGTATGCGGGCGCTGATCCGCTCGCAGACCGTGATGGTCGCGAGCACGCCGAAGCCGATGAGCATCGTGTATGCGTTGGACTTGCCGAGCTCGCCCGCGAGGGTCGCGATCCGCGCCAGCGTCGGCCCGCTCGGTGACGGCAGGCCGAGCACGCCCGGCAATTGTGAGACGATGATATGCACGGCAATGCCGGCGAGGAAGCCCACGGTGACCGGCACCGACAGCAGGTTGGCGATGCCGCCGAGCTTGAAGCCGCCGGCCAGCACCAGCATGACCCCGACCAGCAGCGCCAGCGCCGCGGCCAGGCTGCCGTATTCGGGCGTGCCGCCGGCCGCAAGCAGCGCCAGGCCGCCGGCGAAGATCGGCGTGATCGTGGAATCGGCGCCGCAGGACAGGAAGCGGTTGGCGCCGAACAGCGCAAACCCCAGCGATCCCGCCATGAAGGCGAAGAAGCCGATCTCGGGCGCGAAGCCGCCGAGCTTGGCGGTCGCCATCTGCTCGGGGATCGCGATCGCCGCCAGCGTCAGTCCGGCGGCGAGATCGGCGGGCAGGGCGCTCAACCGGTAGGATTGCAGGGAGCGGAGCAGCGTCCATGGACGCCCGGCCGCAGTCTGGTCTGTCATGAGTTTCTACGTCTCCGGACGTCGCTGCAGGCGGCAGAGCCACAGCCCGATCATCCTCGATGGCACGGCTGGATCGGGCAGCGCAACAGCGCAGGTGCAATTGCCCGCACGGCAGGACGGACTTGCAAGAACGTTGGAGTTGGCATCATTATTCTCTAATTCGGATTGGTTTGGATACTCGATTTGAGGCCCCCGAGGTCTCCATTGCCTGCAGCCTGCGAGACGGGGCTTCGTCTCACGACGGGATACGCCATTGTACAAGGTCGTCTTCCACCGGCTGATCTGGTTTCCGTATCGCCCCGAGCATGCGCTGGTGGGGCCGCTGCTGATGGCGCTGCTGTTCTTGGTGGCCGCAACCGGAGCAATCAAGGCCATCGATATTTTCACCTCGCTCGGCACGCAGGCCGCGGGGCACGAAGCGCGCATCACGGTCGTCGTCTTACTCCTGTGCCTGGTCGTATGCATCAACGCCGCAAGAGCGGACTACATCTCGGTCGTCGCGGCGATCATTCCCTGCCTCGTCACGGTCTTGGTGGTCACTGTGCTGAGCTTGCTCGGAACCTGGCCCAGATCGGACATGAACGCCGCGCTGATGCAGGCCAGCGTATCAGCATTCGCCGCCCTGTCGCTGATCGGCCGGCTCGTGCAGTCGGGCGGACCGGACCTCGGAAAAATCGGGGTGCTCTGGCGACGGGCAAAGGCCCATGTCCGCCGTCTCAAGGATACGGACGTCCAAAAGACGGATTTCAAGGTGAAGCGGGCGGAGCTGGTCGAAGACGTGGAGTCGCTCGCCAAGGAGCTGAAGGAGGCCGCCTCGCAGCTTGTCGAGCCGGGGTTGCCCAGGGGGGTGGAAAAGAAGCTCCGATCCTTCATTGCCTACAGCAAGATGGCCAGCCATGCCGACTTCATGGCGGCTGCGACGCAAGGTCAGGAGTCGCTCGTCGAAACTCTGACGGTGTTGAATCAGGGGCTTAGATAAGATGCGCGAAGTCATTCCTCTCTATTTCGCCACGCTCGACGGCGAGCAGCCATGTGCCTGGTCCCCCTTCGGCGTTCCGATGCGGCAGATGCAGGATTGCAAGAAGGAGATCATGCAGTCGAAGTACTCCAATTCGAAGCATTTCAGCGTCTCCATCTTGTGCGAGAAGCACGAAGCCATCCCGGACGAAGCGCTGTCGCAGACCATCGGGTGTCTGATCGACGCAAAATACCTGAAGCCGGAGAACAGGCGCTACATCGACGGCCAGTTCGTCGAGTTCAGCAACCGCCTGGACAGGGAGAAAATCGCGATATTGGGATTCGAGATCTACATCGTGGCCTCCGACCAGGAGCCGGAATGCGATCTCGATCGTGCCATGGAGTTCAAGGACAGGCTGATCCTGGCAGGCTTCGATCCTGACCGGCTCAGGGTCGATGTCGTCAGCGACCAGGCTTGCCTGACCAAGATATCCAAGCTGCGTCTCGTCAACATCAGGCATATGCAGAAAGCGATCAGTCTGCCGATGTTGAAGCCCTAGGAGGTCGTCGAGAATGGCAGCCAAGGACATCAAATTCGCCGGTGAAGCCCGCGACCGCATGCTGCGCGGCGTGGACATCCTCGCCAATGCCGTGAAGGTCACGCTCGGTCCGAAGGGCCGCAACGTCGTCCTCGACAAGTCGTTCGGGGCGCCGCGCATCACCAAGGACGGCGTCACCGTCGCCAAGGAGATCGAGCTCGACGACAAGTTCGAGAACATGGGCGCGCAGATGGTGCGCGAGGTCGCCTCGAAGTCCGCTGATGCGGCTGGCGACGGCACCACCACCGCGACCGTGCTGGCCCAGGCCATCGTCCGCGAAGGCGCCAAGGCGGTTGCCGCCGGCATGAACCCGATGGATCTGAAGCGCGGCATCGACCTCGCGGTCGAGGCGGTCGTCGCCGATCTCGTCAAGAACTCCAAGAAGGTCACGTCGAACGACGAGATCGCCCAGGTCGGCACCATCTCCGCCAACGGCGACTCCGAGATCGGCAAGTTCCTCGCCGACGCCATGAAGAAGGTCGGCAACGAGGGCGTGATCACCGTCGAGGAAGCCAAGTCGCTCGAGACCGAGCTCGACGTCGTCGAGGGCATGCAGTTCGACCGCGGCTACATCTCGCCCTACTTCGTCACCAATGCCGACAAGATGCGCGTCGAGATGGACGACGCCTACATCCTCATCAACGAGAAGAAGCTGTCGTCGCTGAACGAGCTGCTGCCGCTGCTCGAGGCCGTGGTGCAGACCGGCAAGCCGCTGGTCATCGTCGCCGAGGACGTCGAGGGCGAGGCGCTGGCCACCTTGGTCGTGAACCGTCTGCGTGGCGGCCTGAAGGTCGCGGCCGTCAAGGCGCCGGGCTTCGGCGACCGCCGCAAGGCCATGCTGCAGGACATCGCGATCCTGACCGGCGGCCAGGCGATCTCGGAAGACCTCGGCATCAAGCTCGAGAACGTCAACCTCTCCATGCTCGGCCGCGCCAAGAAGGTGATGATCGACAAGGAGAACACCACGATCGTCAACGGCGCCGGCAAGAAGGCCGACATCGAGGCGCGCGTTCAGCAGATCAAGGCGCAGATCGAGGAGACCACCTCGGACTACGACCGTGAGAAGCTGCAGGAGCGTCTGGCCAAGCTCGCCGGCGGCGTCGCGGTGATCCGCGTCGGCGGCGCGACCGAGGTCGAGGTCAAGGAGCGCAAGGATCGCGTGGATGACGCGATGCATGCGACCCGTGCGGCTGTCGAGGAAGGCATCCTGCCGGGCGGCGGCATTGCGCTGTTGCGCGCCAGGCAGTCCCTGAGCCGGGTGTTCAGGAGCAAGAGCGAGCCGGACAGCATTTCCGACCTCGCGATGTCTGACACGCACGATCTGGGGCGCTTGCTTCGTAAGCAGTCCTTGTTGAACAACAGGCTCTTGAACGAGATCTTCGCATCCATCGAGAAGCTGCTGAATTCCGACAGTCCGTTCGTCTATCCGGATTTCTTCTTTCAGCGTGTCCATCGTTTGCAGCTTCCCGATTCGCTCGAAGCCGAATTGATCGACTATCTGACAGAAATGATTCTCAACCTCAGAGAAAGGCGCGAATCCGCTCGCCGTCATTCACGGACGCGGGGAGCGGGCTGGCAATCTGCTCGGCAAAATCCGGATATCATGCATGGCTTTGGTATCGTCATGAAGGCGTTGGAAGCACCGGCGCGCCAGATTGCGGCAAATGCCGGAGCCGACGGCTCCGTCATCGTCGGCAGATTGTTGGAGCGGGATCAATATGCTTACGGCTATGACGCACAGTCCGACGACTACGGGAACATGATCAGCAAGGGAATCATCGATCCGACCAAGGTCGTGCGGACCGCCCTGCAGAACGCTGCCTCCGTTGCGGGCCTGCTGATTACGACCGAGGCGATGGTCGCCGAACTCCCCAGAGAGCAGGCGGCGGCTCCGGCCACGCCGTCCGGCGGCAGGATGAGCGGAATGGATTTCTGAGGCTCGCCCGAAACTCAGTTCGTTCGCGGCGACGTCACGAAGAACTGACGCCGCTCACGCAAGATCGCGATCCCAGGGCGGCTCCGGCGCGAAGGCCGCCGCGAGGTGGTCGATGAAGGCGCGTACCTTGGCCGAGGGCGTGCGATCCGGCAGGTAGACGGCATGCACCGCCAGCAGGTCCGATGGCGGCACCTCGAGCGTCAGCGGCACCAGCCGTCCCGCGCGGATCTCGTCGCCGACGATGAAGGTCGGCTGGTAGATCACGCCTTGCCCGGCGAGCGCTGCCGCGAGCAGCGCATCGCCATTGTTGGCGCGCAGATTGCCGCTCACGGTGACATCGACCGCGGCCTTGCCGCCCATGCGCCAGCGCGACGGGCCGGCCGCCGCCAGCGTGTAGCCGAGGCAGTTGTGGCCGGCGAGATCGGCCGTGGTGCGCGGCGTCCCATGCGCGGCGAGATAGGACGGCGCGGCGCAGACCATCATCCGGCATGGCGCCAGCCGCCGCGCCACCAGGCTGGAATCCTTGAGGGTGCCGATGCGGATCGCGAGATCCCAGCCTTCCTCGATCAGGTCGACCAGCCGGTCATTGAGCCCAAGCTCGACGCTGACGCCGTGATAGAGCGCGGCGAAGCCGGCGAGCAGCGGCGCGATCTGGCGCGTGCCGAAGGCGAGCGGGACGTTGAGTCGCAACAGCCCGCGCGGCTCGACGCGGTCGGCCGCGATCGCGCTCTCGGCCGCCTCGAAGTCGCCGAGCACGCGCTCGGCGAGGTCGAGATAGCGGCGTCCGGCCTCGGTGATGGTCAGCCGGCGCGTGGTGCGGTGAAACAGCTTGGTCCCTAGGCGTGTCTCCAGCGCGGCAAGGTGCTTTGTCACCATGGTCGGCGACATGCCGAGCAGGCGGGCCGCGCCCGACAGGCTTCCGGAGCCGGCCACCTTCGAGAGCACCTCCAGTCCGGTCAGCCGGTCCAACACTGGATCATCTCACTCTTATGGTGTGAACTGAATTTCCATTGTATCGGATTATCGTCTTTCGGGAAATGATCCATATGCTGGGCGTCCCCACCGGAGGTTCCGATGATCGATTCCCGTACCGCGCCCTATGCCGCGCTTCTGCTCCGCCTCACCCTTGGCGGGTTGTTTCTGGCCCATGCCAGCCTCAAGCTGTTCGTGTTCACGCCGGCCGGCACCGCCAAGTTCTTCGGCAGTATCGGCCTGCCACCCGAGCTGGCCTATCTGGTGATCACCGCCGAGATCCTGGCCGGCATCGCGCTGATCCTCGGCATCTACACCCGCTGGGTGGCGCTCGCCGCCGTGCCGATCCTGCTCGGCGCCATCTTCACCGTGCATGGCTCCGCCGGGTTCTTCTTCAACAATCCGAAGGGCGGCTGGGAGTATCCGGCGTTCTGGGCGGTGACCCTGGTGATCCAGGCCCTGCTCGGCGACGGCGCCTACGCGCTGGGCGGCCTGCGCAGCAGCCTTGCCGGCGGTCAGTTGCGCAGCGCGCACTGACACGGACAGTTGGGGTCGCTGACTGTTGCCACACTTTCGCTGTCATCCCCGCGAAGGCGGGGATCCATAACCACAGGCGGAACTGGTGTGGGAACGACGGTCGATACTCAGCCTGCCTCGAGTGTCGATCACGCGGTATGGGTCCCTGCCTTGGCAGGGACGACAGCTGTGGTTTTGGCGCGCTATCTTGACGACGTGATCTTGACGACGTGTCAGCAGTCCGAGGAGAGATGACATGACCCTTCCCAGCATCTTCCTGTCGCACGGCTCGCCGATGCTGCCGCTCACGGATTCGGCGGCGCGTGACTTCCTCGTCAGCCTCGGCGGCCGCCTGCCGCGGCCGAAGGCGATTTTGGTGATCTCGGCGCATTGGGAGACCGACATCCCCGCCGTCAATGCGGTCGCCACCAACGAGACGATCTACGATTTCTACGGCTTTCCCCGTGAGCTCTATCAGTTGCGCTATCCCGCGCCGGGAGCGCCCGATCTCGCGCAGGCCGTCGCGGCGCGGTTGCAGGCGGCCGGGCTGCCGGTCGGCATCGACCGCGAGCGCGGGCTCGATCACGGCGCCTGGGTGCCGCTGCTCCTGATGTACCCGCAGGCCGACATTCCGGTGCTGCAGCTCTCGATCCAGACCGAGCGCGGGCCGGCACATCATCTCGCACTCGGCCGCGCGCTGGCCCCACTGCGCGACGAGGGCGTGCTGATCATCGGCAGCGGCAGCTTCACCCATAATCTCGGCGAATTCCGCAAGCGCCGGCTCGACATCGACGACCCGGCGCCGTCCTGGGTGGTCGACTTCGCCGACTGGGTGCACAACGCCGCGATCGAAGGCCGCGTCGACGACCTCGTCGACTACCGCCGTCTCGCCCCGCATGCGCGCGACAATCATCCGACCGACGAGCACTTCCTGCCGCTGTTCGCTGCACTCGGCGCCGCGGGCGAGGGCGCCCGCGTCGAACGGCTGCACAACAGCGCCAATTACGGCGTGCTGCGCATGGACGTCTATGCGTTCCAGGGGCTTTCTCAGTCTTAAACCGGGCCAATTCTGGAGGCGAGGCAAAGAGATAAGCAGAGCTCGGGAAGCGTCAGACGTTCAAGCCTGCCGCTGTATTTTAGCCACGCCCAAAGGTTAAAATCATCTCTCGGGTTAGGTACGGGCTTGTCCGTACAACCCCGAATATGCATATCATCGAAGACTTCGGTGGCCCTGGAACCATATTTGTAAGAAAATGTTGGAATTTCAACAGCATCATGCTGGGGCCGCCCCACGGGGAGTAGCCATGGCTGGATTGACACTGGAACAGATTGCTGAGAAGGCGAAAAATCACCGAGTGAGCCCCGCTGAGCGAAAAGCCCAGCGAGTGAGTCTGATCATGGGTCTTCGCTCTAAAAACTCGACCTTAACCAGAGATGAGGTCTCGAGTTTCTTGGACCAAAATGAGGGGCATGAAACAGCCGAAAAGAAAGTCGGTTGACACTGGAAAGTTGACAACCCCTAATAGAAGGGCCCAGCTGTTGCTGGGCTTTTTTTATTGGTCGGGAAAATGCTCGATAGTAATTGGGAATTGATAAACGGGCCATCGGCCCATCATATTGAACAACTCAACGCGGCCAATAGCATCAACGTGCTGGAAGCACTCGTTACTTTGCTGATCCACTTCAATCAGCCGGATAAGTTGCCGTTGGCGCCAAACGAAATGGCTCTTCGCGAGCTTCACAGGTGCGGAACGTTGTTTTTGCTGAACAAGCCTGGTGAATATCGGGACGTGCCGGTCCAAGTCGTAAACGTAGAGACGGGCGAAGTCGTCTATCAGGCTCCGCCTTGGGAGCAGGTTTCGCGATTAATGAAGGAGTTTTTTGAAGAACTTCAAGCAATTTGGCGCGGCGGAGATGCTTTGGATGCAGCTGCTTTCGCCCTCTGGCGAATCAACTGGGTCCATCCGTTCAAAAATGGGAATGGTCGAACCGCCCGTGCTTTTTGCTATGCGTGCCTGAACGCTCGATTAGGCGTTATATTGCCTGGCACTACCACTGTGATCGATCAGATTATGCTTACGAGGCCTGACTACGAAGCAGCTATCCGCGTTGCCGATCAAGCTGCTGCCGCGGACCCAGCCGCACGAGAATTAGCTCAGATGAAAGATTACTTGAACCGATTGCTGCAAGTTCAGATCGCCAGCATTCCTGAGTCGTGATTGGTGCTCGCGAGATGAAGTTCGTCGGCTAGCGTAACGTACGCATCCTTGCCCGTCGGGTTACTTTGTCGCAGATCATTTCGCTTGCGTCGTCGGGCAAATCACCGCGATCCTCTCGCGCATCCCGCCTCATCATGAAGGGGCGTTGCGCGCGATCGTCACGACACGCGGGGCGGGGAGCGGTGGCCGCGAGGGCTCGCAGCATGTCCTGGGCAGCATGTCTTGGATATGCGGACGAACGATGTTCTTGCGGACGTGAAGTTGCAGGGTTCTGATACCTCGACGCTGGTATCTCCGCACGATGTGCGCAAGCGCATTGTCGCGCATGGCGGCCAAAAAGCCCGAGCGCCAGGAAGCCTGCATATAAGCGTGAAGACCATCGCGCAGGGAGGGCCGGGCGATCTCGGCTGAACCTGTGGTACCTGCCGCCTGCATTTTTTTGAGCAGGCGGGCCACGGGCGCGGCCGGCGCCCGGCCTTCCCTGCGCCCTCCTGTTCGATGAGGGTGGGTGAGCAAGCAAAGCTCGGGCGCAGATCGCGCTGCGGGGACGTGCAACCATGATCCGGCGAAGCTCGCCACATACGCGGTGTCGTCCCGGCCTTGAGCCGGGACCCATAACCACCGGCGGGAATGAGACGCGCAACTGTCAGCCATGTCCCTCGTGAGATCGCGCGGTATGGGTCCCGGCGTTCGCCGGGACGACAGCGGGGGCAGAGGAACAGTGCACCGCACACATGACCTCGCAGGTAGCTGACACCGCCGTCGCCCGCGCAGAAAATCCTTGACCCATTCGCATGCAGATGATGCGAAGGATGCACCAGGGAGTGAAACAACAACAATGCGCCTGCCGTTCTATTATGGCTGGGTCATCGTCGCCGTGACCTTCGTCACGATGGCCGTCGGGGTCAATGCGCGCACCGCGTTCTCGCTGTTCTATCCGCCTGTTCTCGCCGAATTCGGCTGGGACCGGGGTGTCACCGCCGGCGCGTTCTCGTTCGGCTTCGTTGCCTCGGGCATCGTCAGTCCGCTGATCGGACGGCTGATGGATCGCACCGGGCCGCGCGCGGTGATGGAACTCGGCGTCGCGCTGATGGCCGGCGGACTGTTGCTGGCGCCGCTGACCTCGCAGCCCTGGCATCTCTACATCACCATTGGCGTGATGGTCGGCGCCGGCAGCGTCTGCCTCGGCTATTCCGGCCAGTCCTTGTTCCTGCCGAACTGGTTCATCCGCCGCCGCGGCCTGGCGATCGGCATCGCCTTCGCTGGCGTCGGCATCGGTTCGATGACGCTGTTGCCGTGGGTGCAGCACATGATCGCGCAGACCAACTGGCGCACGGCCTGCACCGCGATGGGCGTCGTCGTGCTGGTCGTGCTGGCGCCGATCAATCTCTTGCTGCGCAAGAAGCCGGAGGAGATCGGCCTGCGTCCCGACGGCGACGCCGCGCCGCTCGCCAATGCGGCCAAGCCGGTCTCCAACGTCGTCGACGCCGCCTGGGCCGGCACCGACTGGACGTTGTCGCGCGCGCTGCGAACGGGTCGGTTCTGGTGGCTCGCGCTCGGCTATTTCTTCGGCCTCTACGTCTGGTACGCGGTGCAGGTGCACCAGACGAAATACCTGCTCGAGATCGGTTTCAGCTCGAGCGTCGCGGTGTGGGCGCTCGGCGCGGTCAGCCTGCTCGGGATCCCGGGCCAGATCGCGCTCGGCCATCTGTCGGACCGCCTGGGGCGCGAGGCGGTGTGGGGATTGGGCTGTCTCGGCTTCGCGATCTGCTTCGCCGCGCTGATCGCGCTCAAGGCCGCGCCGTCGCTCATGCTGATCTACATCATGGTGGCGACGCAGGGCGCGCTCGGCTACGGCCTGACCTCGGTGATGGGCGCGGTCGCGCTGGAGATATTCCAGGGCGCGCATTTCGGCAGCATCTTCGGAACGCTGATGCTGATCGGGCTATGCGGCGGCGCAGCAGGGCCGTGGGTGACCGGCGTGCTGTATGACTACACCCTGAGTTATACGCCGGGCTTCGTGATCGCCTTCCTCGGCGCCTTCGTCTCGGCGGCGGCGATCTGGATCGCGGCCCCGCGCCGGGTCCGCCTCGTTGCCGGCCAGTTGCACAGGTTAAAGACGGCGGGGGCTGCGGCATGATGTGTGAACTAGCCGGTTGCCATCGCGGCGCGGGCGTGAGCTAATCGGCCAATCCAGGGAGAGGGACCCCATGAACGAGCATGTTCAGGCCGCCAAGGCCGCGCCGCTGTTCAATCCGCTGTCGCCGGAGTTCATCCGCGATCCCTATCCCTTCTATGCGCAGCTGCGCGACAACGACCCGATGCATGTGACGCCGTTCGGGGCGTTCCTCGCCAGCCGGCATGCGGAATCGAGCCTGGTGCTGCGCGACAAGCGCTTCGGCAAGGACTTCGTCGCGCGTTCGATCCGGCGCTACGGCCCTGACATCATGAACGAGCCGATCTTCCGCAGCATGAGCCATTGGATGCTGCAGCAGGATCCGCCGGATCACACGCGCTTGCGCGGCCTCGTGGTGAAGGCATTCACGGCCCGCCGCGTCGAGGACATGCGGCCACGGATCCAGGCGATCGTCGATTCGACGCTCGACGAGATCATCCCGCGCGGCCGGATGGACCTGATCGAGGACTTCGCGTTCAAGCTGCCGGTCACCGTGATCTGCGACATGCTCGGAATTCCCGAGGAGCACCGCGAAGCGTTCTACAAGAGCTCGCGCGAGGGCGGCCGGCTGCTCGAGCCGGTGCCGCTGTCGAAGGCCGAGATCGCCGAGGGCAATGCCGGCAACGCGGTATCGAAGGCGTATTTCCAGCACCTGTTCGAGCTGCGCCGGAAACATCCCGGCGACGACCTGACGACGCAGCTGCTGCAGGCCGAGGAGGACGGCGCCAAGCTCAGCAATGAGGAGCTCACCGCCAACATCATCCTGCTGTTCGGCGCCGGGCACGAGACCACGGTCAACCTGATCGGCAACGGCCTGCTGGCGCTGCACCGCAATCCGGACCAGCTGGCGCTGTTGAAGGCGCGGCCGGAGCTGATCACCAACGCGATCGAGGAGTTCCTGCGCTACGATTCCTCGGTGCAGCTCACCGGACGGGTGGCGCTCGAGGACATCGAGGATCTCGGCGGCCGCCGGATCCCCGCGGGCGAGAGCGTGCTGTGCCTGCTGGGCTCCGCCAACCGCGATCCTGCGGTCTATCCGGATCATCCGGAGCAGCTCGACATCACCAGGGCCAACGTGAAGCCGCTGTCGTTCGGTGGTGGCATCCACCATTGCCTGGGGGCGCAGCTCGCCCGCATCGAGGCCGAGATCGCGATCGGAACCCTGCTGCGCCGGCTGCCGGAGTTGAAGCTGGACGATCCCGACAACCCGGAATGGCGGCCGACCTTCGTGCTGCGCGGCCTGAAGCGGCTGCCGGCGCACTGGTAACCATCTTCGTTAACGGAATTGTGCAACGCCCCCGGAAATACCGACAGCGCTGTGACTTCGCCATACTTAATCCTATATGATGCAGCGCTCCGGTATCGATGCCAGTGGGCCGCGGCCGTATTGGCTTTAAGGTTGGGACGCCGGAGCGTTGTCCTTTGAGGGAGACCCCGTGCAGACGACCCTGCTCGGCTTGGCGATTGCCTTCATCCTTGCGCTCCTTGCTGCGCTGATCGGCCCGTACTTCGTCGACTGGAACCAGTTCCGGCCGCAGTTCGAGGCCGAGGCGGGCAAGATCATTGGCGTGCCCGTGCGGGTCGCCGGTGCGCTGGACGCACGGCTGTTGCCGACGCCGACCTTGCGGCTGCGCCAGGTCACCTTCGGCGGCGCCAACGATCTCGGCAAGCTGCGCGCCGACAAGCTCGACGTCGAGCTCAGCCTCGGCGATCTGATGCGCGGCGAGTGGCGGGCGAACGAGCTCACCATCGGCGGCATGGCGGCCGATCTCGGGCTGGATGCCAAGGGCCAGGTCGACCTGCCGGCCGCGTCGGGCCGGTTCAATCTGGCGGCGCTCGCGATCGACCGGCTCAACCTCACCGGCCGAGTCGCCCTGCACGACGCCGCCAGCCGCTCGACGCTGGAGCTGACCGACATCGTCTTCTCCGGCGACGTGCGTTCGCTGGCCGGCTCGCTGCGCGGCGACGGCGCGGTGTCGATCCGCGGCGGCCGCTACCCCTTCCGGGTGTCGTCGAGCCAGGACAAGGACTCCAACGGCCTGCGCGTCCACCTCAACATCGACCCGGGCGAGCGTCCCGTGATGGCCGACATCGAAGGCCTCATCAGCTTTCCCAACCGTTCGCCGAAGTTCGAGGGCGCGCTGACCCTGTCGTCGCCCCCGAAGGAGCAGGGCGCCGACAACGACAAGCCCGCCCAGTCAGCGAAGGAGCCACCGGCGAAGCAGGCCCAACAGGCCAAGGCCCGTCCGCTGAGCCAGGCTGGCGCGACGCCTTGGCGCATCGCCACCAAGGTCGTCGGCGACCAGGCGTCGGCCAAGCTCGACCAGATCGAGGTCAGCTTTGGCCAGGAGGATCGTTCGCTGAAATTCGCGGGCAGCGGCGACATCCGTTTCGGCGCCGCCCCCGTGCTGAAAGCCTCACTGTCCGCACGCCAGCTCGATGCCGACAAGCTCCTGGCCGGCGGGGACGACATCAAGGACCGGCGGGCGATCGCGCCCGCGCTGGTGCTGCCGGCGCTGCGCAACTGGATTGCACAACTGCCGACCTTGCCGATGCCGGCCAACGTGCAGTTCGCGACCGAGCAGATCATGCTCTCCGGCCGTCCGGTACAGAACTTCACCGCCGACCTGCACAACGAACCTTCGGCATGGAGTCTCGAGAAGGTCGACCTGCGCGCGCCCGGCTCGACGCGGCTGACGTTCCGGACCATCGGCATCTCGACCTCGGTGACATCGGGCTTCACCGGCGCGCTCGATCTCGAATCGTCGGAGCCCGACACGCTGGTGGCCTGGCTGCAGGGCCGCAGCGACGGCAGCTATCGCACCCAGCGTCCGCTGCGGCTGCGTGGCGACCTCAACGTGGCGCCGGAGCGGGTCGCGATCGACAGCCTCAAGGCCGATATCGACGGCGGCTCCGTCGACGGACGCGTCGCTCTCGTCAACCGGCCAGCGGGGCCGGGCTCGCGTTTCGAGGCGGTGCTGAAGGGCGATCGGCTCGATCTCGACGCCGCGATGGCCGTGACGCGCTCGCTGGTCGGCGTCACCGGCGAGTGGCCGGCGGAGGCCAGTGTGGCGCTCGACGTCGCCCGCGCCAAGCTCAGCGGCCAGGAGCTGCGTCCGCTCACCGCGCGCTTTTCCTATGATCCCAAGACCATCGCCATCGACCAGATCAAGTTCGGCCAGAGCAGCGGCGTGACGAGCGAGGGCTCCGGCCGGTTCGATCGCGCCGACGCAACCGGACGGCTGGTGGTGACCTCGATGGCCGGCTCGCTCAAGGAGATCACGGCGCTGGTGCAGCCGCTCGCGCCGCAGATCGCCGCCCGCTTCGATGCGCTCAGTATGCCGCCCGGCGCCGCCCGGCTGAAGCTCACGCTCGATCTCGCCAAGGACCCAGCCAACGCCGATCGGAGCCAGGCCAAGGCGGTGCTCGATCTCGACGCGCCACGATTGAAGGGCTCGGCGACGCTGACGGCCAAACCCTCGGCCGCGGCGCTGCGCAGCTTCGAGGTCGATGCGATCGATCGAACGGAGCTTGGAATCGAGAGCCGGGTGTCGTCGGAGCAGGGCAGCGCCGTGCTGGCGCTGCTCGGGCTCGATCGCGTTGCGGCGGCGGACACAGGTCCGGCCCAGTTCGATGCCAGCGTGACCGGCGGCTGGCGGGCGCCGCTGCGGGTGAATGCCAAGCTCTCCGGCGCCGGTCTCGATGGCGATGCGCAAGGCACTGTCGATCCCTGGGGCGACACCGCAAAGGCCAACGTCAATCTGCGCCTGCGCAGCGCCAACCTGTCGCCCTTGTTTGGATTGAAGCCGCAGGATCCGGGCGCGCAGAACGTCCGCCTGTTCAGCCGTCTCGGTCTTTCCAACAATCGCCTGACGCTCGACGACATCGACAGCACGGTGGGTGGATCGCGGCTGCGCGGCCGGCTCGCGCTGGTGCTCGACGACGACAAGCAGATCGAGGGCGAGCTCGGGCTGGATGCGCTCGACGTGCCGCAAGTGGTATCGGTGCTGATCGGAGCGGCCGGGCGTGAGCCCGCCGAGCCTCTCGGCGCAGGTCTCTTGAAGGGGTGGCGCGGGCGTGTCTCGTTCCAGGCCCTCAGCGGCGCCATTCTGAATGGCATTGATCTGCATCCGCTGGGCGGCGCCATCAAGAGCGACGGCCAGTCGCTGACCATCGAGAACCTCAAGGGCAAGCTCGGCGGCGGCGACGTCGCCGCGACCATCGATGCGCGCTCCAACGCGAATGGTCTCGTCCTGAACGGCCGCGTCGAGCTCGCCGGCATCGACGGCAACGCGCTGCGCTATCACAGCCTGAAGATGCCGGCCGGCAAGGTCTCGGCCCAGATGACGCTCGCCGCCGAAGGACGCAGCGTGCAGGCACTGGTCAATGCGCTCTCGGGCAATGGCACGGTGACGCTCGACAATGCGGCGCTCCCCAATCTCGACCCGCGGGCGTTCGATGCGGCGTTGCGCGCGGCCGACGCCGGCCAGGTGAGCGACGACGGCAAGTTGCGGCAGGTGATCGAGCCGGTGCTGACGTCGGGGACGTTGCCGGTCGCGTCTGCTCAGATCCCCTTCATCATCCGCGACGGCCGGCTGCGGGTCGGCGCCACCACGCTCGACGCGCAAGGCGCCCGCGTCATCGTGTCCGGCGGCTTCGACATTCCGGCGGACAATGCCGACATTCGCGCCAGCCTGAGCGCCAATACGGTCGGCAATGCCAACAGCCGTCCGGAGATCCAGTTGTTCGTGGTCGGGACGTCCGAGGCGCTGACGCGCGCGGTCGACGTCACCTCCCTGTCGTCGTGGCTGGCGGTGCGCGCGATCGATCGCGAAACGCGGCGTCTGGATGCGATCGCGCGCGGCGAGGTGCCGCCGGCCTATCCATCGTCGACGGCGTCGCTGCCCGGTGCACCCGAGGCTGGCCCGGCGGCACCGAGCGCGGCCGACGTGCCGCTGCCCGGTCGTGATCCACGGCGCGAGCCGCGCGCCAAGCTGGGTGGTCCGCGCGCCGTCGTGTCGCCGCTGACACCGCCGCTCTCCGCTCCCGCCCCTGCGCCTCAGCCGGCGGCACCGATGGCATCGAGCCAGCCGCAAGTCGCGCCTTTGCCGCCGCCGGTCGAGATCAAGCCCGCGCCGGGGGCGCTGCCGCCGCGCCCACGGCCGGTGCCGCGCCCGCCGGTCGTGCTGACGCCGCCGGGCAGTCCGTGATTCCGGCCGAAGGCGTGCGGGGACCGCGCCGATGATGACCTTGCGACAGGTCGAGGTCATTCGCGCGGTCATGGTGACGGGCACCATCAACGGCGCCGCGCGCCTGCTGAAGGTGTCGGCGCCGGGTGTCAGCCGTCTGGTGAAATACACCGAGCGCTCGCTCGGCATCCGCTTCTTCCAGCGCCAGAACGGCCGCTACTTTCCGACGCCCGAGGCGCAGAACATCTTCGAGCAGATCAACAGCGTCTACGAGAAGGTCGACGATCTCAGCTACATCATCTCCAACATCGGCCGCGGCGCGCTGTCGGAACTGCGCGTCGGCTCGGTGCCCAGCATCTCCCAGGTGATGGTGCCGCGCGCGATCGAGCGCGTCCGCCGCCGCTATCCTGATTTGGGCATCGACATCAACATCCTCAAGATCGAGGAGGCGATCGACTATCTGATGCTGGGCAAGGGCGAGTGCGTGGCGATGAGCTATCGCCTCGATCATTCCGGGCTCGAATTCCTTCCTCTCGCCTCAGGCGAACTGTTCTGCATCGTCCCGCCAGGCCACGAGCTAGCCGGCCGCAAGCAGGTCTCCGCCGCGGAGATGACTCGCTATCCGTTGATCGGCATCGATCCCAATGACCCTTACGGCCGGATCATGGCCGAGATCTTCGCGCGCAACAAACTCAGCTACAACATCTCGATCAAGGCGCGCTTCGGCACCACGGTCTGCGCGCTGGTGAAGGCGGGGCTCGGCATCGCGGTGATTGACCAGTTCACGGTCGCGCATGGCGGCTATCCCGGCATCGAGCTGCTGAAGATCGCCGAGCCGACGCGGTTCGACACCTACATCGCGGTCAAGCGCGGCACGCCGCTGTCGCTTTACGCGGAGCACTTCATCGACTGCCTGCGTGCCGAGATGCGCGCACTGGAGCCGGGCCGGCGGCAGGTTGCGAGGCCGGGGAAGGCGGCGCTCGTCAAAAAATAACATGATGTTAGGTTCAGCGGATATTTGGGTAATTGTGTTAGCTGGCGGACGCGCTATCGTCCGCGACGCCATTCATCGCTCGTGCGGCGATCGCGCGAGCGGCAGCAGAGACTGAAGCCAACGTGCCCGATCTTTCCGCGCTCAAAGCCCGCAAATTCCTGACCGGCCTGATCGGTGCGCCGATCGCGCATTCGGCCTCTCCTGCCATGCACGAACATGCCGCGGCGGCGCTCGGCGTGCGCTGCCACTACCAGCTCATCGAGGTGGCCGGCGCCGACCGGGCCGGTCTGTCCGCGCTGCTGGAAGGCGTGCGCCGGCTCGGCTTTGCCGGGGTCAACGTGACCTATCCTTACAAGGAAGCCGTGGTCGAGCTGCTCGACGAGCTCGCGCCGAGGGCGGCGGCGATGGGCGCGGTGAATACCGTCGTCGTTCGCGACGGCCGGCTGATCGGCCACAACACCGACACCACCGGGTTCGAGCGAGCCGTCGCGCCACTCATCAGCCAGACCGATCGCGGCGTCGTCGCGTTGGTCGGGGCCGGCGGGGTTGGCAAGGCGATCGCCTTCGCACTTGCAAACCTCGGAGTCGCCGGCCTGCGCATCTACGACACTGAGCGCACGCGCGCCGAGAAGCTGGCGAGCCTGCTGCCGGTCGGCAACACGGTGACGGTCGCGGACAGCGTCGAAGCGGCACTGCACGGCGCAGTTGGCGTCGTCAACGGCACGCCGATCGGGATGTTGCCGAACCGCGGTACGCCGGTGCCTGATCATTTGTTGCGCGCCGACCTCTGGGTCGCCGACGCGGTCTATTCGCCGCTCTGGACGCCGCTGCTGAAAGCCGCCAAAGCCAGGGGAGCCCGGGTCCTGCTCGGCCGCGAGCTCGCGATCTACCAGGCCGCGGACGCGTTCGAATTGTTCACCGGCCTGGCGCCCTCGACCGAGGCGATGGGGGCTGCGTTCGACAACCACATGGCGGAGAGATATCCGGCGGTTGACGCCGCCTGAGCCGACGGCCAATACGCGCCGGAACAAGTCGTTCAAGCAAGAAACGCAAACAAGCGTTTAAGTCAGAGGAGGAAACAACGTGAGATCGATCATCCTGGCTGGCCTGTGCTCAGCCACGCTGCTGTCCGGTGCCGCCTACGCGCAATCCGGCGCCCCCATCAAGATCGCCGATGTCGCCGAGCTCTCCGGCGGCGGCGCGACCGTCGGCAACAACTGGAAGAACGGCATCGACCTCGCCGTCGAGGAAATCAACGCCAAGGGCGGTATCCTCGGTCGCAAGATCGAGGTGAGCCACGCCGACTCGCAGTCGAACCCCGGCGTTGCGCGTGCGCAGGTGCAGAAGGCGCTCGATGGCGAGCCCTACGTGCTGCTCGGGCCGGGCTATTCCGGCTCGGTGAAGGTGACGGCGCCGCTGGCGGCCGAGGCCGGCATCACCCAGATCATGGGCGGCGAGGCGGCCGAGCTCACGCAGGCTGGCAACAAGTTCCTTTTCCGCACGTCGTTCGGCCAGCAGTCCTCGATGCCGAAGGTCGCCAAGTACATCAACGACGAGCTGAAGGCGAAGTCGGTCGCGGTGGTCTGGGTCAACAATGATTTCGGCCGTGGCGGCCGCGACGTCATCACCAAGGAGTTCAACCGTCTCGGCATCAAGGTCGCGGCCGACCTGTCGACCGAAGCCGGCCAGGCGGACTTCGCTGCCGACGTCAGCAAGATCAAGGCGGCGGCGCCGGACGCCGTTTTCATCTACGTCAACGAGGAAGAGAGCGCGCGCATCCTGAAGGAGATCAAGCGCCAGGGTGTGACTGTGCCGCTGATCGGCGAGACCACGCTGGTCGGCCAGAAGGTGATCGAGCTCGCCGGTGATGCCGCCAACGGCGCTCGCGGCCACGTGGGTCTCACCACCGACGCACCGATCGAGGCCATCAAGGCGTTCCGCGACCGCTTCGTGAAGAAGTACAACTACGTGCCCGATCACAACGGCATCAAGGGCTATCTCGCGATCTACATGGTCAAGGCCACGACCGAGAAGATGGGCAAGGTCGACTCCAAGGCGTTCGCCGACACGCTGCACGGCCTGACCATCAAGACCTCGGCCGAACCGAACATCCTGATGGATGTGACCTTCGACCAGAACGGCGACATCGATCGCCAGGGCTTCCTGGTCGAGGTCGTGGAAGGCAAGCAGGTCGTGAAGCAGGTGTTGCCGAAGCTCAACTGAGGACAACGGTCGATCGGCGGCGCCGGTGTGGTGATGTCCGGCGCCGCCGTCACCCAAGGGCTCACGGGGAAACCATGTCCAATCTGCTCGACCTGATCGTGGCGGGACTCGCCACCGGCGCCATCTACGCGCTGGTCGCCGTCGGCTTCACCTTGCTGTGGCAGACCTCGCAGACCATCAACTTCGCCCAGGGCGAGTTCGTGATGCTGCCCGCCTTCCTGATGCTCGCGGTCATGCATCTCGGCGCGCCGTTCTGGCTCGCGGTGCTCGCCGGCGTGCTGCTGTCGGCGCTGCTGCTCGGTCTCGCCTTCAAGATGCTGCTGGTCGATCCGATGCTGCGGCACGGCGTGCTGCCGCTGGCGATCGCCACCATGGCGCTGGCGATCGGGATCAAGGAGGCCGTGAAGCAGTTCTTCAGCGCCGAGGCCTCGCCGTTTCCGTCGATCGTTCCCGCGGGCGATATCAGCGTGCTTGGCCGTGTCATCTCGCTGCAGAGTCTCGGCGTGCTCGCCGTTGCAATCCTGGCCGTCGTCGGCCTGACCACGCTGCTCAATCGCACCTCGCTCGGCCACCAGATGCAGGCGGCGGCGCAGAATCCGACGGTGGCGCGCATCATCGGCGTTCCCGTCGAGCGCATGATCCTGCTGACCTTCCTGATCAATGCCGTGCTGGTCGCGCTGGCCTCGCTGCTGATCACGCCGATCTACCTTGCCAAATTCTCGAGCGGCGAAGTGCTCGGGCAGGCGGCGTTCATCGCCGCGATCGTCGGCGGCTTCAACCAGGTGCGCGGCGCGATCGCCGGCGGTCTCCTGATCGGTGTCGTCGACAACCTCGCCGCGGCCTACGTCTCCACCCAGTATCGCGCGGCTGTTCCGATGGTGCTGCTGATCCTTGTCATCCTGTTCCGGCCGCAGGGCCTGCTCGGACGAGCCGAGGAGCGCACGGTATGACCCGGAACGGCAGACTGCTCCTCGCCGCGCTGGCGATCGTCGTCATTGCTGGCCTGATCATCATCCCGATGAACTTCAACCGCTACGGCCTCTATATCCTCAGCCAATGGGCGGTGATGACCATCGCCGCGATGGGGCTCAATCTCACGCTCGGCTATGCCGGGCAGGTGTCGCTGGCGCAGGGCGCTTTCGTCGGCATCGGCGCCTACGGTGCCGCGATCCTCACCACCCATGGCTGGCCGCTGATATCGGCGCTCGGGCTCGTCATCATCGTCTGCTTCATCGTCGGCTGGCTGTTGGGCTATCCGGCGCTGCGCGTGCAGCATCACTATCTCGCCTTCGTCACGCTCGCGTTTTCGACCCTGGCGTTCCTGGTGTTCCGCAACGAGAGTTGGCTCACCAACGGCATCTACGGCATCAGCAACATTCCGCGCCCCGAGATCTTCGGCTTCCCGACCCGCAAGCCGCTGCCGTTCTACTATCTCTGTCTTGGCTCCCTCGGCCTCGTGACGCTGGCGATGTGGTGGCTGATCCGCTCGCCCTGGGGCCGCGCCTTCATGGCGCTGCGCGAAAATCCGATCAGGGCGCAATCGCTCGGCATCGACACCAGACGCTACACGCTGATGGCGTTCGCGATCGGCTCGGTGCTCGGCGGCATCGCCGGAGTGCTCTATGCGCCGCTGACGCAATATGTCGATCCCGTGCCGTTCAACCTGCAGCTCTCGCTCGATCTCCTGATGATGGTGATCGTCGGCGGTGCCGGCTTCATGCTCGGGCCGTTCCTCGGCGCCATGATCGCGGTGCTGCTGCCGGAGTGGCTGCGCTTCGCCGAGGGCTATTATCTGATGCTCTACGCGGCCGCCGTGATCGTGCTGCTGATCTATTCGCCGAGCGGCATTCTCGGCATCCTCGACCGCTATCTCAGCTCACGGCGCACCCAGGCCGCATCCGCATTGCGGGCGGCGGCTCAATCCAAGCTGGAGGCCGCGCGATGACCGCAGTCCTCGACGTTCGCGACGTCAAGAAGAGTTTTGGCGGCATCACCGCCGTCAACGGCGTCAGCTTCGACGTGCAGGAGGGCGAGATCCTCGGCCTGATCGGCCCCAACGGCTGTGGCAAGTCGACGCTGTTCAACTGCATTCTCGGCCAGCTCGTGCCGAGCGGGGGCGAGGTGAGGGTGGACGGCAAGCTCGTCACCGGCCAGCGTCCGTCCGAACTGAACCGCCTCGGCGTCAGCCGCACGTTTCAGCTCTTGCAGGTCTTCCCGAAGCTGTCGGTGCGCGACAATCTGATCCTCGCCGGCCAGGAGCATCGCGGCAGCATGCTGTCGCGCCTGTTTGGTCCGTCGGATGCAGGGCTCACCGAGACCGCCGATCAGATGATCGGCTTCTTCAAGCTGGAGCATCTCGCCAACGAGCCGGCCGGCGGCCTGTCCTACGGGCAGCAGAAGCTGCTCGATGCCGCGATGGCGTTCATGGGCGGTCCACGGCTGGTGCTGCTCGACGAGCCCGCCGGCGGCGTCAATCCGACCATGCTCGGCGATCTCAAGGACCGGCTGATCGCGATCAACCGCGAGCGCCGCGCCACTTTCGTCGTGATCGAGCACAACATGGAGTTCGTGATGTCGCTGTGCTCGCGCGTGATCGTGATGGCGGAGGGCAAGGTGCTGGCGATCGGCAAGCCCGACGAGATCAGGGCCAATCCGGCCGTGATCGAAGCCTATCTCGGACACTGACGGAGCCGACGATGAGCGATCCCATTCTCGACGTCCAGAACCTCGTCGGCGGCTACGGCAAGATGACGATCCTCAACGGCACGACGTTCTCGGTGCCGGCGGGATCGATCACCACCGTGATCGGTCCGAACGGTGCCGGCAAGTCGACGGTGTTCAAGGCGATCTTCGGTCTGTTGAAGCTGCGCGAAGGCAAGGTCATCTTCAAGGGCCGCGACGTCACCGGCTTCAGCCAGCGCGCGCTGCTCGGCGCGGGCGTCTGCTACATCCCGCAGGGCCGCAACATCTTCGGCGAGCTGTCGGTGCGCCACAATATCGAGCTCGGCGGCGTTGCCGCGCCGCGTGAGATCGATCTTGCTGCGCGCGTCGAGGCGGCCCTCGACGTGTTTCCGGTGCTGCGCAAGAAGGCGGATCGGCAGGCCTCGACGCTGTCCGGCGGCGAGCAGAAGCAGCTCGAGATCGCGCGCGGGCTGCTGCTCGAGCCGCAGCTCGTGCTGATCGACGAGCCGTCGATCGGGCTGTCGCCGTTGATGGTGCAGCAGACCTTCGACATGCTGAAGCAATTGCGCGACCGCGGCGTCTCGGTGCTCCTGATCGAGCAGAATGCACGCTCGGCGCTGGAGATCTCGGACTACGGCATCGTGCTCGAGCTCGGTCGCACCCGCATCATCGACAAGGCCGATCGCGTGCTGGCCGATCCGCGCATCGGCCAGCTGTTCCTGGGCGGCGCGATGGAGGAGACGGCGGCATGAACCAGCGCTCGATCGCCACGGTCTCCATCTCTGGCGCGCTCGACGAGAAGCTCAAGGCGATCGCTGCCGCCGGCTTCGACACGGTCGAGATCTTCGAGAACGATCTGGTCGCGTTCGGGATGCGGCCGCGCGAGATCGGGCAGATGTGCCGCGACCTCGGCCTTTCGATCTGCGCCTATCAGCCGTTCCGCGATTTCGAGGGCATGCCGGAGCCGCAGCGCGCGCGCAACTTCGTCCGTGCCGAGCGCAAATTCGACCTGATGCAGGAGCTCGGCACCGACCTGCTGCTGATCTGCAGCAGCGTGTCGCCGGCCGCGCTCGGCGGCATCGACCGCGCCGCCGCGGATTTCCACGAGCTCGGCGAGCGCGTCGCGAGGCGCGGCTTGCGCGTCGGTTACGAGGCGCTGGCCTGGGGCCGCCATGTGCACGACTATCGCGATGCCTGGGAGATCGTGCGCCGCGCCGATCACAAGGCGATCGGCGTCATCCTCGACAGTTTTCATGCGCTGGCGCCGGCGCTGCCGACCAATGCGATCCGCGCCATCCCCGCCGACAAGATCTTCCTGGTCCAGTTGGCCGACGCACCCAAGCTCGAACTGGACGTGCTGTCCTGGAGCCGGCACTTCCGCAGCTTTCCCGGGCAGGGCGACCTCCCGGTCGGCGAGTTCATGGAGGCGGTCGCCGCGACCGGCTATTCCGGGCCGCTGTCGCTGGAGATCTTCAACGATCAGTTCCGTGCCGGCTCGGCGCCACGCACAGCGCTCGACGGCATGCGTTCGCTGCTGCTGTTGCAGGATGACCTCGCCGGAAAAATCCCCGCGGCGTCGGCAGAGCCCCGCTTCGCGCCTCGCGTGAAGAGCCACGGCATCGGCTTTGTGGAATTCGCGGTCAGCGAGGACAAGGCGGAGTCGCTCGCCGCATTGTTCGGGCAGCTCGGCTTCCGCAAAACCGGGCGGCATCGCAGCAAGGCGGTGCAGCGCTGGTCGCAGGGCGCGATCGAGCTGGTGATCAATTGCGAGCCGGCGAGCTTCGCGCATTCGCACTATATCACGCACGGTCCCGGCGTTTGCGCGTTGGCGTTGGATGTCGACAGTGCGGACCGTGCCATGGCGCGGGCGCAGTCCTTGAAGACGCGCACCTTCACCCAGCCGGTCGGGCCGGGCGAGCTGGAGATCCCGGCGATCCATGGTGTCGGCGGCAGCCTGCTGTATTTCCTCGATACCCACGGCCGTCACTGGGATGTCGACTTCGAACCGGTCGCCAGCGACAAGACGACTGATCGGCTCTTGGCCGTCGATCACATCGCACAGTCGATGCCGCATGAGGAGATGCTGTCCTGGCTGTTGTTCTATGCCGGGATCATCGACTTCTCGCGCCTGCCGCAGATGGAGATCGCCGATCCCAGAGGCCTCGTGCAGAGCCAGGCGATCGTCAACGGCGATCGCAGCCTGCGCTTCATCCTCAACGGCTCGACGGCGACGCGCACGCTGTCGTCGCGTTTCATCTCCGAGTTCTTCGGCTCAGGCGTCCAGCACATCGCCTTCGCCTGCGACGACATCTTTGCAGCCGTGGCCGAAATGCGCGCCCGCGGCGCCGGCTTCCTCGACATTCCCGACAACTACTACGACGATCTCGAAGCGAAATACGATCTAGCGCCCGAGACCATCGCGGCGCTCCGCGCCAACGAGATCCTGTACGACCGCGACGGCGACGCGGAGTTCTTCCAGGTCTACACCCACATTTTCGAGGAGCGCTTCTTCTTCGAGATCGTGCAGCGCCGCAACTACCAGGGCTTCGGCGCCGCCAACGCCGCGATCCGGCTGGCGGCGCAGGCGCGCGAGGTGCGGCCGGACACGATGCCGCGGCTGTAGCTCAGGGCTCCGGCCGGATCCCAGGCAGACTGACGATTGCCGCCGCCAGGTCTTCGATCACCAGCCGGACGCGCGCGATGCCGGCGCGCTCCGGGACGATCAGCATGCTGAGCGGAACCGACGGCAGCCTGTAGTCGGGCAGGAGCACCGTCAGCCTGCCCTCGGTGATGAGATCGTCGACCAGCCAGGCATGGGCTGCGGCGATGCCGCGCCCGGCCAGCACGGCTTCGCGCACCGCGAGGCCGTGATTGGTTCGGAAGCGGCCGCTGAAAGGCACCTCGTGGCGCTGGCCGTCGGCGGACACCAGCGCCAGCACGTCGCTGCCGGCGACATTGGGCATGCGGATGCCGTCATGGCCGAGCAGATCCTGCGGTACGCGCGGCGTGCCGCGTCCTGCCAGATAGCCCGGCGCCGCCACCAGCAGCCGGTGCGAATGGCCGAGTGCGCGCAGCTTCATCGAGCTGTCAGTGAGCGGCGCGAGACGGAGCGCGATGTCGACGCCCTCGCGCACCAGATCGATGCGCTCGTCGGTCAGATTGAGATCGATCGCGATGTCCGGATAGCGGTCCTGGAACGCGAACACCAGCCGGGTGATGTGCAGGATGCCGAACGCGGCCGTGCAGGAGATGCGGATCGTGCCGCTGGCGGCTCCACGCGTGCCGCGCGCCTCGTCGCCGGCCTGCTCGATCAGGCGCAGGATCTGGACGCAGTTGGCATAATAGAGGCTGCCCTCGGTGGTCAGGGTGACGCGCCGGGTGGTGCGGCTCAGCAGGGGAACGCCGATCGCGTCTTCAAGCTCCTGGAGATGACGCGAGATGGTGGACTGACCCAGCCCAAGCTCACGCGCGACGGCCGACAGGTTGCCCCGTTCGGCGACGCGAACGAAGCTGCGCATGTTGACGATGCTGACGTCCAACTTATCCATAATTCAGCATAATGTTATCGATAGCAGCCATATAGTGGATGAACGAGGCCGGGTCTATCTCCTGGATTGTTCCAGCCAAGGGATCAAGCCATGAATGTGCTGCTCGTCTTCGCCCACCCCGAACCCCGCTCGCTGAACGGCGCCCTGCGCGACGCCGCTGTCGCCGAGCTTCGGTCGCAAGGTCATCAGGTCAGGGTCTCGGATCTCTATGCGATGGGCTGGACGGCGGCCGCCGACCGCGCCGACTTTCCGCAACTGCCGCCCGATGTGCGCCTCAACGTCGCCACGGCCTCCGGCGAGGCGTTCGAGACGCACTCGCTCACCGACGACGTCAGGGCGGAGCAGGAGAAGCTCCTATGGGCCGACGCGGTGATCCTGCAGTTTCCGCTGTGGTGGTTCACGATGCCGGCGATCCTCAAGGGCTGGGTCGACCGGGTCTATTCCTACGGCTTCACCTACGGCGTCGGCGAGCACAGCGACAAGCGCTGGGGCAACCGCTATGGCGAGGGCGTGTTCGCCGGCAAGCGCGCGATGCTCGTGGTGACCACCGGCGGCTGGCAGGAGCACTATTCGGAGCGCGGCATCAACGGGCCGATCGACGACCTCCTGTTTCCCATCAACCACGGCATCCTGTTCTATCCCGGCTTCGACGTACTGCCGGCCTTCGTGGCGCACCGGGTGAACCGGCTCGATGAGGCGGGCTTCGCGGACATCGCCGCGCGGCTCCGCGCGCGGATGCGGACGCTGTTCACGGATCAGCCGATCCCGTACCGGCGGCAGAACCACGGCGATTACCTGATCCCGTCGATGCAGCTGCGTCCCGAACTCGGGCATGCCGACGCGCGCGGCTTCGCGCTGCATGTCGACGCTGTGCGATGACGTTGCCGCGGCGCGGGCTCAGCCCGCGCCCATCGCGACCGCGATGTGGTAGGTCGCGAACGCCGCCGCATAGGCGAGCGCGAACATGTAGAAGAAGGTCACGGCCATCCAGCGCCAGCTGCCGGTTTCGCGGCGGATGACGGCGAGCGTCGAGGCGCATTGCGGGGCGAAGATGTACCAGGCGAGCAGCGCCAGCGCCGTGGCGAGGCTCCATTTGCTCGCCAGCACCTGGCCGATCTGCTCGGCCGCCTCCTTGCCGCCCTCGATCGCATAGACGGTGCCGAGCGCGGCGACCGCGACCTCGCGGGCGGCCATGCCGGGCACCAGCGCGACCGCGATCTGCCAGTTGAAGCCGACCGGCGTGAGCAGGGGAGCGATCGCCTGGCCGATCATCGCCGCGAGGCTGTAATTGATCGCAGGTTCGGTGGCGCCCTCCGGCGGCTGCGGGAACGAGGCCAGGAACCAGATCAGCACCATCATCGCGAAGATCGTGGTGCCGGCGCGCTGCAGGAACATCTTGGCGCGGGTGTAGACGCCGATCGCGATGCTGCGCAACCGCGGCATCTTGTAGTCCGGCAGCTCCAGCATGAACGGTGCCGGCTGGTAGTCGCGCATCAGGAAGAACTTCACCAGGAACGACACCAGCAGCGCGCTGATGATCCCGGCGGCGTAGAGCCCGAACATCACCAGTCCCTGCAGGTTGACCAGGCCCCAGACCTTGGTCGGCGGGATGAAGGCCGAGATGATCAGCGTATAGACCGGAATCCGCGCCGAGCAGGTCATCAGCGGCGCGATCAGGATGGTGGTGAGCCGATCGCGGCGGTTGTCGATCACGCGCGTTGCCATGATGCCGGGAATGGCGCAGGCAAAGCTCGAGAGCAGCGGGATGAATGCGCGGCCATGCAAGCCGGCGCCACCCATGATGCGGTCCATCAGGAACGCCGCGCGCGCCATGTAGCCGAAATCTTCCAAAAGCAGGATGAACAGGAAGATGATGATGATCTGCGGCAGGAAGACGATGACGCTGCCGACGCCGGAGATCACGCCGTTCTGCAGGAAGCTCTGCAGCAGGCCCTCGGGAAGCTCGTCGTGAACGAGCTGGCCGAGCGCATCGAAGGCCGCCGACAGCACCTGCATCAGCGGCTGCGCCCAGGCGAACACCGCCTGGAACATCACGAACAGGATCGCCAGCAGGATGAGCAGCCCGCCGACCGGATGCAGCGCGACCGAATCGATCCGGGCGGTCCAGGTGTCCGGCCGCTCGGGCAGGCTGACCGTCTCCGCGATGATACGGTCGGCCTCGCGCTGAGTGGCGCGCAGCTCCGGGACCGTGAGCGGACGCCAGGTGTTGGCGCGCTCTCCGGTGGCCTCGGCCGCCTGGGCCAGGAGCTCGTCGGTCAGCCGCAGCAGGTCGTCGGTGCCGCCCTTGCGCACGGCGATCGACGTCACCACCGGCACGCCCAGCGCCTGCGACAGTGCGGGAACGTCGACCGTCACGCCACGCCGCTTGGCGATGTCGAACATGTTGAGCACGAGCGCCAGCGGCCGGCCGGTGCTCTTGAGCTCGAGCAGCAGCCGGACCGTCAACCTGAGATTGGTCGAGTCGGCAACGCACAACACCAGGTCGGGCAGGACCTCGCCGGTGGCGCGTCCCAGCACGAAATCCCGGGTGATTTCCTCGTCGGGGCTGCGGCCGCGCAGCGAATAGGTGCCGGGCAGGTCGACCAGCGAGACCTGGCGGCCCTGCGGGGTGACGAAGCCGCCCTCTTTGCGCTCGACCGTGACGCCGGGATAATTCGCGACCTTCTGGCGGCTTCCCGTCAGCGCGTTGAACAGCGAGGTCTTGCCGCTGTTGGGCGTACCCACCAGGGCCAGATGCAGCAGAGGGCTTTCCATGACGACGCTTTCCGCGCGGCCTATGCCACGATGACGGCCATGGCCTCGCGCCGGCGGACCGCGACGGTGATGTTGTCGACACGGACGGCGATCGGGTCTCGCCCGACGATCCCCTCATGCAGGATTTCGACCCGGGCGCCCTCGACGAAGCCCAGTTCGATCAGCCGGCTCTCCAGCTCAACGTCCGGCAACGACGACGCCGCGCCGCCAGCGGCCAGATGCTGGATCGTTCCGGTATAGCCCCTTCGGGCCAGACCGAGCGGCTGAGGCGGCCGTGTATCGCAGATTTCGCTCATAGCCTGTATTTTCAATCGCGTGCCAAGAGGTCAAGCGCGGCATGTTAAATGCCGCGGCATCTTAGAGCGATTTTAAACAGACCGGGCGGGCCGCCGTCTGATCTGCCTCAAGGAGCGGCAGCGGCTGCCGTGTGCCGGGTGTCCACCGCCGCCTTCGGCTCGAGGCCTGAAGACGCTGCGGCGCGGCTCTTGAAGTGGTCGAGCACGAACAGCCGGATCGCCGACGACAGGTTGCCCTGCTGGCGATTGTTGTCGATCTCCCCGACCAGTTCGGACAGGGTCATGTTACGGAGACCCGAAATCTCCTTCATGCCGTTCCAGAAGGCCTCTTCGAGGCTGACGCTGGTCTTGTGACCTGCGACCACGATAGAACGTTTTACGACGGGCGACTTCATCACGCGTCCTCGCCATTGATACGATGTTGATCGAGTAATTCGTTCGCGCGCTTGTCGCGTTGGGCGTCAGTTGCGCGTTCGGACTTCGTCCTGCCGAAGCGAGCGCGGTTGCCTTCGGCGACCTTTGCTGCCTGATCGCGCTCCACGCGCTTTCTGAAACGCTTCAAGTTGATGATGTCACCCATGCTTGCTCCAATCATCTAAGGCATCGAACATCACGACGAGAGCATGCGCATTGCGCGGATGAGCTCAGGCGTTCTCCAGACAATCACGTCATCGCTCCCTGATAGTTCGATGGCCATTCGCGTCGTTGCGAGCTGGATTTGTTTACTCACCAAACGCAGCAGAACTTGTAGTCGAGAGTATCCTTTAGGGGTTAACAGCGAGAATTGCATCACCCCCCGTAGTACTACGGGACTACCGCTACGCTCGCCCCGGCCTCGTCATCCTCTCGGGTTGAACGAGGCGGTCGAATTCCTCTTCGGAGACGAGACCGAGCCGCAAAGCTTCCTGTTTCAGCGTTGTGCCGCGCTGATGCGCTGATTTCGCGACTTTGGCGGCGTTGTCGTAGCCGATCTTCGGTGCAAGCGCCGTCACCAGCATCAGCGAGCGCTCCATCAGCTCGCGAATGCGAGCAGTGTCGGCCTGGATTCCGGTCACGCAATGTTCGCTGAATGAACGTGCTGAATCACCTAGTAATTGTATGGACTGCATCATGCAATGTGAGAGCAATGGTTTGTAGACGTTCAGTTCGAAATGACCCTGGCTGCCGGCCATGGTGATCGCCGTGTGATTGCCGAACACCTGGCAGCACACCATCGTGAGCGCTTCGCATTGCGTCGGGTTCACCTTGCCCGGCATGATCGAGGAGCCCGGCTCGTTCTCCGGCAGGATCAGTTCTCCCAATCCGGAGCGGGGGCCTGATCCGAGGAAGCGGATGTCGTTGGCGATCTTGAACAGGCCGGTGGCCGCCGCATTGAGCGCGCCATGGGCGTAAACATAGGCGTCGTTGGACGCAAGCGCCTCGAATTTGTTGGCGGCACTGGTGAAGGGCAGGCCGGTGGCGTCGGCAACATGCTTGGCGAACAGCTTCGCGAACTTCGGATCCGCGTTCAGGCCAGTGCCCACGGCGGTGCCGCCCTGCGCCAGCGGCAGGAGATCCCGCGCCGCGATCTCGATTCGTGCGATCGCGTTCTCGACCTGCGTGGCGTAGCCGGAGAACTCCTGGCCGAGCGTGAGCGGCGTGGCGTCCTGGGTGTGGGTGCGGCCGATCTTGACGATGTCCGCGAACGCGTCCTGCTTGGCACGCAGCGCCGCCAGCAGCTCCGACAGCGCCGGCACCAGATGGCCCGCGATCGCGCGCGCCGCGGCGATGTGCATCGCGGTGGGGAACGAGTCGTTGGACGACTGGCTCATGTTGACGTGGTCGTTCGGATGAACGGGCTTCTTGGTGCCGCGCTCGCCGCCCAGCAGCTCGCTGGCGCGATTGGCGATCACCTCGTTGAGGTTCATGTTGCTCTGGGTGCCCGAGCCGGTCTGCCAAACGACCAGCGGGAAATGGTCGTCGAGCTTGCCGTCGATGACCTCCTGCGCCGCCTGGACGATGGCGTCCGCCATGCGTGGCTCGAGCAGGCCGAGCTCGCGGTTGGCCTGGGCCGCGGCCAACTTCACCAGCGCGAGCGCGCGCACGATGCCGATCGGCATGCGGTCGTGGCCGATGCGGAAATTCTGCCGGCTGCGCTCGGTCTGCGCGCCCCAATAGCGGTCGGCGGCGACCTCGATCGGGCCGAAGCTGTCGGTCTCCGTGCGCGTCGATCCGTGCGATGATGAATCAGCTGAATGTACCATGAAGCATGCCCATGATTGATGGTGAACCGGCGTCGACCGGTTCAAGCATGCTTCAATCTAGTGGTCCAACCGCCGTTCCGCGCGCGGCGAATGGGCCTATTTCTTGCGGAAACGGTCCAGGCGCACGACCTCGGCGCCTTCCCCCGGCGAGGTCGGCGGGAGCGGCTTGTCGTCGCTGGTCTCGGCCGGCGTCGCAGGCAGCGGCCCGGCGATGGCCGATGGCGTCGGTGCGGCCGGCAGCTTCGGCGCGGCCGGCGTCTCGGCAATCGCCTCCGACGGCTCGAACTGCAGTCCGAATTGCACGGACGGATCGAAGAAGCTCTTGATCGCGTGGAACGGCACCACGAGGCGCTCAGGGATGCCGCCGAACGACAGGCCGACCTCGAACCGGTCCTCCGAAACCACCAGATCCCAGAACTGGTGTTGCAGGATGATCGTCATCTCCTCCGGATATTGCGCGAGCAGCCGCGGCGACAGCTTGACGCCCTCGGCCTTGGAGATGAACGTGATGAAGAAATGGTGCTCGCCCGGGAGCCCGTGGGCGGCAGCGTCGGTCAGCACCCGGCGCAGCACCCCGCGCAACGCGTCGCGCGCCAGCACATCGTATCGAATATGATCCGTCGCCATGATCGGTCCTGTGTCGTGAGGGCTGCGCCCGACGTGTCGAGCCGCCGCGCCCGGCAGGCAGCAGCATTCCCGACTCGCGTCAGTCACATCGTACCCGGCATCGGCGCCGAGGTCAGCAGCCATGCCGGTCGATCGCCAGATATGGGAACGGGTAGAAGCTGGCGGAAGTCCGGTCAACGGCGGAATGAACGGGTGCCGCGCCAAAAAACTGGGGACGGCACAGCCCGTGGAAGGAAACCGGTTAACGTGGAGGCAGGTGAAAGTGGAGGCTTCTGTTGCCAGGTGCCTCCGAACCCCGCCTAACGGAGCTTAACCCGTTAGGACTTTAAGGTGGTCTTTCAAACTGCGTTACGCAGCCTGAGCAACCGGAGCAAAGTTGTCGTTGGCAACTATTGCAGTAGCCCGATAACGGCGGAACAATACCGGGAAAAAGCTCGCCCTTTACGCCCTCGTCGATCCTATTTCGCCCCCGCCAAAACCCATCTGTCGGTGGGTTTTGGTGGAGGCGCCGGGTACCGCCCCCGGGTCCGAATGGTTTATTTCGACGGCGATTTATTTCCATAGCCGGCAAGCCGGCACCCCCTATATAGGCCGCCGGCCAGCGGATGCACAGGGCCGAAACGCCGCGGCGCGCGACAAAAATGTGGGCGGCTGCCGGGAACCTCTGGTTCGACCTTGGCAGCCTGGTTTTCGTCCTCCTACAGTGCGGCATGCCTCCCGAAGTTGCGCAGGTTGCCTCTCCCGCGGCCGACATCGCCAGACACCCGCCCAGCCTCCGCACGCTCTTCTTCGCATTCGCGAAAATGTCGCTGTCGGGCTTCGGCGGCGTGCTGGTGTTCGCGCGGCGTGCGATCGTCGACGAGCATCGCTGGATGACGGCGGAGGAGTTCAACGCGACCTTCGCGCTCTGTCATTTCCTGCCCGGACCGAACATCGTGAATTTCTCCGTGGTGTTCGGCGCGCGATTGCGCGGTGTCGCGGGCGGAATCGCTGCGTTTGCCGGCCTGCTCGGACCCCCGATGCTGCTGATCACCTCTCTCGGCGCCATCTACGGTCATTTTGGACAAGCCGACACGTGGCGACGGGCGCTTGCAGGCGTGTCCTGCGTGGCCGTTGGCCTGCTGGCGTCGGTGGTGTTTCGCATGATCTCGCCGCTCCTCACGAAGAGCGACGTGGCGGGCGTTGTCGTCGTCGCTGGCGTGTTCGTGGCGATCGGGCTGGCGCGCCTGCCGCTTCAGGAGGTTCTGCTGGTGGCCGTGCCGCTCAGCCTTGCCGTCACCTATGCCAAGACGCGGTGGGCACGATGAGCGGGGACGACAATCCGTTGTTCCAGCTGTTCTGGACCTTTGCGTTGATCTCGCTGTTTGCGGTTGGCGGCGCCGTGGCGGCGATTCCCGAACTGCAACGTGTTGCAGTCGAGGCCCGGCACTGGATGACAGACAAACAGTTCGCCGACCTGTTCGCACTGTCGCAATTGTCGCCCGGGCCCAACGTTCTGATCGTCACCCTGATCGGCTATTCGGTCGCAGGCGTGGCAGGTGCGGCGGTCGCGACGATCGCGATGTGCGGTCCCACTGCCGTGCTCTCCTATTTCGTCAGCCGTTGGCTCTCGAATGCGCGGGATGCGCGCTGGCCCGCCATGCTGCAGGCGGCGCTGGTGCCGTTGTCGATCGGCTTGATGGCGGCGAGCGCATGGATTCTCGGTCAGGCTTCCGACCAGACGTGGCGGGCGTTCGCGCTGACGGTCCTTGCCGCACTCGTTGCATCTATGACGCGACTCAATCCGCTCTGGCTGCTCGCCGCAGGCGGCTGCCTTGGTTTCGCTGGCCTTCTCTAGGGAAAGCCGCTAGCAAAACAGAAGCGCGACCGGTTTGCTCCGGGCCGCCGAACGAAAACAGTGCCGGCCATCAAGGCCGATCGGGGAGGGCGAGGCATGGCCGAGACCACGGGCCAATTGTCGGGCGAAACGGCGGGCATGCCGGCCGCCCGCAGCGTGACCGCCGCATCGATCATTCTGGTCCTTGCCTTCGCGCCACAGATCATCGAGCTGCTGATTGCCTTGGCCGGTCTTGTCGGTCCACTATCCGGACGCGGTCCGCTACAGGTCATTGCGGCCCATGCGTCGGCCTTGTCGATGGCGATCCCGAGCCTGGCGCAGCAATATGCCGCAAGCGGCAAGACCTCGCTGTCTTCCGATGTTCTGCTGGCTCTCATCTACACCTATCCGCTGATCGCGGTCGCAGTGTTCACATTCATGGTCCGTCCGCGCGCGGCGCAGGACTATTTCGGCGGCGTCGCGCTGATGGCGATCGCGCTGTTCGCGTTGTGGGCCTCCAGCGACCTGCAAGGCATGCGCGGCTTCTCGTTCGGTGCCGGAACTGCGCCGCGGATGTTCGGTCTGCTGCTGCTAGGGCTCGGAGCCGCCGTGGCCGTGATCGGCGTCGTGAGTGAAGGCGCGCAGCTTGCGACCTATCACTGGCGCGGACCGCTGTTCGTCTCGCTCGCGATCCTGACCTTCGCCGTCTCCATTCGCCCGCTCGGACTCTTGATCACGGGGCTTGCAAGCTTCCTGATCGCGGCGATCGGCAGCCCGGAGACGCGCTGGCGCGAGGCCCTGATCGTCGGCATCTGCCTGACCGGCGGCTGCGCGCTGCTGTTCCCCTACGTGCTGGGGTTGCCGATGCCGCTGTTGCCGCGTTTCCTTTTGCAGTGAGGGCGTGATGGATCTGTTTGCAAATCTCGCCCACGGTTTCGTCGTCGCGTTGTCGCCAATCAATCTGCTGATGTGCCTGATCGGCGCGCTGGTCGGCACGCTGGTCGGGGTTCTCCCGGGCATCGGGACCATCGCCACGGTGGCGATGTTGCTGCCGATCACCTTCGGCCTGCCGCCGGTCGGCGCGCTGATCATGCTGGCCGGTATCTATTACGGCGCGCAGTATGGCGGCTCGACCACGTCGATCCTGGTCAACATTCCCGGCGAGGCGACGTCGGTGGTGACCGCGCTCGACGGCTTCCAGATGGCGAAGCAGGGCCGTGCCGGTCCGGCGCTGGCGATCGCCGCGATCGGCTCGTTCTTCGCCGGCTGCGTTGCCACCGTGCTGATTGCGATCCTCGGCGCGCCGTTGACCAAGCTCGCGCTGGCGTTCGGCCCGGCCGAGTATTTCTCGCTGATGGTGCTGGGCCTGATCTTCGCGGTCGTGCTGGCGAAGGGCTCGGTGCTGAAGGCGATCGCGATGATCGTGCTCGGCCTGCTGCTGTCGATGGTCGGCTCGGACATCGAGACCGGTGTGTCGCGCATGGCCTTCAACATTCCCGAGCTCGCCGACGGCCTCGGCTTCGCCACCGTCGCGATGGGCGTGTTCGGCTTCGCCGAGATCATCCGCAATCTCGATGCCGGCGCGGAGATGGACCGCGACCTCGTGCAGAAGAAGATCACCGGCCTGATGCCGACCAGGAAGGATCTGAAAGACTCCACGCCGGCGATCCTGCGCGGCACGCTGCTCGGTTCGATCCTCGGCATCCTGCCGGGCGGAGGCGCGGTGATCGCCTCGTTCGCGGCCTATACGCTGGAGAAGAAGCTCGCGCGAGATCCGTCGCGGTTCGGTCGCGGTGCGATCGAGGGCGTCGCGGCGCCGGAGAGCGCCAACAACGCGGCGGCGCAGACCTCCTTCATTCCGCTGCTGACGCTCGGCATTCCGCCGAATGCGGTGATGGCGCTGATGGTCGGCGCGATGACCATCCACGGCATCGTGCCGGGCCCCCAGGTGATGCAGAAGCAGCCTGATCTGGTCTGGGGCATGATCGCCTCGATGTGGATCGGCAATCTCATGCTGATCATCATCAACCTGCCGCTGGTCGGCATCTGGGTGCGGCTGTTGCGCGTGCCATACCGGCTGATGTTCCCGTCAATCGTGATCTTCTGCGCGATCGGCATCTATTCGGTGAACAACGCGCCGGTCGACGTGGTCCTGGCGGGCGCGTTCGGCCTCGTCGGCTACTGGCTGATCAAGCATGATTTCGAGCCGGCGCCGCTGCTGCTCGGCATGGTGCTGGGCCCGCTGATGGAGGAGAACCTGCGCCGGGCGCTGCTGATCTCGCGCGGCGACTGGTCGGTGTTCCTAACGCGGCCGCTGTCGGCCGTGCTGCTCGCGATCGCGGCGGGGCTGCTCGTGCTGGCGGTGCTGCCGACGCTGCGCCGCAAGCGCGATGAGGTCTTCGTGGAAAGCGAAGGCTGACCAGCGTCGGCGGACCGGACGCCGGAGGCGCTCGGGACCCTGGTCAAGGGCGAGATCGTCAAATGGTCCGCGGTCCTCAAGCCGGCGAGCTGGTACGGAACGGCCATGGATCGGGAGGAGGGCGGAACGTGCGGTCCCGCCCTTGTCAATTGCGGCTGCGGCCGACATTTTTCGGGGTATAATTGGCGACCGGGCCGAGTCGAGGCTAGGGCCGGGCGATCCCTGCCGTTACATTCGCCGCCTTCCGCGAAAGGCCGCCAGCGCGCACCATGCACCAGTATCACGACCTGCTCGAACGCATCCTGTCCGACGGCGCCGAGAAGCACGACCGCACCGGCACCGGCACGCTGTCGGTGTTCGGCCACCAGATGCGCTTCAACCTTGCGGCCGGCTTTCCGCTGGTGACCACCAAGCGGCTGCCGCTGAAGGCGATCGTGCATGAGCTCTTGTGGTTCCTCAAGGGCGACACGAACATCAAATATCTGCACGATCACGGCGTGACGATCTGGGACGAGTGGGCCGATGGCAATGGCGATCTCGGCCCCGTCTACGGCTATCAGTGGCGCTCGTGGCCGACGCCGGACGGCGGCCATATCGACCAGATCGGAGGCGTGATCGACATGATCAGGCGCAATCCGGATTCGCGCCGGCTGATCGTGACGGCCTGGAACCCGGCCGACGTCGAAAAGATGGCGCTGCCGCCGTGCCACTGCCTGTTCCAGTTCTATGTCGTGAACGGCAAATTGTCGTGCCAGCTCTACCAGCGCTCGGCCGACGTCTTTCTCGGCGTGCCCTTCAACATCGCATCCTATGCGCTGCTGACGATGATGGTGGCGCAGGTGACGGATTTGAAGCCCGGTGAATTCGTGCACTCCTTCGGCGACGTGCATCTCTATTCCAATCACATCGAGCAGGCCCGCCTGCAGCTCACCCGTGCGCCCCGTCCGCTGCCGACCATGACGCTCAATCCGGACGTCAAGGACATCTTCGGCTTCCACTACGAGGACTTCGCGCTCGCCGGCTACGATCCGCATCCGCATATCAAGGCCGAGGTCGCGGTCTGACGCATGCCGGTTTCGATCCGTAGCGCCGGGCCTGACGACATCGGAAGCGTATTCGCGCTGATCCGGGAGCTCGCCGACTACGAGAAGCTCTCGCACGAGGTCGGCGCGAGCGAGGCCGACATCGCCGGCGCGCTGTTCTGCGAGCATCCGACGCTGTTCTGCGATCTTGCCGAATGGAACGGCGCGGTGGCGGGCTTCGCGGTCTGGTTCGTCAACTTCTCCACGTTTGCCGGCAAGCCAGGGATCTATCTCGAAGACCTGTTCGTGCGGCCGGTGTTTCGCCGCAATGGCATCGGCCAGGCCCTGCTCGGTCACCTCGCGCGCACCTGCGTCGAAAAGGGCTGGGCGCGGCTGCAATGGTCGGTGCTCGACTGGAATGCTCCTTCCATCACTTTCTACAAATCGCTCGGCGCCGAGTTCATGGACGAGTGGACGCTATGCAAGGTGACCGGCGAGGCTCTGGCTCAACTGGCGGAGAGGGCGCCGTGATCGAGATCGTGCTGATCGTCGCGGTCGCCGACAACGGCATCATCGGCGCCGCCGGTGCGATCCCGTGGCGGCAGAAGAGCGACATGCAGCGCTTCAAGGCGATGACCATGGGGCGCCCGATCGTGATGGGCCGCAAGACCTTCATCTCGTTTCCGCGCCGGCCGCTGCCGGGCCGCACCAACATCGTCGTCACCCGCGATGCCGGGTTTCGCGCTGACGGCGCGATCGTGACCCATACCGTCGATGGAGCGCTCGGCATCGCGCGTGGTGATGCGCTGCGGCGTTCAGCCGCGGAGATCGCGGTCATCGGAGGCACCGAGCTCTTTGCTGCGACGATGCCGATCGCCGACCGGCTGGAGATCACCGAGGTGCATGCGAGCCCGCCTGGCGATACCGTGTTTCCGGCGATCGACCCGGCCCGATGGGAGGAGGTGGCGCGGGAGCGCCATGCCTCGGGGCCCGACGATCAGGCCGAATTCTCTTACGTCACCTATCGCCGGCGGCGGTGAGCGTTTCACCGGTGGGACCTGCGCGACGGCCCGTCCAAGACCATCCGTTAATGATGAAGTCGCGCAGTTTGGCCGTGTGGCGGAGCTGAGGCCGCGGCAAACCGGCGCTTCCGGCCCTGTTTACATTGACAAAACCCGGTTCGGGCTTAGCTGGAGCGCTACGTTGTAAGGGGCGGGGCCGTCCCTTATAACCCGGCGACCGTCGGGGCCGGCGTTGGTGTACACTCAGCCTCTCGGAGGAGATCGATCGATGGCGTGGAAGAATCAGGGCGGAGGCCCGTGGGGTCAGGGTCCGAAGGGGCCCTGGGGCTCGGGACCGCAACCGGTCGGTCCAAGGCCGCCCGACCTGGAAGATCTTCTGCGGCGCGGCCAGGACCGGCTGCAGCAGTTCGTGCCGGGCGGCGGCTTCGGCACCGCGGGCGTGCTCCTGATCGTGCTCGGCGCCATCATCATCTGGCTCGCCTCCGGCATCTACCGTGTGCAGTCCGAGGAGCTCGGCGTCGTGCTGCGCTTCGGCAAATATGTCCGCGATGAGCAGCCGGGCCTGCGCTATCACCTGCCTTATCCGATCGAGACCGTGCTGCTGCCCAAGGCGCTGCGCGTCAACTCGATCTCGATCGGCATCACCGCCAATGATGATCCCGGCCGGCGCGGCCGCAGCGGTCGCGATGTCCCGGAGGAGAGCCTGATGCTGACCGGCGACGAGAACATCGTCGACGTCGACGTCACCGTGCTCTGGCGCATCAAGCCGAAGGGCGCGGCCGACTTCCTGTTCAACATCCAGAACCCCGAGGGCACCGTGAAGGCGGTGGCCGAGAGCGCGATGCGCGAGGTGATCGGCCGCTCCAACATCCAGCCGATCCTCACCGGCGCCCGCACCGTGATCGAGCAGAACGTGCAGGAGCTGATGCAGAAGACGCTCGACAATTACGGCTCCGGCATCCAGATCACCCAGGTGCAGATGCAGAAGGTCGATCCGCCGGCCCAGGTGATCGAGGCGTTCCGCGACGTCCAGGCGGCGCGTGCCGACCTCGAGCGTCTCCAGAACGAAGCCCAGACCTACGCCAACAAGGTGGTGCCGGATGCGCGCGGTCGTGCCGCGCAGATCCTGCAGGTCGCCGAAGGCTACAAGGAGCAGGCGATCGCCGAGGCCAAGGGCCAGAGCGCGCGCTTCCTCAAGGTCTATGACGAGTACAAGAAGGCGCCCGACGTGACCCGCGAACGGATCTATCTCGAGACCATGGAGCGCGTGCTCGGTGGTTCGGAGAAGCTCGTGCTCGACTCTGGCGCCACCGGCGGCCCTGTGCCGCTGCTGCCGCTCGGCGATCTCTTGCCGCGCCGTCCGGCGCCGGCCGCTCAGCAGGGAGGCGTCCGATGAGGTCCCCCGTTGCAGGCATCGTCGCGCTCGTCGCCGTGCTCGTGCTCGTCGTCATCGGCTACAGCTCGCTGTTCACCGTGAACCAGACCGAGCAGGCGCTGGTGGTGCGGTTCGGCAAGCCGGTCGACGTCGTCACGGAGCCCGGCCTGAACTTCAAGGCACCGTTCATCGACAACGTGATCTCGATCGACAAGCGCATCCTCGACCTCGAGAACCCCTCGCAGGAGGTGATCGCGTTCGACCAGAAGCGGCTCGTGGTCGACGCCTTCGCGCGCTACAAGATCAAGAACGCGCTGCAGTTCTACCAGAGCGTCGGCTCGATCCAGACCGCCAACGTCCAGCTCGGCACGCTGCTGAACGCCGCGCTGCGCCGCGTGCTCGGCGAGGTCACCTTCACGCAAGTCGTGCGCGACGAGCGCGAGGCGCTGATGCGCAAGATCCGCGATCAGCTCGACAAGGAGGCCGACGCCTATGGCATCCAGGTGGTGGACGTCCGCATCCGCCGCGCCGACCTGCCGGAGGCCAACAGCCAGGCGGTGTACAACCGGATGAAGACCGAGCGGCAGCGTGAGGCCGAGGAGTTCCGGGCGCTCGGCGGCCAGAAGGCCCAGGAGATCAGGTCCAAGGCCGATCGCGAGGCTACCGTGATCGTCGCCGAGGCCAACTCGCAGGCGGAGCAGACCCGCGGCGCCGGCGATGCCGAACGCAACCGGCTGTTCGCCGAGGCCTACAGCAAGGACCGCGACTTCTTCGCCTTCTACCGCTCGATGACGGCGTATGAGAACGGCCTCAAGTCCGGCGACACCCGCTTCCTGCTGCGGCCCGATTCGGAGTTCTTCCGCTACTTCGCCAACCCCTCAGGGAAGCCGGCGGGGGAGACGCCGTCCACCGCCAGTAGCTCGACCGCGGCGGCCGCGGTGCCGGCGCCCAAGCCCTGATGCATCGGCCCCGATGACCAGGGCGGTTGATCCGGGTGAATAAGAGTTGACATGGACGGGGCGAAGCCGTTGCTTCGCCCCGTTACATATCAAGAAGATCGAACGGGAGGTCCGGGTCCGATGAGGTCCATTGCGTTTTCCGATTTCCTCATCGGATTAGGTATCCTGTTCGTGCTCGAAGGCCTGTTGTTCGCGGCCAGTCCGGAGTGGATGCGGCGGGCCATGAAGACCGCCATGACCACGCCCGACAACGTGCTGCGCGCGGTCGGCATCGGCTCGGCGGTGGCCGGTCTGGTCCTGATCTGGGTGATCCGGCGGCCGATCTGAGGTGTGCATCGCCGTCTGCCTGCGCGCCGCCGCACAGGAACGAGGTCCGGCCGCGGCAATGACCGTCAACCGCCCGGCCAACGCCATTGTGAGGCGATGGCTGCGCCATTTTGCCGTATTAGGTCGCCCTCAATGATGAATCTGCGGTCCGATCCGGCGTGCTTGCGTCCTCCGCCGGTTCCGGCGCACTGTAACGGTTGAATTTGCCGACTTTTCTGGAGATCCGCCCGATGACCGCGACCCCTGCTTTCAGCCGTCGACTGCGCCCGATCCTGACCGCGGCGGTTCTTGCCGCGGGCTGGGCGCTCGCGCCGGCCCCGGCCTCGGCGCGGGGGCCGGAGGGGATCGCCGATGTCGCCGAAAAGGTGATCGACGCCGTCGTCAACATCTCGACCTCGCAGACCGTCGAGCCCAAGGGCGGCTCGTCCGAGAACCGCAACGCCAATCCGCAGGTGCCGCCGGGATCGCCGTTCGAGGAGTTCTTCGACGATTTCTTCAAGAACCGCCGCGGCGGTCCGGGCGGCCGGGGTGGTGCCGACAACTCGCCGCGCCGCACCAACTCGCTGGGCTCCGGCTTCATCGTCGACGAGTCCGGGGTCGTGGTCACCAACAACCACGTCATCGCCGATGCCGACGAGATCAACGTGATCATGAACGACGGCACCAAGATCAAGGCCGAGCTGGTCGGCGTCGACAAGAAGACCGACCTTGCGGTGCTCAAGTTCAAGCCGCCGCGGCCGCTGACGGTGGTCAAGTTCGGCGATTCCGACAAGCTGCGGCTGGGCGACTGGGTGGTCGCGATCGGCAACCCGTTCAGCCTCGGCGGCACCGTGACCGCCGGCATCGTCTCGGCCAAGAACCGCGACATCTCGTCGGGGCCCTATGACAGCTACATCCAGACCGACGCCGCCATCAACCGCGGCAATTCCGGCGGCCCGCTGTTCAATCTCGATGGCGAGGTCATCGGCGTCAACACGCTGATCATCTCGCCGTCGGGCGGCTCGATCGGCATCGGCTTCGCGGTGCCCTCGAAGACCGTGGCCGGCGTCGTCGACCAGTTGCGCCAGTTCGGCGAGCTGCGCCGCGGCTGGCTCGGCGTCCGCATCCAGGGCGTCACCGATGAGATCGCCGAGAGCCTCAACATCAAGCCGGCGCGCGGCGCGCTGGTCGCCGGCGTCGACGACAAGGGACCGGCGAAGCCCGCCGGGATCGAGCCGGGCGACGTCGTCGTCAAGTTCGACGGCCATGACATCAAGGAGCCGAAGGACCTGTCGCGCATCGTTGCCGACACCGCCGTCGGCAAGGAGGTCGACGTCATCGTCATCCGCAAGGGCCAGGAGCAGACGCTCAAGGTCAAGCTCGGCCGGCTCGAGGACAACGAGAAGGTGCAGCAGGCGGCGATCAAGAAGGACGAGCCGGCCGAGAAGCCGGTGACCCAGAAGGCGCTCGGGCTCGATCTTGCCGCGCTGTCGAAGGACCTGCGTACCCGCTACAAGATCAAGGACAGCGTCAAGGGCGTCGTCGTCACCGGCGTCGACCAGGCCTCCGACGCCGCCGAGAAGCGGCTGTCGGCCGGCGACGTCATCGTCGAGGTCGCCCAGGAGGCGGTGACCTCCGGCGCCGACATCAAGAAGCGCGTCGACCAGCTCAAGAAGGACGGCAAGAAGTCGGTGCTGCTGCTGGTGTCGAACGCCGACGGCGAGCTGCGGTTCGTGGCGTTGAGCCTGCAGTAGGGACCTGCTGCGGTCGCAATCGTCAGGCTCCGCACCGTAGCCATGAGCAAGAGCGCGGTGCGCATGAATGCGCCCTCTCCCCTTGTGGGAGAGGGCATGTACGCTGGTGCGTCAAGCTCGGTCGGGTGAGGGGTCTCTTTCAACGAGCGACGTCCGCGGAGAGAGACCCCTCACCCGAGTGCGCACGTGGATAGGACGGCGATGCCCTCTCCCACAAGGGGAGAGGGCGCTGTATCTGACAGCGCCGATGACCTCGCGTAGTAGCTGTAGGGTGGGCAAAGGCGCGCCCCACCTCGCGCTAGAGATGACGCTCCATCGCGCGCCGTGCCCACCACATCTGGCTCCGAGCTCGCGGCACGACGGTGGGCACGCGACCGCCCTGCGGGCGGCTGCTTTGCCCACCCTGCGGCAGCTACAAACTCCGCTGTCGTCCCGGCCTTGCGCCGGGACCCATAGCCACAGGGAGTGGTTTGAGGCAGGCGAGCCGTTATCAGCTCGCCCATGACCTCCGCCGCGGAGTATAGGTCCCGGATCGGCGCCGTGCCGCGCTGGAGCGCGTCACGGCTTGTCCGGGACGACGGTGGAGAAACATCCGATTTACATCTCAAACAGCGCAGGCGACGCTATCGGCATGAGGACGTAAGATCACATTCCCGCGGCGCATGGCGCCCGAGGTCTGCGATCAGTTCGTCCCTCTCGAAATGCAGAGGGCGCAGGGAATGCCGGGTGAAGGCCTCACCCATGGCCCGCCTGCGAAAAAAATGCAGGCGGCAGGTACCACAGGTGGTGCCGAACACTCCGGCATTCCCTGCGCGACGGTCTTCACGCTTATACGCAGTCTCCCTGGTGCGCCGGGCTTGTTGGCCACCATCACCACGCGGCGCATCAGCACCATCGCGGCTTGATACCAGCGTCGGGGTATCAGGACGCTGCGATTTCACGTCCGCAGCAAAGCCGTTCGTCGGCGTGCCCGAAGACACGCTGCGGCTTCATCGCGGCCATCGCATCCCCGCCTCGCGTGTCGTGACGATCGCGCGCTACGCCCCTCAGCGGTGAGGCGGGATGCGCGGAGATAATCATGATTTCAGATAAAGCGCAAGAAGATTATTTTTTTCAGAAGCTCCTGCAACGCCTCCGCCGGCCGGCGACGACGTTCCGGGCTGGGTGGAGCGCGCGGCCGGAGCCTCACAGCGATCGCTGGTTGACCCGCGTCGACAGCGCCTCGGCATTCTCCTTGCGCTCGGAATAGCGGTCGACCAGATACTCCGCCCGGTCGCGCGTCAGCAGCGTGAACTTGACGAGCTCTTCCATCACGTCGACGACGCGATCGTAATAGGGCGACGGCTTCATGTGGTCAGCGTCGTCGAACTCCGCGAAGGCCTTCGGCACCGAGGACTGGTTCGGAATGGTGATGAGGCGCATCCAGCGGCCGAGCACTCGCAGCTGATTGACGGCGTTGAACGACTGCGATCCGCCGCTGACCTGCATCACGGCCAACGTCTTGCCCTGCGTCGGCCGGACGGCCCCGAGCGACAGTGGGATCCAGTCGATCTGGGTCTTCATCACGCCGGTCATCGCGCCGTGCCGCTCCGGCGAGCACCACACCATGCCTTCGCACCAGGTCACGAGATCGCGCAGCTCGCGGACCTTCGGATGATCGGGCTCGGCGTCGTCGACCAGCGGCAAGCCATGCGGATCGAAGCTCCGTGTCTCCGCGCCGAAGCGTACGAGAATGCGCGCCGCTTCCTCGGTCAGCAGCCGGCTGAACGAGCGCTGCCGGAGCGATCCGTAGAGCAGCAGGATTCGCGGAGGGTGGGAGGAGAGAGCGGGCTCCAGCAGCTTCGCGCGGTCGATGGGATGGAAGGAGGTTTCGTCCAATTGAGGCATCGTGTCAGACAACGCGGTATCCTCCGGCAAAATGATCGGCGTCGGCCGTCCTCGTTCGAGATCCGCCGGCAGAAGCGCTCGGAACGCCAAGCCGCCCAGAACGCCAAGAGCTCAGAATGCGATGTCCGCGGCGACCGCTTCGATGCCGGCCTTCGCGCAGATGTCGTCGTTGTCGCCTCCGGGCGCACCGGATACGCCGATCGCTCCGACCTGCTGGCCAGCAGCCTCTATTGGCATGCCGCCGCCGACCATGACAACGCCGGGAACGTTGACGATGGCCCGCTCCGCGGCGTCCGGTCGTGCCAGCCGGGCTGCGAGCGTGCTCGTCGCCTCGCGCCAGCTCGCCGCCGTCCGCGCCTTGCCCGTCGCGGCCTCCAGCGTATGCCAGCCAGCGAAACGGTCGCGCAGGGTGACCAGCGCAAGCCCCGACGGATCGCTCACGGTCACGGCAGCCTGCCAGCCGCGTTTGCGGCACTCGGCGAGCGCCGCCTGTGCCGCCTTGAGCGCCGTGTCCGGCGCGATGATCCGCCGCGTCCACGTGGGCTCATCGGCGCGCGCAACGACAACCGGGCCGAGCAGGAGGACGGCTGCGAGCAGCAGACGCAACATCACGTCGACAGCCATTTCGCCATGTCCTCTGGTTTCGGCAGGCCGCCCGCATGGACGACCTTGCCGTCGATTACCACGCCCGGCGTCGAGGCGATGCCGAACCTGGCGATGTCGGCGAAGTCCGTGATCTTTTCCAGCTCGATCTCGATGCCGAGCTTGCTTGCTTCCGCGGAGACCATTGCTGCGGTCTGAACACATCGCTTGCAGCCGGAGCCGAGGATCTTGACGTTCTTCATGGGGCTTGTCCTTTCATCAGAACAGGGCGTTGAAGAGATAGCCGACGGCGACGATGCCGGCGGCGACGACGCCCGCGAAGACGGCGATCAGCCGGAGCGTCAGCACCTTGCGCAGAATGAGCATCTCGGGAAACGAAAGCGCGATGACGCTCATCATGAAGGCGAGCACCGTTCCCAGCGCCGCACCCTTGCCGAGCAGTGCCTCGACGACCGGAATGATGCCCGCAGCGTTGGCGTACATCGGCACGCCGATCAGCACCACGGCCGGCACGGACCACCATTGGTCCTTGCCCATGATCGAGGCGAGCAGGTCGTTCGGGACATAGCCGTGAATGAATGCGCCCGCCGCGATGCCAATGATGATCCAGGCCCAGACGCGGCCGACGATGTCGCGCACCGCGTCGATCCCGGCCCGGATCCGATCGGCGACGGTCTGTGAATCCGGCTGCAGCTCCGCCTGTCCTGCGCGCACGTTGCGAACCCATTCCTCGAGCCAGCCTTCGAGACGCAGTCGCCCGATGATCCATCCCGCCACGATCGCGACCGCCAGGCCGAAGGCCAGATAGATTGCGGCGATCCTCCAGCCGACCAGCGCGAACAGCAGGCCGAGCGCGACCTCGTTCACCATTGGCGCCGCGATCAGGAACGAGAAGGTCACGCCGAGTGGGACGCCAGCCGAGACGAAGCCGACGAAGAGCGGCACCGCCGAGCACGAGCAGAAGGGAGTGAATACGCCGAGGATCGCAGCCGCGACATTGCCGAGGCCCTCGCGCTTGCCGGCGAGCAATGCGCGAGTTCGCTCGGCTGAAAAAAAGCTGCGCACGACGCCCATGCCGAACACGACCAGCGTCATCAGCATCAGGACCTTGGGCGCGTCGAACACGAAGAACCGCGCGGCTTCTTCCAGATGGCTGTCGCGGGGCACCGGCAGCGACGACACCAGCCATGCCGAGAACGCTTCCAGCTGCCAGTAGACCGCAAACCACATCGCGACCGCAGCGGCCGTCGCGACGATCCAGATCACAGCCGATGCCGACCCGTCAGGATAGGTTGAAATTTCGGTTTTCATGCTGCGTTCCTGTTCGGCTCAGCCATGGCCGCCATGACGGCGTTGACGATGGCGCGGCGATCGGGCGCCAGGTCAGGGTTCAGCCGATACCGGACCCACTGGGCGTCACGCCGGTCGACGACGAGACCGACGGCCTTGAGGGCGGACATGTGCCGGCTCATGCGCGATGCGCTGGCTCGGAGCTGCCGCATGAGCTCGCAGACGCAATGCTCGCCGCCATCCCACAGGATGCGCAGGGCTGCGAGGCGGGTCGGCTCGGCCAGAGCGGCGAGCAGCGCGACGGGATCGGACATGGCGGCGATATATGCGTATTTTCGTATTTGCGCAATAGCGCATATGATATCCTTTGTCTTGGCACGCCGCTGCCGGCGATGACAATTCCCGGACCCGTCGAGGGGATGATGCAAACTGGGCTCAGCGGCTTGCGGGCTGTATGTCTGCGCGCACCGGCGATGCCGGATCAGGCGAGCTGAGTGATGTCAGGCCAATGCACGCGCAGGACGGTCTTTCCGTCAGCCGCGGGAATGCTGGAGGGCTTGGTGTCGACGATGCGGCCGCCAAGCCGCCTGTAGAACCGGAGGCCGGCGACATTGGCCTCGAAGACCCAGAGGTGCAATCCAGAGTGTGACGCGCCTGCCGAAAGCAGGCGAGCCGCGCCGCGAAGCAGCCGCTCTCCAAGCCCCGAGCCTCTGGTCTCGGCCGCGACGTGAAGATTGTCGACCAGATGTCCCCACACCGGGTCGGCGTCGCGATAGCAGCAGATGAAGCCGCGCATCAACCCGGCCGGGTCGCGTGCGACGTTGACGAGTTGATCCACGGCCGGCGTGCCGAGCCGCTGCGTCCAGACCGCGCGCCGGTCGGCGTCGATGGCGCTGCTGAGAAACTCCGGCGCGAGGATGTTGGCATAGGCGTCGCGCCAGCTCGCCGCATGGAGCGCCGCGACGGCCGGCGCGTCTTCGCTGGTCGCGGCGCGGATGATGATGTCACTCAAGAAATCTTCTCCATATCCTGTCTACGCATCACTCACTATCGGAGAGCAGCGCTGCTTCGCTCGCGAGCCAGTTCGTGAAAAACCGGACGCGCGTATCGCTGCTGAGCACGGCCGGCCAGCGCACGACATGCACCTTGCTGGACGGCACGTCCCATTCGGCCGAAACGACGCGCGTCAGGCGGCGCTCGGCCAGTGCGTCATGCACGAGCAGCGATCGTCCCAGCGCCACGCCGGCGCCCTCGATCGCTGCGGCGAGCGCCAGGCTGATCGTATCGACCCGAATGCCGACGGGAGCCTCCGCGCCGAGGCCGAGCCTCTCGAACCATGCGGGCCATGACCATTCAGCGCCGTCGTCGCGGCCGGCGCGCCCCTTGTGAATGATGGAGTAGTTCGCGAGATTGCGGACATCGTGCAAGGCGCGGCCGCGCGGCAACAGGCGCGGCATGGCGACCGGAAAGACGCGCTCTCTGAACAGCAGCCGTTGCGTCGAGCTCGCGCGCGCCGCAGCCTTCGGCAACCACAGCACCTGGAGATCGACATCAGCTGCGCGCGCCTGAGCCTCGCTCTCGGCGACGACGAGTTCGACGCCGACATCGCCGTGTCTGGACAGAAAGCCGGGCAACCGACGCACCAGCCAGTAGTGCGACAAGGCTGCGCTCACGCCGACCTTCAACACCGCGGGCTGCGCGGCGGCGCGGTAGCGCGCGCGCAGCAGCGCCATCTCGTCGAGCAGACCAACGATCTCCGTGAGCAGCGAGGTGCCGGCCGTCGTCGGCGACAGTCCGGTCCCGCTGCGGTGGTTGAACAGCTTGGCGCCGAGATAGGTCTCGAGCTTGCGCAGCCGGTGGCTGACAGCACTCTGCGTCAGCCCGAGCTCCGTCGCTGCCAAGGTCATGCTACGGTGGCGGGCGGTGGCCTCGAAGGCAACGAGACCGTCGAATGGCGGAAGAGATCGCATCGGCCAAGTATGAACGAGATTCATGCTGACGTGAATGGGTGCGCCGGCCATATCTTTGGCCCGTCCCTCTCCATGACGAAGGCCGCCAAATGCCGACAGCCCGTTCCACGTCATCGTCGGCCGACGTCGCAACGGCGCCGTCCATGTGGCCGGCGCTCGCCCTGAGCCTGGCGGCTTTCCTCACCAATTTCGATGTGACCGCCGTGGTGGTGGCCTTGCCCACCATCGCGGACGAGCTTGGGCTTGGGATCGCCGGCCAGGCCTGGATGATGGACGGCTACAGCCTCGCCTTCACGGCGGCGCTTCTGGTCGCGGGCGCTCTCGCCGACAGCCTGGGCCGTCGCCGAGCGATGCTCGGCGGCAACCTCGTTTTTGCCGCCGCATCGGTCGTGTGCGCGCTGTCGGCCGACGGCCTGACCCTCGGGCTCGCGCGGGTGTTGCAGGGACTGGGCGCGGCTTTCGTGATGACCGGCGGCATTGCGCTGATTGCCGCTCTCTATCCGCAGGCCGCCTTGCGCACGCGCGTGTTGGGGGGGCTCGGCGTCGTCTCGGGCGTTGCGATGGCGGTCGGACCGAGCATCGGCGGCGGCATTTCCGCGTGGATCGGTTGGCGCTGGATCTTCGCCGCCAATCTGCCGGCGTGCCTGCTGGCGGCCTGGAGCATTCCCCGGCTCGTTCCCGAAATGCGCAGTTCGGCGCGGCGTCCGCTCGATTATCTCGGGATGGGTCTTCTTAGCGCGGCGCTCTGCATGCTGATTGCAACCCTGCTGCACGGTCACGGCGGACCGGAACTGATCCTGGGGGTCGTGCTGGCGGCGCTTTTTTGGGCGACTTTCCTCTGGCAGCAGCGGCGCCGCACGCAGCCGATCTTCGATCCAGCGATCTTCCTCAACCGCGCGATGGTTGCCGTCGCGCTGCTGTTGAATGCCGTATCGCTCGGCTACTGGGCCGTGCTGGTCTTCCTGCCGGGTTTTCTCCGTGCGACGTTCGGCTGGACTGCCTCCGAATGCGGGTTTGCGATGCTCGCGGCGACGTTGCCGATGCTGGTCTTGCCGCCGCTCGGTGCAAGACTGGTCGTCCGGTGGGGATGGCGGCGGCACTTCACGGTCGCGCTGGCTATCATCGCCCTGGGCAATCTTGTCTTCGTCGGCGCGCTGGCCATGCCCGATCCGGCGCTCCGGTCGTGGCTCGTGCACATCGCAATGGCCGTGATCGGAAGCGGAGCCGCGCTGGCCCATCCGCAATTGTCGGGGGCCGTGGTTGCGCTGGTCCCGGCCGATCAGGCTGGGATGGCCGCGGCTGTGACGGTCGTCATGCGCCAAGCCGGCTTTGCGATCGGCATCGCGGTGCTCGGCGCGGTGTTGGGGAGATCAGGCGAAGTACCGAACTACGCGTGGGTATTCTGGGTCGCTGCGCCGGTCTGCGCGGCGGCGAGCGCATCAGCACTCCTGCTGCTGCCCTCGGCCACGGTCGCGCCGACCTGCGGGGAGAAGCAGCAGCAAGTTGCCTGATGGCGGAGACGGCCTGTCGATCAGTTGCGAACGCTGCCGACGGTCGCCGGCACGGCGAGAGCGGCGCTGCGACGATGCTGGGTGAGCACAGAGAGCTGGACCGGGGTGGCGGTGCTGTCCGCATTGATCGCAACGGTCTGCTGCGCGGCGGATGCACCGACGACGGAGAGCTGGTGCGGGGTGGCCGGCAGCGCGCCGACTTCGTAGCTCGGCAGCTCGCCGGCTACGGCAGCGCCACTCAGCAGCGCGAGGGCAAGGAGAGAGCCGGGAAAGATGTGCTTGATGGTCATCGGGAGGTCCTTTTGTGACGATGATCGATTGCATCACCTGCAATCGCTTTCGCTTCCTTGGACACTCCCTAGCGTTGTCAGCTTTATATGCGCTGCAGCATGATTTGACAATTCATGGATTGGTGATGCGGTTAAAATGGCAGTTCGCGTGCCGCCTTGATGCGGAAGGTGAATGATGTGATTTGCGATCTGAAATGAGATTGGAATGGAGTTGCGTGCGAGTGCGCTGGATTGAAACAAAATCCTGATGATGCGCTGATCGAGAGCCGATGAAGGCAGGGCTTTGGTAACGGCTTTGCTTGGGCGGCGATTCGCCCATGGACAATACGACTGCAATCTTCGAGCGTTCGCAAAACCATTGATTAATGGCCTGCCGCGCGGCCGCAGTCTCGTCAGTCCACGAACTGATCGCGCGTGTAGCCCTGGGCATAGAGCAGGGCGGTGAGGTCGCCGTGGTCGATGCGGGCCGAGGCGGCGGCCGAGACCGCGGGCTTGGCGTGATAGGCGACGCCGAGGCCGGCGGCCTCGATCATGCCGAGGTCGTTGGCGCCGTCGCCGACCGCGAGCGTGTCGATCGCGTCGAGATCGAACGCTTCGCGCAGCTCGATCAGGGTGGCGAGCTTGGCGTCGCGGCCGATGATCGGCTCGCGCACCTCGCCGGTGAGCTTGCCGCCGTCGACGACGAGCTCGTTGGCGCGGTTCTCCTGGAAGCCGATCTTGGCCGCGATGGCGCTGGTGAACAGCGTGAAGCCGCCGGAGATCAGGCAGGTATAGGCGCCGTTGGCGCGCATGGTCATTACCAGATGACGGCCGCCCGGCGTCAGCTTGATGCGCTTGGTCAGGACTTCGTCGACGACGCTCACCGGCAGGTCCTTCAGCAATGCGACGCGTTCGCGCAACGCCGGCTCGAACGCGATCTCGCCGCGCATGGCGCGCTCGGTGATGGCGGCGACGCGCGGCTTCAGCCCGGCGAAGTCGGCGAGCTCGTCGATACATTCCTGGCCGATCATGGTCGAGTCCATGTCGGCGAGAAAAAGCTTCTTGCGCCGGACCGCTTCCGCCTGCACGACGATGTCGATCGGCATGTCGCCCCGCAGGTCGCGCAGGCGCGCCTCGAGCTTGTGGACCTCGCCGTCATGGGCGAACGGGATGTCGATCGCGACCTCGTCGAACAGCCAGCGCGGCGTGCCCGGCTGTGGCAGTACGGCCAGGAAGGCCTCCACGATCGTGGTATCAAGCGCGGGATCGGCAGGATTGCAGATGAAGGTGGCGACGAGAGACATCGGGTGACTTTGCCAGGGATCAACAAAGCGGTGCTTATCGCAGGGCCGACCGCCAGCGGCAAGTCGGCGCTGGCGATGGAACTTGCGCAAAAAGCGGGCGGGGTCGTCATCAACACCGATTCCATGCAGGTCTACCGCGACCTGAGGGTGCTGACGGCAAGGCCGACCTGCGACGAAGAGGCCACCGTGCCGCACCGGCTCTACGGCCATGTTGATGCCAGCGTGAACTACTCGGCCGGCCATTATGTCCGGGATGCCGCGGAGATCCTGGGCGAGGTGCAGCGGGCCGGACGGCTGCCGATCTTCATCGGCGGCACCGGCCTGTATTTCAAGGCGCTGACATCAGGGCTTTCTGCGGTGCCGTCTGTGCCGGATGAGGTGCGCGACGCGGTGCGCCTCAGGCTCGATCGCGACGGCGTCGAGGCCTTGCATGCCGAGCTGGCGCGACGCGATCCGGCGGCGGCCGCGCGGCTGAACGTCCGCGACCGCACCCGCGTGGCCCGCGCGCTGGAGGTGATCGAGGCCACCGGTCGGCCATTGGCCGACTGGCACGCCGAGACCACGCCGCCGCTGCTGCCGGCGGGTAGCACTCGGGCGCTGTTCATCGCGCCGGACCGCGAGGCGCTCTATGCGCGGATCGACGCGCGGTTCGATCTGATGCTGGAGCGCGGCGCGTTGGAAGAGGTCGAGCGGCTGGCCGCGCGCGGCCTGGACCCGCTGCTGCCGGCGATGAAGGCCCACGGCGTGCCGGCGCTGATGCGCTATATCAGAGGGGAGATCACGCGGGAGCAGGCGGCCACCATCGGCAAGGCCGACACCCGCCATTACGCCAAGCGGCAGTTCACCTGGTTCCGGCACCAGTTGCCGGAGTTCGAGTGGATGAGCCCCGAGGCGGCGCGGGCGTGGGTGGCATCCCTCTGATCGTCATCGCGAGGAGCGCAGCGACGAAGCGATCCCGAGTTGTCGAGTGGGGCCCCTGGATTGCTTCGCTTCGCTCGCAATGACGGCGTGATGGCCAAATTACCGCTCGCCGAACGGAAAATTCCGCGTTAACATCCATAAATCGCGCAGCAGAGCCGGCTTTGCCTTGACATCGAGGCAACCATGGCTATGTTTCGCGCAACCTTTGGGAAGCTTGCTCGGCATCATGCGCAACTTTATTGCCCTCCTTATCGTAGTCGTACCCAGGCGCATCGCCGGGGATGGCTAGCGGCCATCCATGATCCGAGCGGTGCGCAGGGCCTTCCAGGGCCCTTTTTTATTGCCCGAAGCGACCCGACCACGCTGAACCAACAGAAAACCAGCCGACCGAACCGACCGACCAAAACGACAAGCCGCTGAGACCCAGCGATCCGGAGCCCGCCATGACCGACAAGAGCCACGATCCGAACCAGATGACCGGCGCCGCGATGATCGTGCGCGCGCTCATCGACCACGGCGTGCAGCACCTCTTCGGCTATCCTGGCGGCGCGGTGCTTCCGATCTATGACGAGATTTTCCAGCAGAGCGAGGTCCAGCACATCCTGGTCCGCCACGAGCAGGGCGCCGGCCACGCCGCCGAAGGCTATGCGCGCTCGACCGGCAAGCCGGGCGTCGTGCTGGTGACCTCGGGCCCGGGCGCCACCAACATGGTGACGCCGCTGGCGGACGCACTGATGGATTCGATTCCCCTGGTCTGCATCACCGGCCAGGTGCCGACGCACCTGATCGGCAACGATGCCTTCCAGGAATGCGACACGGTCGGCATCACCCGGCCCTGCACCAAGCACAATTGGCTGGTCCGCGATGTCAACGACCTCGCCAAGGTGCTGCACGAGGCGTTCTACGTCGCCACCACGGGCCGTCCCGGCCCGGTCGTGGTCGACGTGCCGAAGGACGTGCAGTTCGCGACCGGCACCTATCATCCGCCGCGCAAGTCGGACGTCCACGTGTCCTATTCGCCGCGCGTCAAGGGCGACGCGATGCAGATCCGCAAGGCCGTGGCGCTGCTGGCCTCGGCCAAGCGGCCGGTGATCTATTCCGGCGGCGGCGTCGTCAATTCCGGACCCGACGCCTCGAAGCTGCTGCGCGAGCTGGTCGAGGTCACGGGCTTCCCGATCACCTCGACCCTGATGGGGCTCGGCGCCTATCCGGCCTCTGGCAAGAATTGGCTGGGCATGCTCGGCATGCACGGCACCTACGAGGCCAACATGGCGATGCATGATTGCGACGTCATGCTGTGCGTCGGCGCGCGCTTCGATGACCGCATCACCGGGCGCACCGATGCGTTCTCGCCCGGCTCGAAGAAGATCCACATCGACATCGATCCGTCCTCGATCAACAAGAACATCCGCGTCGACGTGCCGATCATCGGCGATTGCGGCGACGTGCTCGCCGACATCCTGCAGGTGTTCAGGGCCGAGGCGAAGAAGCCCGACATCAAGTCGTGGTGGCAGGAGATCGCCGTCTGGCGTGCGCGCAACTCGCTGGCCTACAAGCCGAACCGCGACGTCATCATGCCGCAATATGCGATCCAGCGGCTGTTCGAGCTGACGCGCGGGCGCGACACCTACATCACGACCGAGGTCGGCCAGCACCAGATGTGGGCGGCGCAGTTCTACGGCTTCGAGGAGCCGCACCGCTGGATGACCTCGGGCGGTCTCGGCACCATGGGCTACGGCCTGCCGGCCGCGATCGGCGTCCAGGTCGCCCATCCCGACAGCCTCGTCATCGACATCGGCGGCGACGCCTCGGTGCAGATGACGATGCAGGAGATGTCGACGGCCGTGCAGTACGAGCTGCCGGTCAAGATCTTCATCCTGAACAACCAGTACATGGGCATGGTGCGCCAGTGGCAGCAGCTGCTGCACGGCAACCGCCTGTCGCATTCCTACTCGGAGGCGCTGCCGGACTTCGTCAAGCTCGCCGAAGCCTATGGCGGCGTTGGTCTGCAGGTCAGCAAGCCCGGCGACCTCGACGGCGCGATCAAGGAGATGATCTCGGTCAAGAAGCCGGTGCTGTTCGACTGCCGCGTCGCGGCGCTGGAGAACTGCTTCCCGATGATCCCGTCGGGCAAGGCGCACAACGAGATGATCCTGCCGGCGGAAGCGTCCGATCCGGCGGCGGCGTTCGCCGGCGGCAAGGCGCTGGTGTGAGTTCGACAGGAGTGATGGTGCGGTGATGGCACGCGCGTTCGGCAGTCTGGCTCTCAACCTCTCCCCGCTTGCGGGGGCGCGACGAGCTTCGCTCGCGCTGAGAGGTCGGATCGCATCGCCAGATGCGATCCGGGTGAGGGGGTACAGGTCTCACCACGCGCAAGTCCCGTGCGTCTGCCCCTCACCCCGACCCTCTCCCCGTAAGAACGGGGAGAGGGAGCGCAGCGGCGCCTGGAGCTGTCCGCTTCTGACAAATGAGCAATTCCATGTTCACGCTCGCTGAGCTCGAAGCCGCCCACGCCATCGTCGCCGCCGCGGTGCCGGCGACGCCCGCGCATGCGTGGCCGTTGCTGGCGCAGCGGCTGGGGACGCACGTCGTCGTCAAGCACGAGAACCACACCCCAGCCGGGGCCTTCAAGGTGCGCGGCGGGCTGGTCTATGTCGACAGCCTCAAGCGCACGCAGCCCGATGTCCGCGGCCTGATCACCGCGACGCGCGGCAATCATGGCCAGAGCATCGCCTTCGCCGGCCGCCGCAACGGCCTGCCGGTGACGATCTACGTGCCCCGGGGCAACTCGGTCGAGAAGAACCGCGCGATGGCGGCGTTCGGCGCTGCGCTGATCGAGCATGGCAGCGACTTCCAGGAGGCGCGCGAGGAAGCCGGGCGTCACGCTGCGCGCGACGGCCTGCACATGGTGCCGTCGTTCCATCGCGATCTCGTGCGCGGTGTCGCCACCTACGCGCTGGAGCTGTTGCGCAGCGCCCCCGATCTCGACGTGCTTTACGTCTCGATCGGGCAGGGCTCCGGCATCTGCGGCTGCATCCTCGCGCGCGATCTCCTGGGCCTGAAGACCGAGATCGTCGGCGTGCAGTCGACCGAGGCGCCGTCCTACGCGCTGTCGTTCGCCGCGCGGACGGTGGTGACGACCAACAGCGCCGACACCCACGCCGATGGTCTCGCCACGCGCAGCCCGGATGCGGATGCGCTCGCGATCATCCTGAAAGGCGCCTCGCGGATCGTGCAGGTCAGCGACGCCGAGATCGCCGAGGCCGTGCGCATCCTGTGGACCGACACGCATAATCTCGCCGAAGGCGCTGGTGCGGCGTCGCTCGCAGCCGCCTTGCAGGAAAAGGGCAGGCTGGCCGGCAAGCGCGTCGGTCTGGTGCTGACCGGCGGCAACATCGATCTCGATTTGTTCAGGCGCTGGGTGCTGCCGGCAGCAACCGAAGAAATGGCGGAGTTGTCGTAATGGGCACTCCGCTCACTCCACATACCGCCGTCATGCCCGGGCTTGACCCGCCTGCGCGGCCGAAGCCGCTTCGGCGCGGCGAAGGCCCGGGCATCCACGATGCCGCACGCGCGACGCTCGACGTGGATGGCCGGGACAAGCCCGGCCATGACGGATGAAATTCTAAGGGGACACCAATGAACCAGCCAGCCTCCGCCTATTTCATCGAAGACCGCCACGATCCGAACGAAACGCACACGCTTGCCGTGCTGGTGCAGAACGAGCCCGGCGTGCTGGCGCGGGTCATCGGCCTGTTCTCGGGGCGCGGCTACAACATCGAGAGCCTCACCGTCTCCGAGACCGAGAGCCAGAAGCACCTGTCGCGCATCACCATCGTCACGACCGGCACGCCGATGGTGATCCAGCAGATCAAGCATCAGCTCGACCGCATGATCCCGGTCTATCGCGTCGTCGACATGACGCTGACGAAACGCGCGATCGAGCGCGAGCTGGCGATGGTCAAGGTGCGCGGCATCGGCGAGCCGCGCGTCGAGGCGCTGCGGCTGGCGGATGCGTTCCGCGCCCGCGTGATCGACGCCACGACCGAGAGCTTCGTGTTCGAGATCACAGGCAACACCGACAAGATCACGCAATTCATCGATCTGATGCGTCCGCTGGGCCTGGTGGAAGTCGCCAGGACCGGCATTGCGGCGATCGGGCGGGGACCGGAAGGGATGTGAGCCATGCTGGCGCGCGACTGGTACTACAACGAACGCAACCGGATCGGTCTCGATCATGCCGTGGCCTCGATCTACGGTTCGGGCGACGATGCCGACGAGCGTGCGCGCGCCGCGTTGAAGATGCTCGGTGTCAAGCCGGGCTGGCGGGTGGCCGACATCGGCTGCGGCAATGGCGTGCTGGCGACGGAAGCGGCGCTGATGGGGGCCGTGGTGGACGCCATCGACATCTCGCCGGCGATGCTGGCGCTGACCAAGATCTACACCCGCGACCGCCGTACCGCGGTGCGGATGCATTCGGCGGGGCTGCTGTCGTTCGCCTATGAGCCTGCCACCTATGACCTGATCGCCAGCGAGTTCACGCTGCACCACCTGCCGGATTTCTGGAAGGCGGTGGCGCTGGCACGGATCTTCGCGGCGCTGAAGCCGGGCGCGCAGTTCTTCCTGCGCGACATCGTCTATGTCTCCATGCCCGACGGCGCGGAGCGCTCGGTTGAGCAATGGGCGGATTTCAACATCAAGAACCACGACCTCGCCCGCGACAGCGTCATCACCCACATGCGCGACGAGAACTCCACCTTCGCCTGGGTGATGGAGCGCATGCTGACCGAGGTCGGCTTCGTCACGGTGTCCGCCGACTATCACGCCCCGATGCACGCGACCTACGTGCTGCAGAAGCCGGCGGGGCAGGGCTAGCTATGAGCGGCAGATTGGTGAGTCTCACTTTCGCGCAGGCGACGGTGCGCTCCCTCTCCCCGTTCTTACGGGGAGAGGGTCGGGGTGAGGGGCAGCCGCACGGGGAGCGTTCGCCGTTAGACCTGTACCCCCTCACCCGGATTGCATCTGGCGATGCAATCCGACCTCTCCCCGCAAGCGGAGCGAGGTTGCACTGCCCGCGCCGCGACAGGCGCGGCCGCCATGCGCAGGTGACCGCAAGTCAGTGCTTGCTTGCGGCGAGAACGTCCTGATGTCCCAGCAGCTCCTCATCGCTTTCGTCACCTTCGCCTTCGTGATGGCGTTCACGCCGGGTCCGAACAACATCATGCTGCTGTCGTCGGGCGTGACCCATGGCTTCCGCCGCACGGTGCCGCACATGATGGGCGTCAGCTTCGGCTTCGCCTTCATGGTCGGCGCGGTCGGCTTTGGGCTGGCCACGGTGTTCATCCGCTATCCCGTGCTGCAGGACGTGCTGAAATATCTCGGCGCCGCCTATCTGATCTACCTCGCGGTCGCGATCGCCTTCTCCGGATCGGCCAAGCCGGAAGATACCAAGCCGCGCGGCCCGATGTCGTTCTGGGGCGCGGCGCTGTTCCAGTGGGTCAATGGCAAGGGCTGGGTGATGGTGATCAGCACCATCACCGCCTATGCCGCGATTGCCAGCTTTCCGGCCAATGTCGCGCTGCAGGTCGCGATCAGCTTCGTGATGGCGATCGGCTCGACCATCACCTGGACCCTGTTCGGCACGGCCTTGCGGCCGCTGCTGAGCTCCGAGCGTGCGGTCCGCGCCTTCAACATCCTGATGGCCGCGCTGCTGCTCGCCTCGCTCTATCCCGTGTTCATGGACGCATGAAAGGCGCCGTCGCCATGCGAGATCGGGGTTTCCAAGCGGGGCCAAAATGCTCTAGACACGGGCCGGATTTCGTCCGGGCGCAGCCGCCCGTGCCTCACCCAAGCGTCTGACTTTTCAGCCAATTCCGGCCATCTCAAAGAGGAAACGACAATGCGTGTCTACTACGATCGCGACGCCGATCTGAACCTGATCAAGGGCAAGAAGGTCGTCATCGTCGGCTATGGCAGCCAGGGCCATGCCCACGCGCTCAACCTGAAGGATTCCGGCGTCAAGGACGTCGCGATCGCGCTGCGCAAGGGCTCGGCCTCGGCCAAGAAGGCCGAAGGCGCCGGCTTCAAGGTGATGGAAGTCGCCGAGGCCGCCAAGTGGGCCGACCTCGTGATGATGCTGACCCCGGACGAGCTGCAGGGCGACATCTACCGCGAGCACCTGCACGACAACATGAAGCAGGGCGCCGCACTGGTGTTCGCCCACGGCCTGAACGTCCACTTCAACCTGCTCGACCCGCGCGCCGATCTCGACGTGCTGATGATCGCGCCGAAAGGCCCCGGCCACACCGTCCGCTCCGAGTACCAGCGCGGCGGCGGCGTGCCCTGCCTGATCGCGATCGCCAAGGATTCCTCGGGCAACGCCCATGACCTCGGCCTGTCCTACGCCTCGGCGATCGGCGGCGGCCGCGCCGGCATCATCGAGACCACGTTCAAGGAAGAGTGCGAGACCGACCTGTTCGGCGAGCAGGCGGTGCTGTGCGGCGGCCTGGTCGAGCTGATCAAGGCCGGCTACGAGACCCTGACCGAGGCCGGCTACGCCCCGGAGATGGCCTATTTCGAGTGCCTCCACGAGGTCAAGCTGATCGTCGACCTGATCTATGAAGGCGGCATCGCCAACATGAACTACTCGATCTCCAACACCGCCGAGTACGGCGAGTACGTCACCGGCCCGCGCATCATCACGCCCGAGACTAAGGCGGAGATGAAGAAGGTGCTCGGCGACATCCAGTCCGGCCGCTTCGCGCGCGACTGGATGCTGGAGAACAAGGTCAACCAGACCTCGTTCAAGGCGACCCGCGCCAAGCTTGCCCAGCACCCGATCGAGGAAGTCGGCGCCCGCCTGCGCGACATGATGCCCTGGATCAAGAAGGGCGCGCTGGTCGACAAGAGCAAGAACTGAGCTCTTGCGACGACGATCGGATATGAGAACGGCGGGCCGAGGCCCGCCGTTCTTGTTTGGTGGCTAGGAGATGGCCGCCGGTCAGGAGGCCGCGCGGCGCGAGACCAGCGGGGTCAGCAGGCGGACGATCTCGCTGACGGCGACGAGGCCGACCAGCCAGGCGGCGCTGGTCAGGCCGAGGCGGGCGACGATCGGGAGGGCGAAGCTCGTCGCACCGCCGAGCGCGGGCGTGGCGGCCAGCAGCACCAGCTCATAGGCGGCGTAGGCACTGAGGAGCGCGACGGCAAATGCGAGCGGCGCTGGTGCCGTGCGCAAGGTCGCCAGCGCCAGGCGGGCCACAACGGTGGCGCTCAGCGCCGCGACGCCGATCATGGCGCCCCAGGCCAGCGTGTTGGCATCCACCGGATAGTGCAGCGCGCCGAAGCCGATGCCCTGGTTGACCAGCCAGGCGCCGAGCATCGCCGGCAGCGCCGAGCGCAGCGGCAGCATGGCGGCGGCGATCACGGCGAAGGCCGCAAACGGCGTCGCGCAGGCGAACACAAAGCTCGCCAGCGCGCAGGCCGCTGTCAGCAGCGCAAAGCAGAATGTCGCGGCATGCGCTTGCGGGACGGGCGCAAGGCGAACTTCGGAAGGGGAGCGGTCGAGAGTGTCTAGAGCCATGGAACATCTCCTGTTGGTGGAATTGTAGTCCAGTTTCGCGGTGGCTGTCAGCCGCCGCGGTATGCCGTCAGTGCACGCCTGATGTCGCCACCCGGATGCCGCCGAACACACCGAAGCCGGGCGCCAGGAACCCGGTCGGGTTCTGGTACTGGCGGTTGAATAGATTATCGATCCGGCCGAACAGCTTGACCTGGTTGGACAGCGCGTAGTCGCCGCGCAGGTTCACGACCGTGTAGCCGGGCGCGACGAGGCCCGTGGTCATGCCGTCGCGGCTGACGTCGAGCCAGTTGCCGATGCGCAGCACGGTGGCAGACAGCGTCAGCGCATCGAGTGGTGTCCACACCGCCGTGGCGCTCCATTTCTCCTTCGGCCGCCGCAATAGCTGCTGGCCGGTGGCCGCATCGACCGCGCGGGTGAAGGTGTAGTCCGCACGCAGCGAGATCCGGTCGGTCAACTTCGCCGCCACAAAACTCTCGGTGCCTTCGGTGGTCGCGAGGCCGACATTGGCATAGGAGGTGAAGGTCGCGTTGAAATTGATCAGGTTGGTGATGCTGTTGTGGAAGTAGGTCGCGCCGAAGCGGATGCGATCGGAAAACAGCGGCTGTTCGAAGCCGGCGTCGTAGCCGGTGCTCTGCTCCGGCTTCAGGTTGGGATTGGCGAAGAAGTTGAACGCCGGAAAATCCTGGTGCAGCTGACTCAAGGTCGGTGCCTTGAAGCCGGTGCCGTAGCTGGCCTTCATCTTGGTCCCGGTGAGCGGCAGGATCACCGCCGGCGCGATGCGGTAGGTGCCATGGCCGCCGAACTGGTCGTTGACGTCGTTGCGCAGGCTCGCGACCACAAACCAGCGTTTCGCGAACTCCGTCTGCAGCTCGATGAAGCCGGCCTTGTTGCCGTTCTCGGCGGAAAGATCAGTTGTTTTCAGCCGCTCGGTCTGCCGCTCGAGGCCGACGACGAGATTGTTGTGCGGCGCCAGTTCGGTCACCGCGTGCCAGTCATATTTGATGCGCTCGCCGGTTGCGACCGCGGCCACGGGATTGCCCGCCGTCAGATCGGACGACCAGTTGTTCACGTAGTTGACACCGAAATAGTTCCTGATGCGGCCGCCGAGCAGCGACCACACGGCTTCCTCGCGCGTCCCCAGCTGGTGGACGGTGTGGTTGCTCCTGATAGCATCGGGAACGCCGGGAAAGCCGCTGTCGCCGGTGAACAGCAGGGTGGCGTCGGTGTATCGAATCACCGAGTTCAACGTCCAGGCCTCGTTGAGATCGACGCCGAGCTTGGACGAGGCGGTCACGTTGTCGTAGGCGTTGCCGATCGCCTTCTGCCCGGCCGGGAGCAGTTGCCATGGCGTCACCGGCACATCGCCGGCGTGCAGATGCGCGACATTGACCGCGTAGTTGACATTGTCTTGTGAGCCGCTGACGCCGGCCGACTGGTTGAAGGTCTTGAACGACCCGCTCTCGACCGAGGCGGTCGCCCGCGCCGGGCCGTCGCCCTTGCGCGTGATCACCGAGATCACGCCGCCGATCGCATCGGAGCCGTACAGCCCGCTCTGCGGCCCGCGCAGCACCTCGAGCTGCTGGATGTCGGCAGCGAGCAGATGCGCGAAATCGAACGCACCGTTGCCGTTGGTGACGTCGCCGACGTCGATGCCGTCGATGATGAGCTTGGTGTGGTTGGCATTGGTGCCGCGCATGAAGACGTTGGTCTGGCCGCCCGGGCCGCCGGCCTGCACGACGTTCAATCCGGGGACGGTGCTCAGGATGTCCGGCACGGTGCGGGCCTGCTGCGCGGCGATGTCCTTGTCGGTCACCACCGTGATCGCATTCGCGACGTTGGCGACCGGCGTCACGATGCCGGCCGGGCTGACCGCGACGGGCGGGCTGGCCGGCGATTCCGGCTTTGCCGCCGGCATCTGTTGATGCGCGGCGTTGCCGGCTCTGCGGGGGATGGCCGGTTTCGGAGCGATCGGCCGGTGCGGCGGGTCGACCTCGACCGGCGGCAGCAGATCGGGCGAGGCGGATTGCTGCGCCGTTGCGGGGGAGGGACCGAGCAGCGCGAACGACGAGAGGAGGCAGAACGACGACAGAAGGGCGCGACGGCGCCTGGCATGGGGAACGGGAGACACGAGTGACCTCGGCATGACGTCAGTGGCACGTCACCGCGAACGAGGTCTCATGCACGCCTTTGCAGGCCTGCCTGAAAACGATGCCAATAACGCCCCGACCGGCATCCTCGCGTGTGACCACGGCTGACGGCAGGTCTCCTGGCTCGCGGGTCGTCACCTCCACGTCGCCTTCCCGGGACCGAGATTTCCCAGTGGCCTCTGACGCGAGATTCGCCGCTTACAGTTGCGGGGGCAGCTGCGGCCTTCGGTCACGTCCCTTGCGAGACGTCTCCGGCACCGCATTCCCTATTGAGCCCCGGTCGAGGGGCACCGTCGCCGTCACCGTAGGAGTGCGGGCGCACCAAAGTCAATCCGGCGCCCGGTGATCTCCTGGCGATAACGCGCTGGCGTGGATTGCGTGTGGCGAACTCTCTCGGCCGCCGCGTTCGGCGTGAGATACCCGGCGCCCGCGACGCCCCACAGCTGTCGTTCGCAGGGACGACAGCGGGATGTGAGGCGCGAATCAATTCCGGCGCGGATCGCTTGCGAGCGCCGCTTACTTCTCGACCTTGTTGTGCACCATCCAGAACCGCAGGGTGCGCTGGGCGGTGTCGAGGGACAGGCGGGAATAGTCGCGTTCCGCGAGCTTCAGCGTGTCGCTGTCGATGGCGTGCTTGATCGGCCGGTGGGTCAGGATCTTCGCCACCACCGACCAGGCCAGCCCGGCGGCACGGCAGGGGATCAGCACGATGTCGGTGCGCGGGCCCTCCAGCACCTTGGCCATCATCTCGGTCGGGACGTTGTTGAGCAGGCCGAGTGCGGCGGACACCTCGCCGAAGCGGCGGGTCTCGGCGAAGAAGGCGATGGCGGCATCGTTGAGCTCGTTCAGCCCCTTCATGCGCTTGACGGCCTCTTCGGCCAGCGTGAAGTCGCGCCCGATCAGGCCGCCGTCGCTGCGCGCAACGTCGGCGATCGCCTTGAGGATCTTCTTGATCTCCTGCTGCAACGCCGGCGGCGCCGAGGCCATCAACTTGGCGCGCACGGCTTCGGTTGCGCGGCGCAGGAGGTCGCGCAGATGCTTGGTAGGCAGGTCGATGCGCAGCCCGATGATCTCGGACAATTCGTCGTCGTCCTCGGCATGCGCCATCATCCCGGAATAGCCGGTCTCGGAGAAGCGCGCGGTCTGGTTGTTGGCGAGCTTGCGGATGACCCGGCGCTCGCCGCGGTCGACGATGATGTCGGTCACCGCCTCGGTCAGATGCGGGCGGCTGGAGATCGCCATCAGGTGATCCTGGCCCTTGGTCGCCGCGACCTCCACCAGCGTATGCTCGGTGAGCCGGCTCGAGTGCATCAGCACGTTCTCGGCCACCGAGATTTCATCGTCGCGGGCGAGCTGCTGGATCAATTCGACGGGCGCATAGTCGACCGGCGCGAGATGCTTGCTGAGCTCGGCCCGCGCGCGGGTCTCGACCCGCGAGACCAGCATGCACAGCACGTTGTCGAACACCTTGATCTGGTCCTCGCTGAGGCGTTCGCCGTCATGCAGGAACAGGTTGGTGACCTGGCGCAGCGTGTTGACGCGCTTCGCCGAGGAGCCGCTGCGGACGGCTTCTTCGAGTTCGGTGATGATGGAGTTTTCTGAAAGCGGAAGCTGTTCTGGCTGTGACACGATCGCGCTCGTTGGTCCGGATTGCCGGAGCGACAGCAACGCGTGTGGGATCCGCTGCAAGGCTTTCGGCCGGGGCAGTTTTCGGCACGGGCGATAACAATGCGTTAGGGGCGGAGGGCGTAGTACTCCGGAGAAACACGGATACGGAAAATTAAGACGATACGCATAGAGGGGAAGACGGGTCGGAGCCCGGCCTTTCGGAGATTCGCCGGACAATCGATGGAATGAGGTGCGATCACCTCCTTGCAGACCCGGCGAAGACAGGCGAGCGAGGCGGAAAGGTTAACGATCTCATAAGGTCACAAACCTTCCTTCATCCAGTTTGGCCGCTGCCCTCGATCTCACGTCAGCTCTCATCCTCCCAAGCATTGAAAGCTAAATCCCATTCTTGCCACGGTCGGTCTCGCCGATGCGCCGTGCAAAGCGTGCCGTCGCCCGGTGTTCCCGGGACAGGCTCGGCATGCGATGACCTCGCGCGAAAAATCAGCGCCAGCATCCTGCCGCATCCCGTGCGATAATCGCCGCGCAAATCGTTGAGGTCCCCATGAAATCCGTCGTCGTCACCGGCGCATCCACCGGCATCGGGTTCGCCTGTTCGAAGCTCATGCTCGCGCGCGGCTTTCGCGTGTTCGGCAGCGTTCGCAAGCAGGCCGATTCAGACCGTCTGCGCAGCGAGCTCGGCGCCAACTTCACGCCGCTGCTGTTCGACGTGACCGACGAGGCGGCGGTGAAGGCGGCCGCGCAGGAGGTGCGAGCGGCCCTCGCCGGCGAGGCGCTCGCCGGCCTGGTCAACAATGCCGGCATCGCCGTCGCGGGGCCGGTGACGGAGCTGCCGATCGCGCAGTTCCGCCATCAGATGGAGGTCAACGTCATCGGCCCGGTGATCGCCACCCAGGCGTTCGCGCCGCTGCTCGGAGCGGATCCGGCCATGAAAGGGGAGCGGGGCCGGATCGTGATGGTCAGCTCGGTGGCCGGGCGCAACGGCAACCCGCTGTTGGCGCCGTATTCGACCTCGAAGCACGCGATCGAAGGGCTGTCCGAGAGCCTGCGCCGTGAGATGATGCTGTTCGGCATCGACGTCATCATCATCGCGCCGGGCGCGGTGAAGACTCCGATCTGGGCCAAGGCCGACGACGTCGACCTGTCGCCTTATCGGGCCTCGCCGTTCTTCCCGGCGCTGCAGAAGATCCGCGCCTTCATGCTGAATCTCGGCAAGTCCGGGCTGCCGGCCGAGACCATCGCCGCGCGGGTGGCCGACGCCTTGACCTTGCCGGCGCCCAAGGTGCGCTACGAGATCGCGCCCGACGCCATGAGGCAATGGATCGTGCGGGTGCTTCCGAAACGGACCGTCGATCGCATCATCGCCAAGCGGCTCGGCCTGATGCCCGCGACCAGGCCCTGATGCCGGCGATGACGACCATCGGCAAGACCCAGGCGGAGCTGACCCGCCTGGTCGAGGAGGACCTTCGCGCGCAGCCGGGCTGCGAGACCGCGCGCGTGCCGGCGGTTCATGCGCTCGACGTGCGCAGCGGCCGCAACTGGGAGATCCCGCACGTCGTTCTCGGCGACAGCCTGATCAGCGACGTCGACCGCGCCGTGATGAGCGTGCAGCGCCGGCTCGGGCGCGCGTTTCACCTGATCGACGATCCGGTCACGGCGCCGGAAGCCGCAGCAACGCCGCAGGGCGACTCCTGAGCTTTCTCGCGGGGATGTAAGCCCCGCCGGCTCAGCTCAGCAGGCCCTGCCGCAGCGCCAGCCGCACCAGCTCGATGTCGGTGGCGACGCCGAGCTTGTCCTTGATCAGCGAGTGCAGGTTGGCAACCGTCTTCGGGCTGAGATGCAGCGCGGACGCGATCTCGTCCGTCGTCCGTTCGGCCAGCAGCATCTGCATCACCTCAAACTCGCGCGCGGACAGCACGTCGGCGGCGGCGCGCTCGCCGGAGAGGCGGCTGAGCGCGAGCTCGTGATCGATGTCGGGGCTGATCGCGATGCGGCCTGCCAGCACGTCCATGACGGCGCGCACGAGAGCCTCCGGCGGGCTGCTCTTGGTGACATAGCCGCGGGCGCCGGCGCGGATCGCCTGCACCGCGAAGCCGGCATTCTCATGCATGGTGAACACGAGGATGCGCGCGCCGCGATCCCATTGCCGGATGCGGCGGATGCCCTCGATGCCGCCGACGCCCGGCATCGTCAGGTCCATGATGACGAGATCGGGCCTGACCTCCTTGAACAGCCGGTAGGCTTCGGCGCCATCGGCGGCTTCGGCGACCACGCGCAGCCCCGGCTGCTTCTGCAGCATCGACCTGTAGCCCTCGCGGACCACGGCATGGTCGTCGACCAGCAGGATGGTGCCGGCGGACGTCGTCATGCCGCGTAGGCCGTTTCCGGCTGCGCAGGCGAGAGGCCGGGCAGGGCCGGGAGCGGAATCTCGACGCGGAGGCGCGCGCCGCCGGACGTGGCCGCAAAACTCATCTGACCCCCCATGGAGGCGACGCGCTCGCGCATGCCGAGCAGGCCCATGCCCGGCTTGTCGGGCGCATCGCCGGCAGGACCGTCATCTTCGACGGTGAGCACGGTCGTGCTCTCGGGCGCCGACTGGGCCGGCCCGTCCTGAAGCGTCAACTGCAATCGCACGCGCGTCGCGCCGGCGTGCTTGACGGCGTTGGTGAGCGCCTCCTGCGCGATGCGGTAGACGTTGCTGGCGACGATGCCGGGCAGCCGGTCGACGTCGCCCGACAGGCTGATCTCGAACACGGTGCGGCCGTGCTGCCGCCGGTTCCAGCCGGCCACGAGGCCTTCGAGGCTGCCGGCGAGGCCGAGCTCGTCGACATCAGGCGGACGCAGCCGCATCAGCGCGCCGCGCAACTGCTCCATCATGTCGCTCGCGGTGCGCGCGATGCCGTCGCATTCGCCGACCAGAGCGGGGCAATCCTGCGCCGCGCTTTGACGGATCGACGCTGCGAGCGCCCGGATCGCCGCCAGCGACTGGCCGAATTCGTCATGCAGCTCGCGGGCGAGGTGGCGGCGTTCGTCGTCTTCCAGGGCAATCAGGCGCCGGGTCAATTCGCCGCGCTGCGCCAGCGCCGTCTCCAGCCCCTCGGCGAGCTGATTGAAGGCATCGCGGATCGCCGAGAGCTCGGCGAGGTCGAACGGTGGCAGCCGCGCCGACAGATCGTTGGCGGCGATCCGCTCCAGCCCGGCGCGGATCAGCCGCGTCGGGCGCAGCGCGCGGGCCAGTGCGGCGTAGGCCAGCACGCACAGCAGCACCAGCGCCGTCCCGAGTACCGGCAGCAGCCGGCCGAGCTCGCGCCAGGCGTCCGCGGTCATGACGCCGGCATCGATCCAGACGACCGCATCGCCGGTCCTCTCGCCGCGAAACCTGACCGGCCGTGCCGCTTCCCGGCCCGGCTCGAACAGCCGCCGATACGGCATCGCGAAGGCGCGGGGCGGATCGTCCGCCTGCGCGTCCGCGCCGCCGCAGATCCGCTGCACGATCACGCCGTCGACGCCGCGATAGGCGATGCACAGCCCCGGTCCCATCGCCGCGGCCGCGACCGCGTCGAGGTCGGGAAAGCCGGCCGGCGGGCTGCTGACCCAATGCATCTTGCTCTGCTGCAGTTGCAGCGTCCGGGCCGTGATCTCGGCGATCCGCGCGTTGCGCGCATGCACCGAGCGGTCGGTGTCGAACAGCACATAGGCGCAGATCGCCGCGAAGCAGAGCGCCGAGACCGCCGCGATGCGCAGCGTCAGGCGGTATTTGAGGTCGTAGCGGCTCCACATCTTCGGCGCGTCCATGGCAGCCCAGCCCGCCGGCATTTAACGGCAGAACCGCCCGGGCCAAAAGCGCCGCGGCCCGGTGGACAATGCGGTCGTGAAATTTTCCCGTGCCTCGCCGGGATCCTCGCCGCTGCAGCCATGCCGCGCCGGCATCTAGCTTCGGAGCGCCAGACATCGTTGCAGGGGAATCTCATGTCGAACCGCCGCCTCGTCCGTTGCCTCGTTCTCGCGCTTGCTCTCGCGGCCGGCCCGGTCCGCGCCGCCTCTGGTGATGTCCCGGCCGTGTTGGTCGATGATTTCAGCTATCTCGACACGTCCGGCGAGCCGGTCGATCAGACCGCAGCGCATCAGCGGCGGCTGGATGCGTTCATGGCCGCGCTTCGCCGAGACGTCGCCGCGGATGCTCGGCTGCGTCCGGTCAGCCCGTCCTGCGCTCTGTCCTGTCCGACTGATGCGTCGCCGGAGGCACGGTTGCAGATGGCGGCCGCGGCCGGCGCCACCGTCGTGGTCACCGGTGGTGTCCAGAAGCTCTCGACCCTGGTGCAGTGGGCGCGGGCGTCGGCCATCGACGTCACCTCCCATCGGGTGCTGTTCGACAAGGTCTTCACCTTCCGCGGCGACAGCGACGAGGCCTGGCAGCGCGCCGAGATGTTCGTCTCGCGCCAGGTCCGTGACGCGCTGGCGCCGCCGGAGCCGATCCGGCTGGCGCTCTTGCCATTCGAGCTCGACGACACCAGCGCAGGCGCTGCGCTCGGCGCGACGGAGTCCGACCAGAAGGGGCTGCAGGAGGCGACCGACGCGGTGCGGCAGCTGCTGGCGCAGTCCGGGCGTTATCGCCTCGTGGACGCCGCCGGCGAGATCAAGCCGGGGCAGCCGGTGCGTGAGTGCGACGATTGCGAGGCGCGAGTGGCGCGCGCGGTCGGCGCCCAGCAGTCGCTGCTCGGCATCGTCAGGCGGATCGGCCGCACCGAATACATCATCGGTTTTCGCGTCCGCCAGGCCGACAGTGGCGCACTCGTCGTCGCCGGCGACAGCGGGCTGCGCCTCGGCGCCAATTATTCCTGGAGTCGCGGCGCGGTGCGTCTGGTGCGCGAGCGGCTGCTCGAGACCGGCTCGGAGCACTGATCGCGGCCCGGCCATCGCTCCGGTCCCGGAGCCGTCGCCGGGAGCTGCGCCGGTCCGCCATGCCGGACGATCGGCGCGCGGCTCCGTGCAAATCCGGGCTGTTGTGATTTGTGACGATTTCATTACGGTCGAATGACAGGATCGGCTTCCTTGATCTGTCGGCATGCGCCGGCGAAGGGCGCCTGCTTTCGACCGGCTGATGTCACTGACCCCGAACGACCAACCGATCACCACGCTCACTGCTGTGAGCGCAACACGCTCTGCCACCGTCCGGCTGTCCGCCGTCGCCGCGCCGCATGTGGCGGCGCTCGCTCTGATGCTGCACACCGAGAACGATTTCGGCTCGCGGCTCGGCTTCGTGCTGGCCTGGGGCATCCTGAACGGCTTCTGGCTGGTGCTGCTGCGGCGGCCTGCGGTGTCGGCCGCGCTGGCGCTGACCATGGTCGTGGTGCTGGTGCTGCTGTCGCAGCTCAAGCACGCTGTGGTCCAGATGACCGCGAACTTCGTCGACGTGATGCTGATCGATCACGACAGCGCGGCATTCCTGTTCACGATCTTTCCGAATCTCAAGCTGTCGGTGCTGGTGGCCGTCGCGGTCGTGTTGCCGCTGTTGGGGCTGCTGTGGTGGGCCGACCCGTTCCGGATCGCGCGGCTGCCGGCGCTCGCCGGCAAGCTCGCCTGCCTCGCGGCGCTGACGCTGTATTCGCTTAACTGGCGCGACGAGGCCTGGCGCGGCTACTATGACGACGGCTATCTGTCGAAATTCGCGCGCTCCGGCGTCACGGCGGTGTCCGACTTCCTCGCCAACGGCTTCATGGAATCCGACGCCACGGCTGATCGAAGTCTGGCTGCCTTCGTCCCGGATTCCTGTCATCCGGCCGCGCGCCGGCCGAACATCGTGCTGATCCACGACGAATCCAGTTTCGACATCCGCTCGGCTGAGGGCATCAAGGTGCCCGATGGCTATGGCAGCCACTTCAAGTCGTTCGACGGCAAGGCGCGGCAGTTCATGGCCGAGAGCAATGGCGGCCCGAGCTGGTTCACCGAGTACAACGTGCTCGCCGGCCTGTCGTCGCGATCGTTCGGCCGTTTCGCCTATTTCGTGACGCGGATCGCGTCCGGCCGGGTCGAGCGCGGCCTGCCGCTGGCGCTGCGCAATTGCGGCTACGACACGGTGTCGCTGTATCCCGCGCAGGGCGCCTTCATGAGCGCGCGCAGCTTTCAGACCACTGTCGGTGTCGATCGTTTCCTCGACGCGCGCGATCTCGGCGCCAAGGGCGTCGAGCCCGACGGCTTCTTCTACGACGCCGCGCTCGACCTGATGCAGCACCGGCCGCGCGGCAAGCCGCTGTTCATGTTCGTCTATCTCGCCGCCAACCATTTCCCGTGGGAGACGACGTTCCGGCCCGATTTGACGCCGTCCTGGCGTGCGCCCGGCAATCTGCCTTCGATCGACGAATATCTGCGCCGGCAGATGATGAGCGCAGCGGACTATCAGCGCTTTCTTGCGAGCCTGAAGAAGAGGTTCGGCGACCAGCCGTTCCTGATCGTCCGCTATGGCGATCACCAGCCGGAGTTCTCGCCGCACATTCTCGATCCCAAGCTCGACGAGGCCGGCATCGGCGAGAAGCTCGAAAGCTACGATCCGCGCTATTATCGGACGTATTACGCGATCGATGCCGTCAATTTCGAGCCGCGCCAGAGCGCGGTCGTGATGGACCGGATCGACGCCGCCTATCTGCCGCTGGTCACGCTCGAGGCCGCCGGAATTCCGCTCGATCCGTCCTTTGCCGAGCAGAAGGAGATCATGCTCCGCTGCAAGGGCGTGTTCTATGCCTGCGGCGACGGCGCCGAGGCGCGCCGCTTCAACCGCATGCTGATCGACGCCGAGCTGATCCGGGGGTTGTGACCGGCCGACGCCGAGGGGCGGCCGGTCTGGGGCGCAGCCGCCGCTGCTAATCCGCGGCCGCGTCGGTGACGATGCCGCCGATGTTCTGCCAGTGCGCGCCGTCGAACTGGATCATCTGCAACTGCTTGTTGACGCGATAGTCGGTCGGCGAGGTCGTGATGCTGATGCCCGGCAGCAGCATGCCGAGCTCGACATGGTCGAGATGGGTGGCCTGCTTCAGCACGTTCTCCCGCGTCAGCTCGTCGCCGCACTGCTTCAGCACCTGAACAAGCAGCTCGGCGGTGATGTAGCCATAGACGTTGAAGTTCGAGCCCTTGTCGCCGTCGGGATAGTATTTCTCCATGAAGGCGAGATAGCGCTGCACGCCGGGGTCGTTCTTGAAGCCCTCCTCGAGCGGGTCCTTGACGTAGCCGACGCTGATCAGGCCCTTGGCATTCTCGAGCCCGGCGGGCTTCAGGGTGGCGCCCAGCGAATTGGCATTGATGTCGACGATGTGGACCGGCTTCCAGCCGAGCTCGGCGACCTTCTTGATGGCCTGCGCCGCCTGCTTCGGCGTGGAGGCGCTGAACAGCAGATCGGCGCCGGCGTCCTTCAGCTTCAGGATGTGCGAATCGATCGTCGGCTCGGTGATCTCGTACGACGATTCGGCCACGATCATCTTGGCGGCCTTGTCGCCCAGCCCGGCCTTCAGGCCAGCGAGATAGTCGCGGCCGAGATCGTCGTTCTGGTAGAGCACGCCGATCTTGGCGTCGGGATGGGTCTTGAGAATGTACTGGCCGTAGATGCGTCCTTCGACGACGTAGCTCGGATTGAAGCCCATCGTCCAGGGAAAGTTCTTGGGATCGGTGAAGCGCGAGGCGCCGGTGGCCGCGAACAGTTGCGGCACCTTCTTCGCGTTGAGATATTTCTGCACGGCGACGTTCGGCGCGGTGCCGATGATCTGGAACGTCAGGAGCACCTCGTCGCTCTCGACCAGCTTGCGCACCTGCTCGACCGTCTTCGGCGGCGAGTAGGCGTCGTCATACTGGATCAGGTTGATCTTGCGGCCGTTCACGCCGCCCTGGTCGTTGATCATCTTCATATAGGCGGCCTGCGCCTTGCCAATCGTGGCATAGGCCGAGGCCGGGCCGCTCAGCGGCACGGTCTGGCCGACCTTGATCTCGCTGTCGCTGGCCCCGGTGTCGTACTTCTTCTCGGCCGCCGAAGCCGTCGCGGCGAGCGACAGCAGGGCAAGCGCGGCCAGCGCGGTGGTCCCAATCCTCATCACATCCACTCCCTGATCATTTTTTGTGAAACTCATTCGGCCTTGATGGCGGCGTCGCGGATGACCGCGCTCCATTTTTTGGTTTCGTCGGCGATGAACTGGCCGAACGCCGTGGGGTCGCGCGGCTGCACGTCGAGCCCTTGTGCGAACAGCTTCTGCTTCACCTCGGGAGCGGCGAGATCGGCGATGATCTCGCGCGACAGCCGGTCGACGATGGCTTGCGGCGTCGCGCCCGGCGCCATGAAGCCGTACCAGCCCGACGCGACCACGTTCGGCAGGCCCTGCTCGCGCAGCGTCGGCGCCTGCGGATAGATCGCGCTCGGCTCGGTGGCGGCGACGCCGAGCACGCGAAACTGGCCGGCCTGGATATAGGGCAGCGCCGTGCTGATCGCGGTCAGCGTCGCGTCGACGCGGCCGGCGAGCAGCTCGGTGTAGGCCATCGAGTCGCCGCGGAAGGGAATGTTGAGGCCGGTCACCTTGGCGTCGCGGAACAGCAGCTCGGCGGCGAGATGCGGCTGCGAGCCGGCGCCCGGCGAGGCGAAGGTCAGGCCTTCGGGCTTGGACTTGCCGTAGGCGATCAGCTCGGCGAGCGTCTTGAACGGCGCGTTGGCGCTGATCATCAGGAAGATCGGCGCGACGACGGTGCCGGCGACGGGGCGCAGATCCTTGACCGGGTCGTAGGTCAGCTTGCCGAACAGCGCTTCGGCGGTGACGTAGGGCGCAGCGGCGTAGAGCAGGGTGTAGCCGTCGGGCGCGGCGCGGGCGACGACGTCGTTGGCGATGCGGCTGCCGGCGCCCGGCTTGTTCTCGATGATGAACTGCTGACCGAGGTGATGTTCGAACTCCGTCGCCAGAAGGCGCAGTGAGATGTCGCTGGCGCCGCCGGCGCCATAGGGACAGATCAGCCGCACCATGCGGGTCGGCCACTCGCCCTCGGCGCGTGCGGGATGGCTGCGGCCCAGGGCCAGCGCGGCTCCGGCACCGAGCAGGCCACGGCGCGTCATCGTCAACGGTCTCATCGCGCATCTCCCTGTCTGCTGCATCCCTTGTCCGGGCTGCTCCGGCGCGTTCTTCGCTGCGCCTGGTCGTATCTGCTCGCGCCGCGTCAGATCACCTTCCTGCGCGCGAGATCGTCCATCTCCTGGTCTGACAGTCCAAGCCAGCCCTGATAGATCTCCAGGTTGTCCTGGCCGACGTCGCCCGCGGCATGGCGCAGCGCCGCGGGATCGTTGCCAAAGCGCGGTACGACGTTCGACATCGCCACCGAGCCGAAATCGCGATCGGGCACGCGCGTGATCATCTCGCGCGCGATCGCCTGCGGATCGGCCGCGATCTGGTCGATCGCGTAGATCGGCGCGATCGTTCCCTTGGCCGCGGTGAAGCGGGCGACGACCTCATCGAGGTCATGCGCCGCGCACCAGGCGGCGAAGATCGCGTTGAGCTCGGCCGAATGCTTCACCCGCGAGGCATTGTTCGCGAAGCGCGGATCCTCGATCAGGTCAGGACGGTCGATCGCGCGACAGTTGGCGGCGTAGAGCGCGTTGGTCGAGCCGGCGAGCGTCACCCAGCGATCGTTGCGGGTGCGATAGACCGCGGCCGGCGCCGAGTAGCCGTTGGCATTGCCGATCCGGCTGCGGCTGAAGCCGAGCTGGTCGTGCTCGACGGGCAACACGTCGAGCAAGCGGAAGACAGCCTCGGTCAGCGCCAGATCGATCTCCTCGCCCGGCGCCTCGGGATCGCGCGCCCGCTTCCACAACGCCGCCAGCACGCCGAGTGCGCCGAAGGCGCCGCCGATGGCATCGCCGATCGGATAGCCTGGATGGGTCGGCTCGCCCTCGGCCTCGCCGGTGATGTAGGTGAGCCCGCCCATTGCCTCGAAGATGCGGGCAAAGCCCGGACGGTCCTTGTACGGCCCGTCCTGCCCGAACGCGGTGGCGCGCAGGATGACGAGGCGCGGCTGGATCGACCACAGCACCTCCTTCGTCAGTCCCCAGCGATCGAGCGTGCCGGGGCGGAAGTTCTCGATCAGCACGTCGAAGCGCGGCAGCAGCCGCTTGAACAGCGCGAGCCCGTCGGGCGTGCGCAAATCGAGCGTCGCGAAGCTCTTGTTGCGGTTGGCGGTCTTCCACCACAGCGGCTTGCCGTCCTTGAACGGCGGGAAGGTGCGGACACCGTCGCCTTGGCCCGGCATCTCGATCTTCAGGACGTCGGCGCCATAGTCGGCGAGCAGCGTGGCCGCGAACGGCGCCGCGATGATCGTTGCGATGTCGAGAACGCGCAAACCCTGGAGTGGCCCGGCCATGTCGTGATGCACCTGTCTCAGCCGGCTTCGGCCGCAAGCGCCGGCTCCGGCGCGCGCCTGATGATCTCGGGCTCGGCTTCGTTGATGAGCGCCCGGATGCTGGCGGCGAGCGCCGTGATGCGCGGGCCGATCTCGGCCTCGAGCTGGCCCGGCTGCAGCCGGAAGGCGGGAATGCCGCAATTGATCGCGAAGGCGCGGCCGGAGCTGTTCGCGTAATGCAGCGGCGCGGCGACGGCGTGAATCGCGGGCATGTATTCGCCGATGCAGGTGCAGAAACCGCGCTCGGCACATTGCGTGATGCCGCCGAAATAGAGCGCGGAAAAATCGCTCCATTGCTCGGCGTCGCCGGCGGCGAGCTGCGCGTCGAAACGCGCGGCCGCGCCGGGCGGCAGGATCGACGACGCGGCGCGCCCCATCGCGGTCGCGACCACCGAGATCGGCATGCCGATGTCGGGAACATGCGGGCCGACGTCGCCGGAGCGCGCGGTCTCGACATAGACCACGGCGCTGCCGTCGAGCAGGCCGATCGACACCGTGCCGCGGACGCTCGCGGCGAGATCCTGCATCAGCGGCCGCGCGATCTGCCGGAACGGCATGTCGGCGAGCAGCGGATGCGCCATCCGCAACGCGCGGATGCCGAGGCGATACTTCGCGAGCGCCTGATCGAACGAGAGATAGCCGAGCTCGGTGAGGGTGTGGGTCAGCCGGGCCACGGTCGGCCGCGGAATTCCGGTCCGGACCGAGATGTCCATGTTGCCGAGCACCGCCGATCCGGTCCCGAACGCCTCCAGCACGAACAGGCCCTTGGCCAGGGTCGTGGCAAAGGCGGCATCGCTGGCGCTGTCCGCGAGCATCGTTTCGACGGCGCGGTCGCGGCTGATCGGGAGGGGGCGGGAAATGGACATGGTTGAAGAATGACCGATGACACCGGTGGAGTCCATATGCTTGTTATTTTCGGCTATGATCGTCCACTATGTGGACAAAGCGGCTGCAGTTTCCTTTGCTGCGCCCCGCGCCGGTCCCCTGATCGAGGGTTGTGAACCGGCCGGCGGACCGCTACCGCTGTCTCGTCAACGTCCGGGAGGAAATCGATGTCGACCTCAGTCAAGCAGATGCTGGAAGCCGCCAACGCCGCGGTGCCGAAGATCACGCCGGCCGAGGCGCAGGCGATGATCGCCAAGGGCAACACGCTGGTGCTCGACGTGCGCGATGCGCCGGAGGTCGAGAAGAGCGGCAAGATCGAAGGCGCGCATCACGTCTCGCGCGGCATGCTCGAATTCCGCGCCGATCCGGACTCGCCCTATCACGACAAGAATTTCAGCAAGGACAAGAGCGTCATTCTGTATTGCGCCTCCGGCGGCCGCTCGGCGCTGGCAGGGAAGACGCTGAAGGACCTCGGCTACGACAAGGTCTTCAATGTCGGCGCGTTCAAGGATTGGGCCGAGAGCGGCGGCGCGGTCGAGAAGCCGATCGAGCCGGGGATGTGAGATCACGTTCGATGCGGCGTTCGCATCGCTGCGATGGCAACGAGCGCGGCAGCGAGACCTGACGCCGCGCCGACGCCGAGTGCCCAGCGCGGGCCGAGGCTGTCGGCCACCCAGCCCACGATCGGCGCGCCGATCGGCGTGCCGCCGAGTGCGACGCCGACGCGCAGCGCCATCACCCGGCCGCGCATGGAGGGCTCGGTCGCAAGCTGCATCAGGCTGTTGGTGGTGTTGGTGAACATGAGCGCCGCGACGCCGATGACGACGAGCGCGGCGCCGAACAGCCAGATGGTCGGGGCGAGCGCGGCCAGCGTGCAGCCTAGTCCGAACAGGCCGCTGCCTGCGAGCAGCGCGCCAAATCTCGGCCTGCGCCGGCTGGCGTTGAACAGGGCGCCGGCAACCGTGCCGACGGCCATGACCGAGGACAACAGGCCGTAGCCGCGTGCATCGCTGTGAAAGACCTTGATCGCCATCGTCGAGACGAAGATCTGGAAGTTGAGCCCGAACGTTCCGATCAGGGCGAGCATGATCAAAGTGGCCCGGAGCTCCGGGTGGGACCATGCGTAGTGAAAGCCGGCGGTGACGCTCGCCAGGACGTTTCCCTTGGCGTGCTGCGCCCGCGGGTTCGGACGCAGATCGGCGATGCGGAGCAGGTTCAACGACGCCAGCACGGCCATGAACGACGCGCCGTTGATCAGGAAGGCCCAGCCGGTGCCGAACGCGGCGATCACCATGCCGGCGATTGCCGGGCCGATCATCCGCGCGGCGTTGAACGATGTCGAGTTGAGCGCGATCGCGTTGGGCAAATCGTCGTTCCCGACCAACTCGGCGACGAACGTCTGGCGCACCGGAGCGTCGAAGGCTGCCGCGCAGCCGAACAGGAATGCGAACACGTCGACTTGCCAGAGCTGGACGACGCCGGTCACGGTGAGAAGGCCGAGGATGAGCGCGAACGCTCCCATCGTCGCCTGGGTGGCGATCAAGACCCGTCGCTGATTGAAATGGTCGGCCACGTAGCCGGTCAGAGGTAACAGCAGGAGCTGCGGCCCGTACTGCAGCGCCATCACCGTGCCGACGGCGGACGCGTTATGCGAGGTGAGCTGGATCAGCACCAGCCAAGTCTGGGCGGTGCGTTGCATCCAGGTGCCGATATTGGAGACGAGCGCGCCGGCCGCCCAGACCCGGTAGTTGAACTTGTGCAGCGACCGGAACATGCCCGGCGCCTTGCCCGTCATGATCGCTTCCGCAGATCGCCACCATGGAGCGCGCCGAAGTGTCGCGCGAGCATCAGGCCGATGGCGAGCGAGCCGAGGCCGAGAGCCACGACATCGCTTGTGTTTCTCAGTTCGAAATCGCCGACGCGGCAGACCAGCAGATAGCCGACGGCGACGTTGAACAGGCCCCAGAGCACGTTCACCGTCGACGAGGAGAGGCCGCGTCCCGAAGGTTTCGCGAACGGGCTCTGGAACGGCTGACCCATCAGGCCGGCCACGACATGCGGAACGGCGTTGGCCAGGAAGGCGCCGCCGAAGAAATAGGAAAAGAGATCAAGCCAGGTCATGTCAGGGGGGTCCTCGCGTCGAGCAGTCGGATGATGTCCGCAGACGTGCCGGTTTCGCCCAGTCGCGGAAAGACATGGGTGAGGCTGTACTGGTGCGCCTCGGGGCGCGTGTCGGTCATGGCGTCGACGGCGAGCGTGACGTTGAAGCCCTGCTCATACGCTTGCCGCGCCGTGGACTCGACGCCGGTGCCGGTGGCCACGCCGGCAACGACCACCTGCGTCACGTCGCGCGCCTTCAATCGTGTCTCCAGATCGGTGCTGGCGAAGGCGCCCCAGGTCCGCTTGGTCACCACGATGTCGTGCGGTTGCCGGTTCAGCTCGGGGATGAGATCGGCCCAGTCCGCAGGGAACGGCGCGGTGAGACGTGTCGGCCGCTCGGTCCGTCCCGGGGCGGTGCCGGCGACATTGACCAGCACGACCGGAAGCCTGAGCGCGCGGAAACGTTCCGCCAAGGCGGAAGCGCGTGCGATGACCTCGCCGATCGGATGCAGCAAGCATGCGCCGACGATGCCTTTCTGCAGATCGACAACGATGAGCGCGGTATTCAGATCGAGCTGCGTGAGCGCCATTGATGATCTCCTCTTGCACGCGGCGCGCGTTTGCGCGCGGCCGTCACGCGTCAGTCGTCGACCAGGCGCCTGAGCAGCACGATGGCTGAAGCGAGTTGCTGCTGCTCCGCTGGCGAGAGCCGCGCCGCGATGGTGCGCGACAGCCAGTCCTGCCGCGCGGCGCGTCCTTCGTCGATCCGGACGCGGCATGCCTCTGTCAGCGAAAGGATGGTCTGCCGGCCGTCCCCCGGGTCCGGCGATCCGCGCACCAGGCCGGCGCTTTCCAGCGCTGCAATGATTGGCCCCATCGATTGCGGCCGCATCCCCTCGATCCGCGCGAGATGCGAGGCCGTCGTGGGCCCGTCTTTTTCGAGGCGAAGCAGCACCGATACCTGAGACGGCGGCAGATCGCCCGCGTCAGCCTGCTCGCGCAGCCGGCGCTTCAGCTTGCCGGCGACCGCCCGCAGCTCGCCAGCCAGGGCATGGGTAGCGGGCGGGGGGACCTTCCGGGGTGACTGTCGGCTCATGCCGCAAGGCTATGGCAGGTCAGTTATGAAGTCAATCTTATAAGTTTAACTGATGATATGCGCGGTCCCCGGGGCGTTGTGGCTCGAACACGTTCGCTCGCTCTGCAAGAGCCCTTATCGGGCTCGCGCGCGAGAGATGATTGCGATTGAATTGGCCGGACAAGCAGTCGTAACGTCGGGAGCGATCAGGCAGAACTCGGAAAGCGGATGATCTACTTCCCGATCTTCGCCCACAGCCAGCGCGCCACCGCCTGCGGCGAGGACTCCGCGTCACTGCCGGAGGCGCGCAGATTGGCCTGCTGCATCGTCGCGATGTCGATGCGGCCGAGCAGCGGTCGTAACGCATCCTGCAACGCGCGGTCCTCGGCACGCTTCGGCGACAGCAGCAGGATCGCGTCGTAAGGCGGGATCGCCTGCTTGGGGTCGTCGAGCACGACGAGATCGTATTTCGCGATCAGGCCGTCGCTGGTGTAGCCGGCGATGACGTCGACCTCGCCGGAGGCGGCCGCGGCATACATGAAGTCGGGCTGCATCTGGCGCTGGGCGCGGAAGGCGAGGCCATAGGCGTCGCGCAAGGCCGCCCATTCCGGGCGCGAGAAGAACTCGTAGTCGCCGGCGATCGACATGTCGCTGGTGTGACGCGCGAGGTCGGCGATCGAGCGGATGCCGAGCGCCTCGGCCGTCTTGCGCGGCATCACCAGCGCGTAGGCGTTCTCGAAGCCGAGCTCGCCGAGCAGGCTCACCTTGTCCTTGGCGAGATCCTGCTTCAGCGCATCGAGCAGCGCGGCGCGCGGCAACGGCTCCTTGTGGTGAAACTGGTTGGCCCACAGCGTGCCGGAATAGTCGACATAGGCATCGATGTCGCCGTTCTTGAGCGCCTCATAGATCACGCTGGAGCCAAGCCCGGCGCGTGTCGTCGCCGAGAGACCGGTTGCCTGCAGCCGCTCGCTGATCAAGGCCGACAGCACATATTGCTCGGTAAAAGTCTTGGCGCCGATCACGTAGCGTGCCGAGCTGCCGGCCAGCGAGGGCAGGAGACTGGCGCCGACCATCAGCGCGATGGTTGCGGTGCCAAGCCCGACACGGGCACGGCTGCGCCTGCGCAGGCCATGCTCGATCAGCGCCAGCAACTGATCGATGGCAAGCGCCAGCACGGCGGCGGCGACGCAGCCGAACACGACCAGCACCCAGTTCTGGGTCTGCAGCCCGGCAAAGATGTAGTTGCCGAGCGAGGTCTGGCCGATCGGCGTCGACAAGGTCGCGGTGCCGATCACCCACACCGCAGCGGTGCGGATGCCGGCCATGATCACCGGCAGCGCCAGCGGCAGCTCCACCATCGTGAGCGCCTGGCGCTCGGTCATGCCGACGCCTTTGGCGGCCTCGATCAGGCTTGCGTCGACGCCGTTCAGCCCGGTGATGGTGTTGCGCAGCACCGGCAGCATCGAATACAGCGCCAGCGCCAGCACCGCGGGCAGGAAGCCGAAGGCCGAGAACGAGAGCCCGAACCAGCGCAAGGTGAGTGCCGTCAGCGCCAGCAGCAGCGGATAGAACAGCGCCAGCAGCGCCAGTCCCGGCACCGTCTGCACCACGCTTGCCGCGCCGAGCAGCAGATTGCGCAGGGCAGGGCGATTGCGCGCGAGCAGCGCCAGTGGAAAGCTCACGGCAAGGCCGAGCGCCAGCGCGGCGAGGCTCACGCGCAGATGGCTGCCGAGATAGTCAGGGAGATGCGACAGCGCCTCGGTGAAGCGTGGATCGGACAGGGCGCTCATGCTGCGCCGCTTTCGGGCAGCAGCGCGGCCAGCCGCGCCGCCTGCCGGCGCGGCGTCGTCATCAGCTCCGTCACGTAGGGTTCGCGGCTGGCCGCGAGCTCGGCCGGCGTGCCGATCTCGATTAGGCGTCCGCCGCGCATCACTGCGATGCGGTCGGCGAGCAGCAGGGCCTCGGTGATGTCGTGCGTGATCATGATCGTGGTCAGCGCGAACTGCTCGTGCAGGGCGCGGTAGTCGCTGCCGAGCGCATCACGCGTCAGCGGATCGAGCGCGCCGAACGGCTCGTCCATCAGCACGATCTTCGGCCGCGCCGCGAGCGCGCGGGCGACGCCGACGCGCTGGCGCTGGCCGCCGGAGAGCTCGTGCGGCAGCCGGTCGCGATGGGCCTTGCGGTCGAGCCGCACGAGGTCGAGCAGCTCGCCGACGCGCGTGGCGATCTCGGCCGGCGGGGTCCCCAGCAGCCTGGGGGTGATGCCGATGTTGGCGGCAACCGTCATGTGCGGAAACAGCGCCCCGTTCTGGAACACGGTGCCAATCCGGCGACGCAGGCTGACAGGATCGAGGCCGGCGATATCCTCACCGGCAATCCGGATCGCGCCGCCGTCCAGCTCGATCAGGCGGTTGGTCAGCCGCAGCAGCGTGGTCTTGCCCGAGCCGGAGCCGCCCACGATCGCCAGGAACTCACCCTCGGCGACCTCCATCGATACGCCGTCGACCGCGGTCACGGTGACCGACGGACCAGGAAAGCTCTTGCGGACGTTGGCGTAGACGATGAACGGCGTGCGCGGCATGCGGCCTTGCGGAACGGTTGGCCGAGGTGTTGGCGGAGGTGTTGGCCTTGGGCTCAGTCAGATGACCTAGCACGTCCGGGCCGCGCGTTGAACTTCGCCGCGCAAGCGGCTAAGCCGTCCCGGCCATTCTCCGGGGAGGAACTTGGACGTGACGATGCCCACGGCCGCCGCGGTCGCGCTGGAGCGAACGACGGTGGCATTCCGTCTCGCCGGCGGACGCACCTACACCGCCGTCGAGACGGCGGATCTGGCCGTCGCCGACGGCGAGTTCGTCGCCATCGTCGGGCCGACCGGCTGCGGCAAATCCACCCTTCTCAACGTGGCGGCGGGACTGCTGAAGCCGGCCGCCGGCCAGGTGCGCATCTTCGGCCAGCCGCTGGCCGGCCTCAATCGCGACGCCGGCTATCTGTTCCAGGCCGATGCGTTGTTCCCATGGAAGACCGCGCTGGAGAACGTCGCGATCGGGCTCGAGGTCGCGGGCTCGCCGTCGAAGGATGCGGCCGCCAAGGCGCAGCAATGGCTGACCTCGGTCGGCCTCGGCGCCTTCGGCAACCGCTATCCGCACATGCTGTCTGGCGGCCAGCGCAAGCGCGTCGGGCTCGCCCAGGTGCTGATCCGCAATCCCCGCATCATCCTGATGGACGAGCCGTTCGGGCCGCTCGACGCGCAGACCCGGCAGATCATGGGCAATTTGCTGCTCGATCTCTGGAATGCCGACCGCAAGGCGGTGCTGTTCGTCACTCACGATCTGGAGGAGGCGATCGCGCTCGCCGACCGCGTCGTCATCATGTCGGCCGGCCCCGCCTCGCGCATCATCGGCGACTGGCGCGTGACCCTGCCGCGTCCGCGCGACATCTTCGAGGTGCGCATGAAGCACGAGTTCCACGAACTGCATCGCGAGATCTGGCAGACGCTGAAGTCCGAGGTCGAGAAGACCTACAAGCAGGCGGAGGCGGTGTGATGGGGGCGGCAATGAGCTTCGTGGGAGCCCCGCTGTTTCGGCGCGTGCAGTGTGCTCCCTCCCCCCTTGTGGGGGAGGGTCGGGGAGGGGGGTACCCCGGAAAGACTGGTGGTTGGGGGACCCCCCTCCCCAGCCCTCCCCCACAAGGGGGGAGGGAGCGCAGCGGCGCAAGTGGCGTCGGCCGTGGACCCCTCACGCAGCGCGAGGCGGCCTGAATGTCGCGTCTTGGTTTGCTCGCGCTGCAGCTGCTGGTCGCCATCGTCGCGATTGCGCTGTGGCAGTTCTTCGCCACCGTGCCGGTGTTCGGGCGCATCTGGCTTCCGCCATTCTTCTTCTCCAATCCGGTCGACGTATCAGCGCAGGTCGTCAAATGGTTCTCGACCGGCGCGATCTGGAAGCACCTCGCGATCACCCTGTGGGAATCGATCCTGGCGTTCGCGATCGGCTCGCTCGGCGGCGTCCTGGTCGGCTTCTGGTTCGCGCGCAAGCCGCTGGTGGCCGCCGTGTTCGATCCCTACGTCAAGATGGCCAATGCGCTGCCGCGCGTGGTGCTGGCGCCGATCTTCACGCTGTGGCTGGGCTTGGGGATCTGGTCCAAGGTCGCGCTCGGCGTGACGCTCGTCTTCTTCATCGTGTTCTTCAACGTCTATCAGGGCGTGAAGGAGGTCTCGACCGTGGTGCGCGACAATGCCCGCATGCTCGGCATGAGCGAGCGGCAGTTGATGCGCCACGTCTATTGGCCGTCGGCGCTGTCCTGGATGTTCTCGTCGCTGCACACCTCGGTGGGCTTCGCCGTCGTCGGCGCTGTCGTCGGCGAATATCTCGGCTCGGCCGCCGGCCTCGGCTATCTGATCCAGCAGGCCGAAGGCATCTTCGACGTCGCCGGCGTGTTCGCCGGCATGTTCGTGCTGTCGGCGTTCGTCATCCTGATCGACATCTGCGTCACGCTGGTGGAGCGGCGGCTCCTGGTGTGGCGGCCTGATGCGGCGGATGGGCGGTGAGGGGCGCGGTGCTCCCACATCCTCCGCCGTCGTCCCGGCGAACGCCGGGACCCATACCGCGTGATATCGCGGTTGGAAAAGACGGGTCGTCCCGTGTGCCCCAAACCACTCCCTGGGGTTATGGGTCCCGGCGTTCGCCGGGACGACGGCGGTGGGTGGCGCAGCCTTCTAAAGCCACATCAACACGCCTAATCTGACCAACGACAGAACGGAGGAAACACATGAACAAGATCATCGGCCGGGTCACCGGCGCGCTGCTGGCGCTGACGCTGAGCACCGGTCTCGCCAGCGCGGCCACCAAGGTTACCATCGCAATCGGCGGCGGCGCGTGCCTGTGCTATCTGCCGACCGTGCTGGCCAAGCAGCTCGGCGAATACGAGAAGGCCGGGCTCGACGTCGAGCTGGTCGATCTCAAGGGCGGCTCGGATGCGCTGAAGGCGGTGCTCGGCGGCAGCGCCGACGTCGTCTCCGGCTATTTCGATCACTGCGTCAATCTCGCGGCCAAGAAGCAGGAGATGCAGTCCTTCGTCGTCTACGACCGCTATCCCGGTCTCGTGCTGGTGGTGGCGCCGTCGCACAACAAGGAGATCAGCTCGATCAAGGATCTCGCCGGCAAGAAGGTCGGCGTCAGCGCGCCGGGCTCCTCGACCGACTTCTTCCTGAAGTACATGCTGAAGAAGAACGGCCTCGATCCGTCGGGTACCGCCGTGATCGGCGTCGGCCTGGGCGCGACCGCGGTGGCGGCGATGGAGCAGGGCCAGATCGACGCGGCCGTGATGCTCGATCCCTCGGTCACCGTGCTGCAGGGCAAGCATCCTGACCTCAAGATCCTCAGCGATACCCGCACCCAGCACGACACGCTGGAGGTGTTCGGCGGCGAATATCCCGGCGGCGCGCTGTACTCGACGGCGGCCTGGATCGCCGGCCATGACAAGGAGGCGCAGGCGCTGACCAACGCCATCGTGGCGACGCTGGGCTGGATCCATTCGCATACGCCGGAGGAGATCATGGCGAAGATGCCGGAGGAGCTCGTTGGCAAGGACAAGGCGCTGTATCTCGCGGCGCTGAAGAACACCATTCCGATGTACTCCCAGACCGGCAAGATGGATCCGAAGGGCGCCGACGCCGTGCTCGCGGTGTTCTCGACCGGCTCGCCCGACGTCGCCAAGGCCAATGTCGACGTCAGCAAGACCTTCACCAACAAGTTCGTCGAGCAGGCGAAGGGCGCGAAATAGCGGATGACGGACGTCGTCATCCAGCGCGTCACCACGCTCGACCTCAAGGTCGAGCCGTGGGACTGGCCGTTCGCGAACCAGCGCCGCGACGACATCGCGGCGCATTTCGCGGAATGCCAGCGCGCGAGGCCCGGCCTGTGGAACGGCCGTGTGCTGCTCGGGCGCAATCCGCGCATCGCGGATGGACGTTTTTCGGCGAGCTATTTCGAGACCGATTTCGCCAGCCTGCTGGCGTGGCGCGACTGGGGCTTTCCGGATCGCACCGCCTTCAACGGCTTCGGCATGGGCGCGCTGCGGTCCGCGGACGGCGCCTTCGTGCTCGGCGAGATGGGCGCGCATACCGCCAATGCCGGCCGGCTGTACTTTCCCGCCGGCACGCCGGATCTCGACGACGTCAGCGACGGTGTGCTCGATCTCGCCGCCAACGTCGCGCGCGAGGTCGAGGAGGAGACGGGACTCGCGCCATCGGACTATCAGGCCGCGGCGCATTGGGACTGTGTCGTGACCGGCGCGTCGATCGCGCTGATGCGCGTGCTCGACGCCTCTGACATGGGCGAGGCTCTGCAGCGCCGCATCGAGGCCAACCTCGCGGCCCAGGACGAGCCGGAACTCTGCTCGATACGGCTGGTTCGAAGCAGGAATGATCTGACTGCGGCGATGCCGCGCTTCGTGACCGCCTTCCTCGAAACGCAATTCAGCCCCGGAGAGCCGTCCTCATGAGCAAGAAACCGCGCACGCTGGCCGATGAGCTCGATGGTTTCATCTCGCCGTTCCGGATCGATGGCGGGCACAAGTTTCATCTCAAGTCGCATAAGACCAAGGTCAAGGGCGGCCTCGCCAAGGAAGAGGGCGAGGCGATCATCGAGCGGAACCGCCAGCGGCTCGCCGACTTCCAGGAGAAGCTCTACGCGCAGGACCGCTGGTCGGTGCTGGTGCTGCTGCAGGGCATGGACGCCTCCGGCAAGGACAGCGCGATCAAGAGCATCTTCGAGGGCGTCAATCCGCAGGGCTGCGAGGTCACCTCGTTCAAGCAGCCGACCTCCAAGGAGCTCGACCACGACTTCATGTGGCGCAGCGCCATCGCGCTCCCCGAGCGCGGCCGCATCGGCATCTTCAACCGCTCCTACTACGAGGAATGCCTGGTCACGCGCGTGCATCCGGAGATCCTGAAAGCGGAGAAGCTGCCGCCGCGGCTCGTCACCAAGAACATCTGGCACGAGCGCTTCGAGGACATCTCCGCGTTCGAGCGCTACCTCACGCGCAACGGCACCGTGATCCTGAAGTTCTTCCTCAACATCTCCAAGGAGGAGCAGCGCGAGCGCTTTCTCGACCGGCTGGAGGAGCCGGCGAAGAACTGGAAGTTCTCGATGGGCGACGTCACCGAGCGCGCGAGGTGGAATCGCTACCAGGCGGTCTATCAGGACATCGTGCGCCACACCTCGACGCCCTATGCGCCGTGGCATGTCGTTCCGGCCGACCACAAATGGTTCGCCCGTGTCGTCATCGGCTCGACCATCGTCGCCGCGCTGGATGGCCTGGACCTGCATTTTCCGCGCGTCGACGCCGGCTCGCGCGAGGAGTTCAAGGCGGTGCGCAAGGCGCTCGAGAGCGAAGGCAAGGGCGGCAAGAAGGGCTGAGCGCGAAGCGCTCATCGCACTCTCTCGTTCGTCCGTGGCACCCGCTCGTCAGCTCGTCATGCCCGGGCTTGACCCACGGCTGTCCGGTTCAGCTTCCGCATATTGCGAGGCTCAACTGTTGTGGGTTTTTG
>NZ_JBNPUK010000013.1:0-222287 GCF_051168135.1 Bradyrhizobium sp. HKCCYLRH2060
CAAAAACCCACAACAGTTGAGCCTCGCAATATGCGGAAGCTGAACCGGACAGCCGTGGGTCAAGCCCGGCCATGACGTGGGGAGAGAGCGAGGACCAAACTTCGGCAGCACCCCGGGGCTGCGCTCGGTTCCCTACCGCCGCTCACCCCTGCTCAGCAGGAACACCCCCTGCTCGCCGAACATGTTCCAGAACCACCAGGGCATGGCGACGCGCAGGGGACGGCCGTAACTATCGAGGGCGACGGCGCGTTCCATCTTGACGTCGATCTCGTCGCAGAGCTGCACGAAGTCCTTGATGGTGCAGAAATGAATGTTCGGCGTGTCGTACCAGGTGAAGGGCAGATTGTCGGTGCGCGGCATGTGGCCACCGACCAGCAACTGCAGCCGCAGCCGCCAGAAGCCGAAATTCGGAAAGGTGACGATGGCGCGGCGGCCGATGCGCAGCAGGTTCTCCAGCACGACCTTGGGCTGCCGCGTCGCCTGCAGGGTCTGCGACAGAATCACGTAGTCGAACGCGTCGTCCGGATAATCGACGAGATCCGTATCGGCGTCGCCCTGCACCACCGCGAGCCCCTTGGCGACGCAATGGTTGACGCCCTCGCGGGACAGCTCGATGCCGCGGCCGTCGATGCCGCGGCTTTCCAGCAGTTGCAGCAGATCGCCATCGCCGCAGCCGATGTCGAGCACCTTGGAGCCGCGCTCGACCATGCCGGCGACCAGCAGATGATCAGGCCGATAGGCCAGCACCTCGCCGCCAGTGAAGCCGTTCAGCGGCAGCACACCCTGCATGCTCATGGCTCAGTCTCCCTTCGCATGGGCAAGCCCGCGCGCCTTGCCGGCGGAATCGAGAAAGGCGCTGGCGATCTCGAAGAACTCGGGGACATCGAGCAGGAACGCGTCGTGGCCCCGGTCGGTCTCGATCTCGGCGAACGACACCCGCGCGCTGGAGGCGTTGAGCGCATGCACCAGCGCGCGCGACTCCGCAGTCGGAAACAGCCAGTCGCTGGTGAACGACACCACGCAAAAACGGGTCTTGATGCCGCGAAACGCCGCCGCCAGCACGCCGTCATGGTCGCCGGCGATGTCGAAATAATCCATCGCCCGCGTCAGATAGAGATAGGAGTTGGCGTCGAAGCGCTCGACGAAGGACGATCCCTGGTAGCGCAGGTAGCTCTCGACTTGGAAATCGGCGTCGAAGGAGAACGTCGGCAGCTCGCGGTCCTGCATGCGGCGACCGAACTTGCGATGCAAGGCGGCGTCGGAGAGGTAGGTGATGTGCGCAGCCATGCGCGCCACAGCCAGGCCGCGATGCGGATGCGTGCCCTTGTCGGCGTAACGGCCGTGATCCCAGTCGGGATCGGCCATCACGGCCTGGCGGCCAAGCTCGTGGAAGGCGATGTTCTGCGCCGAGTGGCGCGTCGCGCAGGCGATCGCGAGATTGGCGAACACGCGCTGCGGATAGGCCACCGTCCATTGCAGCGCCTGCATGCCGCCCATCGAGCCGCCGACCACGGCGAACAGCGTGTCGATGCCGAGATGATCGATCAGCATGGCCTGCGCCCGCACCATGTCGGGGATGGTGATGATCGGGAAATCGAGCCCCCACACCTTGCCGGTGGCGGGGTTCAGCGAGGCCGGCCCGGTCGAGCCCATGCAGCCGCCGATCACGTTGGAGCAGATGATGAAATAGCGACTGGGATCGAGCGGGCGGCCGGGACCGACCAGCGTCTCCCACCAGCCGGGCTTGCCGGTGACGGGATGGCGGTTGGCGACGTGCTGGTCGCCGGTCAGCGCGTGGCAGACCAGCACCGCGTTCGATCGGTCGGCATTGAGCTCGCCGTAGGTCTGGTAGGCGATCTGGAACGGCGACAGGTCGACGCCGCAATCGAGCCTGAGCGGCTTGTCGGCGCCGAACTGCGCCACCGGCGAGCTCGGATGATCGACCTCGTGCGAGCGCTCGTCGGGCGCGACCGTGCGCAACGCGGATGTAGGCGTCGCGGATTTGGACGTCGCAGATTTGGACTTCGGCGTCAGACCTGTCATGTCTCTCACCCCAGCCATCCGGCCAGGGCTCCCGAACCACGTGACACATCAGGCCATGAAAAACCCGGCCTGAACTGGGGTTCGGCCGGGATCGATAACGTCCCCGGCCTGTTTAGCGAGTTTTTTAACGTGGCTGCAAGCCGGCCGGCTCAAATGACCACGGAACGGGCAGAAACTAGTCCCGCGGGCGCTATTCGTCAAGGCAAGCTGGGGTTGACCGTTGGTCGGGCGCTCTGCCGCAGGTCAGCCAAGCCTGGATGGCGCAAGGTAAACTTGCTGTTGCGCAGGTCCGCGGCATCGGAGAGAACGGCATCCGTTCCTTTGGCCGCAGGTTTTCCCGTGGCCTCGCGAAGAGTGACACGGACCATGTCGAACCCGCCGCCCGCCCCGCCCTCGCTCGCCGATCTGCGCAAGGAGATCGATGCCATCGATGAGCAGGTCCATCAGTTGCTGATGAACAGGGCCGACATCATCGACCGGCTGATCAAGGTCAAGAAGACCCAGGAGGTTGGCTCGGCGTTCAGGCCCGCGCGCGAGGCCGACATGATGCGCCGCCTGGTGCAGCGCCATCGCGGCATCCTGCCGCTCGACACCGTCGAGGGGATCTGGCGCGTGATCGTCTCGACCTTCACCTATGTGCAGGCGCCGTTCTCGGTTCATGCCGACGTGTCGGTCGGAGAATCCGCGATGCGCGATTCCGCCAGGTTCCATTTCGGATTCGTGGTGCCCTACGTGCCGCATTTCAGCGCGCAAGCCGCAGTCGAGGCTGTGGCGCGCTCGAAGGGCGATCTCGCGCTGGTGTCGACGACCTCCGGCCATACGCCGTGGTGGATCACGCTCGAGCCCGTGGGCGCACCAAAGATCATCGCGCGGATGCCGTTCATCGAGCGCGCCGACCATCCCGCCGCGCTGCCGGTGTTCGCGGTGTCGCGCGTCGCCGACGATGCGCTGGTGCTCGAGGTCGAGACCTGGAGCATCCGCGTCTCCGGCTGGAATGCGCAGGTGTCGCGGGCGCTGTCGCCGCTCGCCGACGTCATCGCGGTGCCCGATACCGCCTTCGACGGCGCCGCACTGCTGGTATCGATCGAGTCGCCGTCGAACCTCGACAAGATCAGGGCTGCCCTGATCGCGGCGGGCGCCTCGGTACGCTCCGCCGCCCTCGTCGGCGGCCATGCGAAACGCTATACGGTTCCGAGCTGAGACGCCCCGCGCCAGTGATGATTTTCCGGAGTTGACGATGAACCGCCCCGTGCCGAACCCCGGCATCCTCGATATCGCGCCCTATACACCGGGCAAGAGTCCCCAGCCGGAGCCGGGCCGCAAGGTTTTCAAACTGTCGGCCAATGAGACCCCGTTCGGCCCCTCGCCGAGGGCGATCGAGGCGTTCAAGAGTGCGGCCACTCACCTGGAAGATTATCCGGAAGGGACTTCACGGGTGCTGCGCCAGGCGATCGGCCGCACCTACGGCCTCGATCCCGACCGCATCGTCTGCGGCGCCGGCTCCGACGAGATCCTCAATCTGCTGGCACACACCTTTCTCGGCCAAGGCGACGAGGCGATCTCGACCGCGCACGGCTTCCTGGTCTATCCGATTGCGACCATGGCCTGCGGCGCCAGGAACGTGGTTGCCGCGGAGACGGAGTATCGCACCGACGTCGACGCCATCCTTGCCGCGGTGACGCCGCGCACCAAGCTGGTCTGGCTCGCCAACCCGAACAACCCGACCGGCACCTACATCCCGTTCGACGAGGTCAAGCGGCTGCGCGCCGGCCTGCCGTCGCAGGTCGTGCTGGTGCTCGACGCCGCCTATGCCGATTACGTCTCGCGCAACGACTATGAGTTCGGGCTCGAGCTGGTCGCCACGACCGAGAACACCGTGGTCACCCATACGTTCTCGAAGATCCACGGGCTCGCGGCGCTCCGCGTTGGCTGGATGTTCGGCCCGGCGCATATCGTCGATGCGATCAACCGCATCCGCGGACCGTTCAACGTTTCCTCGCCGGCGATGCTCGCGGCGGTCGCCGCGATCGAGGACACCGCGCATCAGCAGATGTCGAAAACGCACACGGAAACGTGGCGCAACTGGCTGACCGAGGAGATCGGCAAGCTTGGGCTGAAGGTGACGCCGAGTGTCACCAATTTCATCCTGATCCACTTCCCGACCGACAAGGGCAAGACCGCGGTCGAGGCCGACGAATTCCTGACCCGGCGCGGCCTCGTGCTGCGCGCGCTCGCCAACTACAAGCTGCCGAACGCGTTGCGCATGACGATCGGCACCGAGGAGGCCAATCGTCTGGTCGTGGAGGCTCTCAGCGAATTCATGAGGGCGACATGAGCGTCGCGGGGCGATTCGAACGCGTCGCGCTGATCGGCTTCGGCCTGATCGGCGGCTCGATCGCGCGCGCGGCGCGGCTGCAGGGCGTGGCCGGCGAGATCGTCACCACGGCGCGCTCGGAGAAGACGCGCGCGCGTGTCGCCGAGCTCGGCGTCGTCGACCGCGTCGTCGCGAGCAATGAAGAGGCGGTCAAGGACGCCGATCTCGTCATCCTCTGCATTCCCGTCGGCGCCTGCGGTCCGGTTGCGGCCGAGATCGCGCCGCATCTGAAGCCGGGCGCCGTCGTCTCCGACGTTGGCTCGGTGAAAGGCGCGATCGTGCGCGACATGGCGCCGCATCTTCCGGCGAACGTCCACTTCGTGCCGGCCCATCCCGTGGCCGGCACCGAGAATTCCGGGCCCGATTCCGGCTTCGCCGAGCTGTTCATCAACCGCTGGTGCATCCTGACGCCGCCCGACGGCGTCGATGCCGGCGCGATCGATCGTCTGCGTGCGTTCTGGACGGCGCTCGGCGCCAAGGTCGAGATCATGACGCCGGACCATCACGACCGCGTGCTCGCGATCACCAGCCACCTGCCGCATCTGATCGCCTACACCATCGTCGGCACCGCCGACGAGCTGGCGCAGGTGACCGAGTCCGAGGTGATCAAGTTCTCCGCCGGCGGCTTCCGCGACTTCACCCGCATCGCCGCCTCCGATCCGACGATGTGGCGCGACATCTTCCTGAGCAACAAGGATGCCGTGCTCGACATGCTTGGCACCTTCACCGAGGACCTGTCGAAGCTGACGCGGGCGATCCGGCGCGGCGACGGCGAGGCGCTGTTCGATCACTTCACCCGCACGCGCGCGATCCGCCGCGGCATCGTCGATATCGGCCAGGATTCGGCGGCGCCGGATTTCGGCCGGCCGCTGCCGCAGTTGAAGAAGAACTGAGGTCAGAACAGCGGAGGGACGCGGGCGACCTTGAACGGACCGAGCACGACGACGCCGTCGGAGAACCGCAGCGGGAAGGTCCGCGCCTTGCGGCCTTCGAGGGTGGCCTCCTTGCCGAGCGCATTGATGCCAAGTGCGACGCCGACATTGGCGTTCTGCTTGACGACCTTGCCGAGGCCGGGAATGGCGCGGTCGAGCGCACCGAGCAGGTTGTTGACGTCCTGCGACTTCACACCGGGCGCCACGCGATCAAGCGTTCCCTGCGGCACGCCGTTCTCGAGCATCTTGTCGAGGCCGAGCGCCGGGATGACCTTTTCGATCCCGGCGACCGTCATCTGCACCTCGCCATCGATGTTGCCGTTGGCGGTCAGGCTGAGCGTGCCCGAGGCAACGGCGAGCAACTCGCCCTGCTGGATGCGCGATTGGACGATCTCGACATGACCGCCGGCGGCCTGGATCTCGCGAAACCGCTCCGGCCAGGGTTTGGGCCGGAAGTCCTTGAGCCCGGTGACGCGGGCCTGGATGTCGGCATTGAACGGTTCGGCCAGCAGCGGATGACCGCCCTGGATGCTGCCGTTTTCGATCTGCAGCGCAGTCTCCAGCACCGGATGATCCGACGGCGTGCCCTCGGCGAGACGGCCGTGCAATTCGGCATGATCGGCGCGCGCTGCGGGCACGGCGGTGTTGCCCTCGATGCGGTCGATGGTCGGTTGTTCGAACACGAGGTCGGCGCGCTGCGGCGGCCCCGGGAGGCCGCGGACGCTGGCCTCGCCGACGCGCCAGTTCACGGAGAACGAGGTCGGTCCGCGTCCGTCGGCAATCATCGCTGGCCCCTTGAACTCCGCGATGATCCGCTTCGGATCCCACACTTGCGCGACGACGAGGATCTCGTCGAGCTTCGCATTCATCAAGGGCGTGCCGGCGGCCTGCGAGAACAGCGCCACGCTCGGATCCGTGCAGCGGACCTCGAGCCGGAACGGGAAGCCGGCGACCGAGCGCTTCGCGCAGTCATAGACGCGTCCCGATTTTGCTTCGCGCGCACGCCAGGCGTCGGCCTGGACATCCACTTGCGAAGCGGCGAAGAACCAGAATGCGCTCCACGCAACAGCGGCGATCAGGAGCAGGACGGGAGCGATGAAAAGCCCCCAGCGAGAGCGCCTGCGCGGCGGTTGCGGCGAACGAGACATGCAGGACACCCTTTGGGCAGCAATTTTGGCAATTCGGCGATCACGGATTGTGTATCTAAATTAACAATTCGCGAGCACCGTACTTAGGCTTCCGCATTGATGTCCGCAATGACCCTCTCCGAACCCGACCTTCCCGATGGCGACCTCTGGGTGTTCGGCTATGGCTCGCTGATGTGGCGCCCTGGCTTCGACTTCGTCGAGCAGGTGCCGGCTCGGCTGATCGGCGAGCATCGCGCGCTGTGCGTCTACTCGTTCGTCCACCGCGGAACGCCGGAGAAGCCGGGCCTCGTGCTCGGTCTCGATCGCGGCGGCGCGTGTCGCGGCATTGCGTTTCGGGTCGCAGCAGACAAGCGCGACGAGACCATCGCCTACTTGCGGGAACGTGAGCAGGTGACCTCGGTGTATCGCGAAGTGACGCGCTCGGTGTGGCTCGAGAACGAGGCGCGCGAGCGGGTGAGCGCGCTGGTCTACGTGGTCGATCGCGGCCATGTGCAATATGCCGGCCGGCTGTCGCCGCAGGAGCAGTTGCGCCATGTGCGCCAGGGTCACGGCCAGTCCGGCGCCAATCGCGACTACGTGATCTCGACCGTGAAGGCGATCGAGGCGCAGGGCTTTCGCGATACGCAGTTGCATCGGCTGGCGACGATGCTGCACGATGACGGCCACTCGCTGCATCCTGCGCCAGGCAAAACATAGCCCTCAAGCCTTCACCGGCGCCCGCACCCCGCCAAACAACTGCGCCTGTTCCGCTTGCCCCGCGGCGACGAGCCGGCCGGTCGCCTCTTCGATGACACCCTGAATCCGCGCCATGAACTCATCGCGCGGCAGGCCAGGCGGCAGCGGATCGAGAAACTCCACGACGAGCGTGCCCGGATAGCGCAGAAATGTGCGGCGTGGCCAAAACAAACCCGAATTCAGGGCCACCGGCAGGCAGGGTACGCCGCAATCCGTGTAGATCAAACCGACGCCGCCCTTGTAGTCCGGCGGTGCGCCCGCCGGGCGCCGGGTGCCTTCCGGGAAGATCACGAACTGACGGCCATGCTTCACCTCCTCCGCCGCCCGCCGCATCACCTGCTTCAACGCGCGGGCGCCGGAGCTGCGGTCGATCGCGATCATGTCCGCCTTGACGAGATACTGTCCGAACAAGGGAATCCGCAGCAGCTCGCGCTTGAGAACGAAGAACGGCGCATCGAAGAAATGCAGCAGCGAGATCGTCTCCCACATCGACTGATGCTTGGCGGCGACGATCAGCGGCCCCTTCGGGATCTTCTCGACGCCGCGATATTCGACGCGGATGTTGCAGACGACTCGCATCAACACGATGTTGCTCTGCGCCCACCAGTTGGCGACGCGCAGCAGCGCCTTGCGGGGCATCGCCAGGGTCGGCAACGCGATCAGCGCCCAGAGCACGAAGTTCGGGTAGAACAGGATGTTGAACAGCAGCGAACGAAGGAAGATCGAGACCATCAGAAACCCAGTTCAATTGGCTTGCGCCGTCGTCGGTCGGCGCGACACCGAGCCGGTTGGCGGATCGACCTCGGGCACGAGATCGAGGCCGAGATCGGCCAGCCGCAGCCGCATCTCGGCGGCGACATATTTGGCGTATTCGGACAGCAGAAGTCGCACCGTCGGCGCGCTGGTCCACCACGGCTCGTCGCGCCATTTCTCGCCGACGACGGCATAGGGAATGAGATCCATGCTTGGCATCGCATGCGAGAGTTCGACGATGGCCCGGGGCATGTGATAGTTCGACGTCACCACGATCAGCGACTTGAAGCCGCGCTCGCTGGCCCATCGCCGCGTCTGCGCGGCGTTGCTGCGGGTGTTGATCGCCGAATAATCCAGATCGACGCAGCAGTTGATGAATGATCGCGCCTCGGGCAGCGACCGGGTGATGTCGCTGGCCTCGTTGGTCGGATGCACGCCGGAGATCAGCAGCCGCCGGCCATAGCCTCCCGCCAGGAGTTCCACCGCGTCCGATACGCGTGACGAGCCGCCGGTCAGGACCACGATTCCGTCCGCCTTGCGCTCGGGCTGGATCTCGGCGCCCCGCAATTGCGAAAGGAAGCCGACGAAACCGACCGCCGCGACGAAAAAACCGACCCCGAGCGTCGCCACGGCGCCCGCGACCGTCCGCCACACCGCCACGGTGAGCGGCAGCTTTCGCCTGCTATGGTCGGTCTCCGGCTCCATGCAACGCCTGGCTTGTCCTTGCCTGCCTGCGCGCGGCGCCATGCCGTCGCGCGATCCCGTCGTTCAAGTCCGGGAACGCAGGCAGGTTTCGCCGGCCTCCCGATCACGTTCGCTCGCCGCCGATCCTGGCGCGCGATCTCCGCCGTGTTCGTGACCCAGCTCACCCCGTCTGCCTCACCCCGGCGCAGACGATTTTAGGCGGTTTTCGGGCCAAGTGAAATCCGCAACGAGACGGCTGGGGATAGAAGCCGCCATCAGTCGATGCTCGCCAGCGTCGTGAACAGGGTCCGGCGTGCGGCCCAGCCGGTCACCGCGGCGATCACCACGGCCTGCAGCGCGATCGCGACATAGCCGAGCGGGCGCAGCGAGAACGTCCCCAGCAACGCCGCGAACTGATCGCCGACGGGGGTGCCGGAGAACCAGTTGGCGATCGACTCCGAGAACCCGAATCCGAGCATCGCAAGGCCGCCGCCGATCACGCCCCCCTCCAGTCCGAGCTGCAGGAAGTGCCGCAGGAAGTGATTGGCGATGTAGCGGTCACCGGCGCCGACGAAGTGCAGCACCTCGACGATCGGCCGGTTCGCTGCCATCGCGCCGCGGGTCGCGAACGACACCGAGATGATGGTGGCCGCGATCACCAGCACGAGAATGCCGAAGCCTGCAAACAGGGTCGCGCCGGTCATCGAGCGCATCCGCTCGATCCAGGCGCGATGGTCGTCCACGCTGGCGGTCGGCGCAACCTGGGTCACGCGGGTGCGCAGGGCGTTGAGATCGAAGCTGGTGCCGGGCTGGACGCGCGCAATGATCACGCGCGGCACCGGAAGCTCGTCGAACGACAGGCCGCTGCCGAGCCACGGCTCCAGCAGCTTGCTGGACTCCTCCTTGGTGAAGGGCCGGACCTCGACGATGCCCGACTGCCCCCGCATCGCGTCCGTCACCAGGGCAATGTCACGCTCGATGTCGCGGCCGGTCTTGGGACGGACCTGGACCGTGATCTCGCTCGCCACCTCCGACTGCCACTCGGCCGCGGACTCGCTGACCAGCAGCACGCCGCCGGTCGTGATCGAGGCCAGGAAGGTCATGATCGCGACCACGGCGACCAGCGCGCGGCCCGCGATCGAGGCGCGCGGCACGATCGGCGACACGATGCGGGCCTGCGCCGGCAGTTGCGGGCGGTCGTCGCCGAGATCGACCAGAAGGCCGCGATCGTCTACGCTACTCATAGATGTGCAATCGTCCCTGATGCAGCACCAGCCGGCGGGCCTCGTATTGGTCCATCAGCGTGATGTCATGGGTTGCGATGATCACCGCCGTGCCCGAGCGGTTCAGCTCGATGAATAGCCGCAGAAGGCGGCGACCCAGTGTCGGATCGACGTTGCCGGTCGGCTCGTCCGCGAGCAGCAGCTGCGGCCGCGAGATCACGGCGCGCGCGATCGCCGCGCGCTGCTTCTCACCGCCCGACAGGATCGGCGGCAGCGCATCCATGCGCTCGCCGAGACCGACCCATTTCAGGAGGTCGATGACCTCCTTGCGGTAGCTCGATTCGTCGCGGCCCATGACCCGAAACGGCAGCGCCACGTTCTCGTAGGTCGTCATGTGGTCGAGCAGCCGGAAATCCTGCAGCACGATGCCGATGCGCTTGCGCAGATCGGCGATCTCCTCCTTGCTGAGCAGCGAGATGTCGTAGCCGAACAGATTGACCAGGCCGCGGGTCGGCCGCAGCGACAGGAACAGCAGCTTCAGCAGCGAGGTCTTGCCGGCGCCCGACGGGCCAGTGAGAAACTGGAAGGAATGGGCCGGAACCTGGAAACTGAGGTCGCGGAGGATCTCCGGCCCCAGTCCATAGCGCAGCCCAACATTTTCGAACCGAACCAAAGCGTCAGCTCCGTTCGACCGCGTGCGCGGCAGACCCGCACGCTCCAAGCTCAGCGGTACGATGGCCCGATTGAGCGCCCGTTATGGTTTCCGGTTCGTTAACGGTCGCCGTGTACCATTGGCGCGATTGAGTTCCGAAGTTCGTCGACATGGCGGTCCTTGTAGCACGAACTGTCGGAAACAAAGCGGCAATGGCCGTTGGAGAACCGGCGCGATGTTCATCGTTTGCCCTCATTGTACGACATCTTATGCCATCGACTTGGCAACCCTGGGTATGGCCGGCCGCAGCGTACGCTGTTCCCGTTGCAAGGAGGTCTGGCTGGCGCGACCGGAGGATGCGGTCGAGGCGCCCGCCCCCATGCCTGCCATGGCGGAGGCCGGCGCGGCCGCCGCGCCGCGTGACGCCGCCGACGAGTGGGAAGCCCTCGCCCGCCAGGAAGACGACGACGACGGACGCCAGCCCGAGGTGGAAAGTCCGCCGCTGGCCGCCGGCTGGCCCGAGGACGCGCTCGCCGAGCCCGAGGACGACACCGAAGAGGCCGAGCAGCCGGTGCAGAGCGGGGCTTCGCGCCTCGCCGGTCTCCGCACGCTCATCAGGCGCCCGAAATTGCCGGATGTCCCAGGCCATAGGCTGTTGAACCTGCCGGTGCTGACGGCCGCCATGGCGGCGCTCACGATTGCGCTGGTGGTGTGGCGCGCCGACGTCGTCAGGCTGCTGCCGCAGACGGCGTCGTTCTACAAGCTGGTCGGGCTCGAGGTGAACCTGCGCGGCCTGAGCTTCAAGGACGTGAAGGTCGCGACCGAAACCGTCGACGGCAAGCCGGTGCTGGTGATCGAGGGGACGATCGTCAGCCTGACGAAGAAACCGGTCGACCTGCCGCGGCTGCGCTTCAGCGTCCGTGACGCGCAGGGCACCGAGATCTACGCCTGGAACACCCTGCTCGAGCAGACCGCGCTCAAGCCCGGTGAGCGCACGACGTTCAAGTCGCGGCTCGCCTCGCCCCCTCCCGAAGGCCGCAATATCGATATACGGTTCTTCAACCGGCGCGATCTCGCCGCCGGCAGTGCATGATGGTTCCGGTCTCGTGGGTCGCCCGCGGGGCCCACGACACGGAGACGAAACGACATGTCGCGCGTGCTGATCGCCGACGACGAAGATTCGATGCGGACCTTGGTCGCGCGCGCCATTGCCATGGATGGACATGAGATCGTGACGGCGCAGGACGGTGCCGAGGCGCTCGACATCCTGACGCGCGAGGCCGGCGCCTTCGACCTGTTGCTGACCGACATCCAGATGCCCATCATGGACGGCATCGCGCTGGCACTGTCGGCAGCACGCGATTTTCCCGACCTCACCATCCTGCTGATGACCGGCTTTGCCCATCAGCGCGAGCGGGCGTCGAATCTCAGCGCAATCGCTCACGACGTCATCACCAAGCCGTTCTCGGTCGCCGACATCCGCACCGCGGTGGCCGATGCGCTGGCGTCGAAGGCGGCGAAGGCGTAGGAGGCGCCTGCGCGAAGCGTCGCCTGCCAGACGCCGGATGGCTCGCGCATTGGGATCTGCTCTTAGCTGCGATCCGTGGTCTTCCTGCATTCCTTCGCTGCCGTCCCTGCGAACGCAGGGCCCCATAACCACCGGCGGCTGTTGAAACACGACGCTGGTCCCCCATCGTGTGCAATGACATCGTCCTGTGGCTATGGGTCCCGGGTCAGCACCACGCCGTCGCTTCGCGCCGTCGTGGCTTGCCCGGGACGACAGTTACATTTTGGCGCACGCCTGCATTCCCGCGGCGTATCTCGCCCGAGCTCTGCCGGTCGTCGTCGCCCTCATCAGGTCGGAGGGCGCAGGGAATGCCGGGTGAAGGCCTCACCCATGGCCCGCCTGCGAAAAAAATGCAGGCGGCAGGTACCACAGGTTCAGCCGAACATCCGGCATTCCCTGCGCGACGGGCTTACGCTTACTTCGCGCTCTCCCCGGGGACCGGCTTGATTGCCCCCGTCATCAACGCAGCGCGTCAAGCGCTGGCGTCGACTTGACCTCGGCACCGGGAGGTCAGGACCACACGACTTCACGTCCGCAAGCTGCCGTTCGTCCGCGTAGCAAGCTACGCTGCGGCACCTCGCGGCCATCGCCTCCCCGCCTCGCGTGTCGTGACGATCGCGCGCAACGCCCCTCCGAGTGAGGCGGGATGCGTGGGAACATCGTCCTGATTTGCCCGACGACACAAGGCCGCAACGGTGCGGCAAACTGGCTCGACGGGCAGTTCACGCAGAGCTGTCATGAGCAGATTGCCCGTCGGGCAGTCATCGCCCCTCACCGCGCAGGCGCGCGGCCGGAGCTATTCCACGCGCGCACCGAACAGCGCCACGAACCTGTCGATGTCGTGCTCACGCAGGCCGAACAGCCAATAGCGCACGGGAATCTCCGGCGTTCCGATCCGCACGAGCCGCCCCGACGCCAGCCACGGCTGCGCGGCGCGATCCGACACGAAGCCGATATGGCGGCCGCCAAGCAGCGCCGAGATCACCGCCGTGCTCGACGACAGCTTGAGGACGGGATGCGCCACACGCTCGGGCTCGACCCGGTGAGAGACGAGCGCCGCGGTCAGCGTCTGCGTCAGCTCGCCGTGCTCCCACAACAAGGGCGCCTGCTCGGCCAGCGACTTCCAGCTCAGATCGGCCGGCACGTGCTGCGCCCGCTCGGGATGAGCGCATAGCACCAGTCGGTCGGCGAACACGGCGACCTGGCGGAACTGCGGGTGGCTCGGCATGGCGCTGGTCACCCCCGCATCCGCCGTTCCCCGCATCACATAAGCCGCTACCTCGTTGACGCTGCCACGGACGAGATCGACACCGAACGCGCCGGGACCATTGTCCCGCGCCAGAAGATGCGGCATCCAGAAGTCGTAGGCACTGGCGGTGCATGCCACCAGCGCGGACGGTGAGGCGGGACGCCGGCCTTCGACACGGCGCATCGTCAGCTCGATGTCACGCAGGATCCGCTCGGCCTCGTTCAACAGCACCTGTCCGGCCTCGGTCAGCATCAGCCGGCGCCCGGAGCGGTCGAACAGCGGGACGTCGAGCTTCTCCTCCAGCTTCTTGATCGAGACGCTGACCGCCGATTGCGTGAGGCCCAGCCGCTCGGCAGCATGGGTGAAGCTGCCAAAATGAGCGGCTTCGAGGAAGATCCTCATTTGCTCGAAGGTCATGGACTCTCCTGGGCCTCGGCGACGTCCGGCTCGCCGCCGAATGCGCTCCCACGGACAAATTCGAACCAGTTCCCGAGCCGGCCTGCCGTCAAACCAGTCACTCCCATCGCTTTCGATGAATTCGTTTCATCCTCGCAGGGACCAGCATCAAAAGCGGCGCCGCATCATTCATACACTTCAGTGCGCATGAACTGAATGAATAAGTAGTTCCGATCTGCTTTCGTCGCAGGCACTTCAGGACGTTTTATCGATCAATCACGCCGCTATTTTCAGCACCGACCGCATACGCCTGCGCGCGACCCGGTTTGGCAAGACGCTTGCTAATTACTTCGCACGAAGGCTTTCGAGCGAGGACAGCGAGGATATGCCGCCTGCACCTTCTGCGACACCCACCGACGAGGCACCGATCCATGATCGTGCTCCGCGCGCCTCCTTCGCAGCATGCGGGGTCGCGTGATGGAGTTCGGCATCTGGCTTCCCGTCTATGGCGGCTGGCTGCGTTCGCTGGACGCACCGACCGGCCCTGACGTTGCCGCCTGTCTCGCGATCGCCCAGCAGGCCGAAGCGCTCGGGTTCGACTTCCTTTACGCCTCGGAGAACCTGCTCAACTGCATCCATGGCCCGAGCGAGAGCGTCGCCGACGCCTGGAGCATTCTGGCGGCGATCGCCGCCGTCACCAGCAAGGTCGGGCTTTGCGGCGCCATCAAGCCCGGCTTCCGCTCGCCGTTCCTCGTCGCCCGGATGCTCGACACGCTGTCGAAGATCGCGGAGCGCAGGCTCGGCATGAATATCGTCTGCGGCTGGTGGAAGGAGGAGTTCGACCTGTCCGGCGTCGACTGGCTGGATCATGACGGACGTTACGACCGCGCCGGCGAGTTCCTGCGCACGCTCTATGGCCTGTTTCAGCCGCCTGCCGAAATTGCCGGGACGGACGCTCCGCCTGGAGAGGCGCAGCCGATCGAGCTCAAGCAGCCACCGACCTATGGCCTGGACCAGAACGCCCTGCCGGAGGTGTGGATCGCCGGCCACTCCGGCCGCGCCATGCAGATGGCCGCGGAATGGGGCCATTGCCTGTTCCTCAATGGCATGGGCGACGAGGAGCTGAAGCGGCGCATCGAGGCGGTGCGTCAGGAGGCCAACAGCTGGGGCCGGACCATCCTGATCGCAGCGAATGCCTACGTCATCGCGACCGAGACGACCGAGCAGGCAAGGCAGCGCTGGAAGACGGTCGTAGGTCGCCGCAATTCACAGACGATCGACTTCTTCCGCAAGGTGATCGGCAGCTCCGGCGCCGCCGCCTGGGCCGCGCTCGGCGAGGAACAGATGGTCGATTCCAACGCCGGCTTCGAGCTCGGCCTGATCGGTTCCTTCGAGGACATCCGCAACCGCATCCCCCAGCTGCAGGCCTTGGGCCTCGACCGCATCGTCTGTCAGTTCGACGACCCGATGCGCGACGCCGGCCCGTTCATGAAGCAGGTGATCCGCCCGCTCAGGGACAATCGCACACTCGCTTTCGAAGGTCAGATGTCATGAGCGCGCTCGAAGCCACGATCACTTCCGCCGGCGACATACGACAGGGCTTCAAGGACGTGTTCAGCCAGCTCGCATCCGGCGTCTGCATCGTGACGTTCCGGCGCGGCGGACAGCTCCATGGCTTCACGGCCACCTCGGTCACGTCGGTCTCGTTGCAGCCGCCACGGGTGCTGTTCTGCGTCGCGCAGAGCAGCCAGAGTTACGCCTGCCTCGGCGTCGGCCTGAGCGTTGGGATTTCCGTCCTCAGCGCCGGCCAACGGGCCTTGTCCGATCGCTTCGCGAGCAAGCTCGCACCCGGCTCCTATGATGACGTGGCGACGATCGAAGGCGCCGGCCAGGCGCCGCTGATCGCGGGCGCTCTCGGACAGCTGGGCACTGCCATCGTCGATCTGATCCCGTCCGGTGACCACGCCATCGTGCTCTGCGACGTGACCTCCGCCCATGCGGGCGGCGGCGCGCCGCTGCTCTACCACGCCCGCAACTATCACACGCTTCACCAGAGTTCCTGAACCCCGGAGAAATCGCAATGGACAAATCGATCTTTGCCGCGATGCCGAGCCTGACGCCGACCCTCGGGTATGCGTCGATGATCGGACTAGGCCTGTTCTCGCTCGCCCTGTCCTATGCCGTGAAGAGCTTGCTCGTTCGAAACACTCACGACTTCATCATCGCCGACCGCCGAGTCGGCTTCGGTTTCGGCGTCGGTTCGGTGATCGCCGTCTGGACCTGGGCCATGGCGGTGATGATGAGCTCGGCGATGACGTATCAATGGGGCCTCTCCGGCCTGTTCTGGTTCGTGGTGCCCAACGGCTTCGCGGTCATGGCGATGATCCCGTTCGCCCGCATCCTGCGCAAGAACATGCCGGAGGGCTACACGATCTCCGAGTTCATCGAGTACCGGTTCGGCAGGTCGAAAGCCGCGACCGCAATCGTCACCGTGACGATGATCTTCGGAATCATCCTGGAGATCCTGATCAATCTCAAGGGCACCTCCGTCGTCGTCTCGACGGTGTTCGGGATCGACTGGAAGGTGGCGACCGTCGTCGGCATCATCTGCGTGCTCGCCTATTCATACTTCGGAGGCTTGTGGACGAGCGTGATGACCGGAACGCTCAACACGCTGATGATCACCGTGCCGGCGGCGATTGTCGTGGCCGCGGTGTATGCCGCGATCCCGGGCGGATCGGAAGCGGTCTTCAACGCCGCCGGCGCGGCCGATGCCCGCAACCTGTCGGTGCTGCGTCCCGATGCCGCCGCGGGCTTCGGCATCACGCTTGCGTTCGGCCTCCTCGCCGCAACGGTCTCGGACCAGACATTCTGGCAGAAGGTCTGGGCCATCAAGAGCCGCGACGTCGGCCGCGTGTTCCTCTGGTCGGGCGCGCTGTTCTATCCGATCCCGATCTGCCTGGGCATGCTCGGCCTGGTCGGCATCGCCTATGGCCTCAAGCCGGCCGATTTCGGCGGCGACATCGTCGCGGTCGGCCCCTACATCGTCTCCCATATCGGCCTCGGTCTGACCCTGGTCCTGCTTTACGTGCTCGTCATCCTCGCCGCCTGCTACTCGACCATCGACGGCGCCAGTGCCGCGCTGTCCTCGGTCGTCGCCGTCGACATCGTCAAGCGCTACTTCCCGCAAACCTCCGAGAGCAGCCTGTTCGTGATCACCAAGCTTTCGGTCCTGCTCGGCGGCATCATCGCGACCCTGATCGTGCTCTCCGGCCTCGACTTCACGACATTGGTGCTGACGACCTATGCGCTGAAGACCTCGATCCTGCTGCCGCTGGTGCTGTCCATCCTGTGGCCGAAGACCAACATGATCGGCTTCGTCGGCGGCATCGCGCTGGCGATCGGCGTGGGCATGCCGATCTACGCCACGGCCGGCGAGCTGATCGGAACGCTGTCGATCGTCGCGATCAGCGGGCTGACCGTCGTCATCGCGGGTCTGATCGGCGGCGAGAACTTCGACTTCACCGGCCTGCGGCGTATCGGCGATGAGGTCTCTGCCCCGGCCGAATAGCTGCGCGAGGCGCGCCGGTCCTCGGCGCGCCCGTCCCTCTGACATCCCAAAGGAGCCAACCATGTACGTCCTGATCACGATCGTCGGCATTCTCGTCACCCTGTTCTTCCTCGCTGGATTCTGGCGCGGCCTGCAGAACGCCATCGCCGAATATCGCAGCGGCGCCGCCGAGCCGACCGACGTGCCCGACTATGGCTATGGCGGGCTGGCAGCGATCTCGGTGATCGCGTCCGCCGTCATCATTGCCGGCGTCGGCTTCACCCCCGCGATGATCTATGCCGGCCCGCTGCTTGCGCTGGTGACGGCGGCTGGATGCGGGCTCGCCTTCTTCGTCGAGCAGAAGAGCGCCTGATCACCGACCACCCGAAGTTCATGACGGACTGGACGAGTTTCGGACGCAAGGAGAGCATTGCATGACGACGACCACGAGGAAGAAGGCTCATCTTCTGGGATTCATCCAGCACGGCGTGAACAGTCACGCCACCGGAATGTGGCGCCACGTCAAGGACAAGATCGGCTGGGATTTCGCCCGGCCGGACTACTGGCAGCACATGGCCCGCACGATGGAACGCGGGATGTTCGATGCCATGTTCATCGCCGATGAGCTCGCGCCCTACAACACACACGAGGACAGCTCCGACGCGATCGTGAAATGGGCTGTGCAGTGCCCGACCCACGAGCCGTCGACGATCGTGCCGATCATCACCACCGCGACCAAGCATCTCGGCGTCGGCGTCACCCTGTCGACGGCGTTCGAGCATCCCTATTCGATGTGCCGCAGGCTCTCGAGCCTCGATCACCTCTCGGGCGGCCGCGTTGCCTGGAACATCGTGTCGTCCTACTCCAAGAGCGAATGGGATGCCTATGGTCACACCATGACCGAGCGCAGCGGCCGCTACGACCGGCTCGAGGAATACATGGAGGTCTGCTACCAGCTGTGGGATTCCTGGGAGCCGGATGCGATCATCGCCGACAAGGTGTCCGGCATCTATGCTGATCCCGCCAAGATCAAGGTCGTGAACCACGAGGGCAAGTACTACAAGTGCCATGGCCGGCATTTTTGCGCGCCCTCCCCGCAGGGACGGCCGGTGCTATGGCAGGCCGGCTCATCCAACCAGGGCCGCGACTTCGCCGCCAAGCATGCCGAGGCGATCTTCGCCGTGCATCCGAACGTCGACCGCATGAGGCAATATGCCGGCGATCTGAACGAGCGGCTCGCCGGCAAGTTCGATCGCAAGCCGGGTTCGGTGAAGCTGATCTACGGCCTGCAGACCGTGGTCGCGGAAACACGCTCGGAGGCGCAGGAGAAGTACGCGCGAATCAAGGAGTGCATTCCGCCGGAGGGCGCGCTGGCCTGGATGTCCGGCCATTTCGGGCTGGATTTCTCCAAGTTCGACGGCAATGCCATCGTGCAGAACATCGAGGTGCCGGGCATTCAGGGTCTGTTCGAGTCGATCATCTACGCCAAGGGCGGCGCGCCGGTGACGGTGAAGGAGGCGGCGATGATCTACGCGCAGGGCATGGGCATGCCGGTCGCGGTCGGCACCGCCAAGGACATCGCCGACCAGATCGAGCACTACATGGATGACGGCGGCGCCGACGGCTTCATGCTGGCGGCGACCTACACGCCCGGCTGCTTCGAGGAGTTCGCCGATCTCGTCGTTCCCGAGTTGCAGCGGCGCGGCCGGTTCAGGACGCGATATACGGGCACGACCTTGCGGGAGAATCTGCTGGAAGATTGAGTCTGGTGAGCCCCGCCGCCGGGCCGCCCTTCGAGATGCCAGCTTCCGTCATGCTGAAGAGTGCGGCTTGCGGCGCGTCTCGAAGGCCCCTGCTCAACGGCGCGCGGCTCAAGCGCTCAGCGCGCGCATCTCCGCATGCAGATCCGACTTGCCCTCGAAGCCGATGCCGGGGAGTTCGGGCATGGTGATGTGGCCGTCGATGACGTCAACGCCGTCGGGGAAGCCGCCATAGGGCTGGAACAGGTCGGGGTAGCTCTCATTGCCGCCGAGGCCGAGGCCGGCGGCGATGTTGAGCGACATCTGGTGGCCGCCATGCGGGATGCAACGCGACGGCGACCAGCCATAGGTCCTGAGCACGTCGAGCGTGCGCAGATATTCGCACAGGCCGTAGGACAGCGCGCAGTCGAACTGCAGCCAGTCGCGGTCCGGACGCATGCCGCCATAGCGGATCAGGTTGCGGGCGTCCTGGTGGCTGAACAGGTTCTCGCCGGTCGCCATCGGGCCGGGATAGAAATCGGCGAGCGTCGCCTGCAGATGATAGTCGAGCGGATCGCCCGCCTCCTCGTACCAGAACAGCGGATAGTCGCGCAGCATCTTGGCGTAGGCGATCGCTGTCTCCAGGTCGAAGCGGCCGTTGGCGTCGACGGCGAGCTGGTTGCTCGGACCGATCTCGTCGAGCACGGCCTCGATGCGCTGGCGATCCTCCTCGATCGGCGCGCCGCCGATCTTCATCTTGACGACGTTGTAGCCGCGCTCGAGATAGCCGCGCATCTCCCGGCGCAGCGCCGAGAGATCCTTGCCGGGATAGTAATAGCCGCCGGCGGCGTAGACGAACACGCGCGGATCGGCCTTGCGGTTGTGGCGCTCCGCGAGCAGACGGAACAGCGGCTTGTCGGCGATCTTGGCAACCGCGTCCCAGATCGCCATGTCCAACGTGCCGACCGCGACCGAGCGCTCGCCGTGACCGCCGGGCTTCTCGTTCATCATCATCGCCGTCCAGGCCCTGTCCGGATCGATGTTGTCCTTGGTGGCATCGAGCAGCGAGGCGGGATCCGCCTCGAGGAGTCGCGCGCGAAACCGCTCGCGAATCAGGCCGCCCTGGCCGTAGCGGCCGTTGGAGTTGAAGCCGTAGCCGACCACGGGATGCCCGTTGCGCTCGACATTGGTGATGACCGCAACGAGGCTCGACGTCATCTTGGTGAAATCGATATAGGCATTGCGGATCGGCGATGAGATCGGCTTCGTCACCTCGCGGACGTCGACGATACGAACGGTCATGGTCAATCTCCTGATCGTGGTCGCGAGCGCCGCGTCAGAGCGAGGCGCCGGCGCAGATGGTGATGGTCTGTCCGGTGATGGCAGCCGCTTCCGGCGACAGCAGGAAGGCGGTGAGCGCGGCCACTTCGCCTGGATCGACGTAGCGGCCCATCGGCGGCAGCACCGGCGCGGTGCCGGCGCGGCTGGGGTCGCGCAGGAACGGCGTGTCCGTGGCGGCTGGCGCGATGACGTTGACGGTGACTTGGCGCGGCGCCAGCTCGATCGCCCAGGAGCGCGCGAGACCGGTGAGTGCCGCCTTGGTCGCGGCGTACTGGCTGCGGCCGGCCGCGCCGTTGGCGGTGCGGCTGCCGATCAGCACGATCCGCCCGCCCTCGCGCATATCAGGCGCCAGCGCGTTGGCCAACGCTTCAGCCGCGCCAACATGGACGCGCCACATGCCCTCACTGTCGTCAGGTGCGAGCTCGCCAAGCCGGCCGACCCGCATGTAGCCTGCGGCATGGACGAGCGCGGTGACCGTACCAACCTCAGCCAGGACCTCGATGAGCACAGGCGGGTCCGACAGATCAGCCTGCAAGCTCGCAAAACGCGGATGCGACAGCGCCGAGGCTGCACGGTCGATGCCGGTTACGCGCCAGCCGCCGGCAAGCAGGCGCTCGGCAACCGCGCGGCCGATGCCGGAGCTGGCTCCGGTCACCACGGCATGGCCGCGATCGGTGCTGCTGTCGTGGCTCTCCACCGTCATCCCTTGTACGCAGCCGCCTCGGCCTTCACCTTCACGGCGTCGAAATTGTTGATCTTGTCGATCAGCTCGTTGGTGTAGAGCGCATTGTAGTCCTTGATGTCCAGCCCGTTCATCGCGGCCTCGGTGCGGAACTCCTGCTCGTTGATCGCGCCCATCTTCGTATCGGCATAGGGCGGCGCGTAGAGCTTGATGCGGCGGCTGATCGACTGCAGCACGGCCTTGACCGCCGCGTCCTCGCTGGCACCGCGCGGCGCCGTCTCCGGGTACATCTTGAGAAAGGCCCTGGCGCCGGCGGTCGGATTGGCGAGCAGGAATTGCGACGCCTTGCACACCGAGCGGCCAAAGCCAACCAGGAGATCCCTGTCCTTCTCGAACATCTGCGGCATCGCCATCAGGAACTGACCGCCGACCATCGGGATCGTGGTCGGACGCGGCAGATAGGCCAGCTCTATGCCAGCCGCCTCGATCTGGCCGAAGCCCGTATCGAAATAGGCGAGCGCATCGATCACGCCGCGCTGCAGGGCGACGCCCGCCGGCGTGCCGTTGCCGACCGCGACCCAGCTCACATCCTTGTCCGGATCGAGGCCGAGCGCCTTCAGCACGTTCTTGGTCACCGGATATTCGGTGGCGCCGAAGTCGGACACGCCGATCTTCTTGCCCTTGAGGTCCGTGTAGCTCTTGAGCGCGGAGCCGGGCGGGACGGCGATGTCCCATTTGTACGGATAGGTATATTGATAGAACAGTTTCGCGCCACCCCATTCGCCCTTGGCGAGCAGCGGCAGCGCCGTCGACGGCACGCCGACGCCGATGGTGACGGAGCCGCGGTCGGTCGCGACCTGGACGTTGGCATTGGTGCCGAGCGCCTGGACATCGAGCGAGAACCCTTCCTGCGCGTTGTAGCCGAGCGCCTCGCCGATCACGCAATTGATGATGGTGGCGTTGAGCGCCTTGAGCCCGACACCGAAGCGAATCTTCTTGGCGTCCGCCGCCATCAGGCCGGCCGGGGCGCCGCTCACCAGCAGCGCCGCGCTGGCGCTGCTCTTCAGGAATGACCTGCGCGAAACCATCCTACGTTCCTCCCTGCTGTCCTATTTTTTCCGATTGGCGCCCCAGTGCACGACCTTGGCCTCGCACCAGCGCACGATCCCGTGCAGCACGATGCCGAGCACGCCGAGAATGATCAGCGCGGCGAACACGCCGGCGACATCGGAGACGGCTTGCGCCTGGGTGATGACCACCCCCATGCCGCGCTGAGCGCCCAAGAACTCGGCGACGATCGCGCCGAGCAGCGCGTACACCACCGCCATGTCGAGGCCAGCGAAGATGAAGGGCGCGGCGTTGGGCAGCTTGACGATGCGATAGGTCTCGAGCCGCGACGCCGACAGCGAGCGCATCAGGTCGACGCGCTCCGGCTCTACGGCGCGCAGCCCGGTGAAGCTGTTGATCAGCACCGGGAAGAACGACAGCAGCGCCGAGATCGCGATCTTGGAGCCGTCGCCGAAACCGAACCAGATCACGATCAGCGGTGCGATCGCCACCTTCGGCAGGCTCTGCAGCGCGAACGCATAGGGCATCACCAGCCGTTCGATGGCCTCGACCTCGGCCATCAGCGAGCCGATGACGAGGCCGAGCCCGACGCCGATGGCGCAGCCGACAGCGGCGTTGCTGAGCGTGCTCCACAGCGGCAGGTAGTAGCCGAGCGGACTGGCCGGGCTGACCGCGAGCCCCGACCAAAGCGCGCGGACCACCGCTTCGGGCTTCGGCAGGATGTAGGACGGGATGTTCAGCAGGTTGACCGCGGCGATCCAGCTCAGGATCAGCACCGCGAGACCGGTCCAGGCGATCGGCGATCCCAGGCTGATGCCGCGGCGTGGACTCGCTGGCTTCTGCGACATGGCTGACACGGCGACGTTGGCAAGATCAGTCATGGCCATGCTCCTGCGCATTGAGCAGCCCGCGGACCTCCCTGGCGAGCCGCGCATAGTCCGGATGCAGCACGATGTCGTCGAACGACCGCGGCCGCGGAATGGGAACGGCGAGATCGGCCAGGATGCGGCCGGGACGCGCCGACATCACGATGACGCGGTCGGCGAGGAAGATGGCTTCCGAGATCGAGTGGGTGATCAGCAGGATGGTCTTGCGGTTCTCCTGCCAGATGCGCTGCAGCTCGAGGTTCAGACGCTCGCGGGTCAGCGCATCGAGCGCGCCGAACGGCTCGTCCATTAGCAGGATCTCGGGATCGCGCGCCAGTGCGCGGCAGATCCCGGCGCGCTGCTGCATGCCGCCGGACAGCTCATAGGGATATTTGTCGCCGAAATCGCCGAGACCGGTGACGGCGAGCAGACGTTCGATGCGATCGCCGGCCGGCGCATGTCTGCCGCCGACGCGCAAGGGCAGCGCGACATTGTCGCGCACCGTCATCCACGGCAGCAGGTTGGCGGCCTGGAACACGACGCCGACCTTGCGCGAGGGACCGGCGACGGGCTCGCCATCGAGCAGCAGCCGGCCATCGCCGTAACTATCAAGCCCTGCGAGCAGACGCAGCAAGGTGCTCTTGCCGCAGCCGGAGGGACCGACGACACAGACGAACTCGCCCGGCTTGATGTCCAGCGATATCCGGCTCAACGCATGCACCGCCGCACCGGAGGCCGAGACATAGCTCTTCGAGACCTGGTCGATCGCGATCAGCACATCGTCGGGCGTGTCAGCAGCGCGCCGTTGCGCATCGTCGACATCCATCATCAGCATGAGCGTCCACCCGGTCTCTTGTTTTTATGATCACAGGCAGCGGCCGTCACCGGCCGTCGCCTCTCGTAAGCTCAGGCTGCAGCCTGCACCGTCAGCCCGGCCGCGGCCACTGCGGCGCGGATCGCGGCCATCTCCTCGGCGCTCGGCGCATGCGTCGGCGGCCGCACGGTGGCATCGCGGATCACGCCGGCGACCTGCATCGCCGCCTTCATGCGGCCATGCGCCTCTCCGGTCGGCTCGCCGCCGCCATACACCGCGTCCTTCAACGGATCGATCATGGCCTGCAACTTCATCGCCAGCTTGAGATCACCGGCCGTCACCGCAGCGAACAGATCGTAGATGAGATCCGGAATCAGCGACGCGAAGCCGACCAACGCGCCGTCGACGCCCTGCACCATCGACGCCAGCAGGTATTCGTCGTGGCAGGTCAAGAGCGCCTTGTCCGGGGCCGCCGCGCGGATTGCCTTGAGGTCGCGGGCATATTTGTTCATCTCGCGGGTGCCGATCTTGAACGCCTGGACGTGGTCGAGCCGGGCGAGCTCGGCGAGCAGCTCGGAGGAGAACGAGGCGCGGGTCCAGGCCGGATAGACGTGCACGATCAGCGGCAGCCTGGTCGCATCGCCGATGGCGTTGAAATAGTCCAGGCAGTGCTCGCGCTTGAAGCCGAAGCGCAGCCAGTGATGCGGCGGCATGATGTCGAGCGCGGTGGCGCCGGCCTCCTTGGCCATCAGCGCATGCTCGATGCCGTCCTTGATGCCTTCGCAGACGACGGAGGAGATCGTCGGGCAGATGCCGGTCAGCGCCCTGGCGACGATGCGCGTCACCTCCGCGCGCTCTCTTGCGGTGAGGCTGAACACCTCGCCGGTGTGGCCGTTGGTCATGATGCCGACAATGCCGCGGCGCCTGCCGAGCCACGCCGCATAGCGCGTCAGCTCGGCCTCGTCGATCGAGTGATCGGCGTTGAAGGGGACGGCGATCGCCGGGATGATCCCCTTGAAGTTGGTCATGACGTTCATGTCAGGCTCCTGATGAGTTCTGGTGTCATCGGCTGGAAACGGTGGCGGTGGCGCCGCCCATGGCTTCGAGCGCGCGCGACAATTGCGCCGCGGCGCGCAGCAGCGGCGCGACGCCGGTGCGCTCGAACTCATCGGCTGACACGCGCATGGTCGGGGCGGCGACGCTGATCGCTGCGAGCGGCACGCCGTCGCGATCGACGACCGGTGCGGCGAGCACGCACAGTCCCGGTGCATTCTCCTGATTCGAGAGCGCGTAGCCGGCGGCCTTCACCTGGCGCAGGCGCTGCAGCAGCGCGTCGAGATCCGTGATCGTGGTTTCGGTGCGCTTGATGCGCGGCTGCGCTTCGAGCACCTCGATCTGCGTCTGCACCGGCAGCAGCGACAGGATCGCCTGGCCGACAGCGGTGGAATAGACCGGCGCGCGGCTGCCGATCCGGACGTCGACGCCGAGCCGGACGAGGCCCGCCTGGATGCGCTCGACATAGACGATGTCGCTGCCGTCGAGCACCGCGAGCGAGGCGGCCTCGTTCATCTCGCCGACCAGGCTGCGCAGGATCGGGCGGGCCTGGTCGCGCAACTCCGAGCGAGCGATCGCGTTGAAGCCGAGGTCGAGGCATTTCAACGTCAGGCGGAAGCGCCTGGTGTCGCCGACCTTCTCGACATAGCCGAGCATCACGAGGGTGTTGAGCAAGCGGAAGGTGGTGCCCTTGTCGAGCGTGGCGCGGCGCGCGACGTCGGCGAGCACCAATTCGGGCGCGTCGCTCGTGAAGGCGTTCAGCACCTGAAAACCCTTGGCCAGCGACTGCACGACGCTTTTGCCAGCCTTGCTGTCCTCGTCCACGGGGGAGCTCCGCGTTTCCTGCTTGGCGCCGGGCCTTGACGACCCGCATCTTGTCTTGCTATGGTTCGGATTGCGAACTATAGTTCGAATATTAGAACGCGCCCAGCCGCATCTGTCAAGCGCGCTCGCACGCCGTATGCGCACGGCTTGAAATCCGCACAGCCGGCATGATCTCTCCTGAGGGCCGCGATATCTCGCGGCCTTTTTCAGGAGTCCCGCGTGAGCGTCGCATTCACCAAGGAAGAGAGCGCCGAGACGGCGGCCGAGACGCAGCTGCCCGACCGGCCGGTCTCGCCGCATCCGAACCTCGTCACCAACGCCGGCCTCAAGGCGCTGGAGGCGCAGCTGCTTCAGGCGCAGACGGCCTATGAAGCGGCGCAGAAAATCGAGGACGTGAATGAACGGCGGCGGGAGTCGGCGCTGCCGCTGCGCGACGCACGCTACTTTGCAGCGCGTGTGCGGACCGCGCAGGTGATGCCGGCACCGGCCTCAACCGATCAGATCGCGTTCGGCAGCACCGTGACGTTCAAGCGCGGCGACGGCCGCGTGCAGACCTACACTATCGTCGGCGAGGACGAGGCCGATCCGAAGCGCGGCATGATCTCCTACGTCTCACCGGTGGCGCGGCTGCTGATGGGCAAATCGGTCGGCGACGTCGTCGAGGTGACCGGACAAGAGCTGGAGATTCTCACGATCGCCTGAGGCGATGCCCATCACCCCGGCGGGAAACGATGCTCAAGGTTGGAATCATCTCCGACACTCATGGGCTGCTACGACCGGAGGCCGTGCGACGTCTGGCCGGCGTCGACCACATCATCCACGCCGGCGATATCGGCCGCCCCGACATCGTCGAGCAGCTTCGCTCGATCGCGCCGGTGACTGCGATCCGCGGCAACATCGACACGGCAGACTGGGCGAATGCCTATCCTGCGACCGAGACCATCAGGCTCGGCACACGTGCCGTCCATGTCGTGCATGACGTCCACGATCTCGCGATCGATCCTGCAACGGCGTGTATCGACATCATCGTGTCCGGCCATTCGCATCGCGCGGGCGTCGAGACACGCGACGGCGTGCTCTACCTGAATCCGGGCAGCGCAGGGCCGCGCCGCTTCAGGCTGCCGATCACGCTGGCGACGCTGGATATCTCCTCAGCCAGCCTGTCGCCCGTGATCCACGACCTCGGCAGCGGCTGACGCAAAGCGAAAGGGCGCCCATGGGCGCCCTCCCCGAACTCAGATGAGATCCATCGATCAGAAGCGATCGGCCAGCGCCATGCCGGGATCGCTGAACGAGGGACGGCCGGTCTCGACGTGGCCAGCGACGCGGCGATAGAAGCTGTCGTCGGTGTCGCTGGTGACGACGAAGTCGTACCACAGGCCGGACTTGCGCAGGTGCCAGTACAGCTCGCCGTGGCGTCCGGGTGCCGACACCTTGACGGTCCACGAGGTCGACGGACCGCCATGGCTCGGCCCCGGGAAGAACGTCGGCGCGCCAAAGCCGAAGCCCGGAGCATCGAAGTCGGGCGCCGAGCGGAAGCCGGGCACCGCGCCGAAGCCCACCGGATGGAAGCCGGGCAGCGGACCGAAGCCAGGACATTGCGGCTCCAGCGCGGCCGAGACCGAGGCGGTGACGGCCTGCAACGGCCCGTAGATCTCGTTCGACTTCACCGTGAAGCTCACGCGGGCATGGCCGTCATTGCGCAGCTGCATGTGCAGGCCGCCCTCGAAGACGTTGTAACCGACGAAGATCTCGGGGTTGGCGGCATTCGACGGCCTGACCTTGTCGAGGTCACCCTTGAAGTGACGGTGGAAGCCGTTCGGGCCGAGCACCCAGAGATCATACAGGCCATCGCTGCCGACGCTCCATTCGTCGTCGATCATCTTGCCGGCCTCGACGGTGTAGCGGCGCGGAATGAGATCGAGACGCTGCTTGTCGTAGACGTGGAACACGGCGCCGGCAAAGCCGGTGTTGGCGAACAAGAGCTTCACCTTGCCCGCGGCGGCGTCGACCTTCGCGGTGGCGTGCAGGATGTAGGGCAGCGGGCGCGAATAGCGCGCGCCGCTCTCCTGGAACAGCGGCTGCGGCGTCGCGGGCGCAACCGGCGCCGGCAAGGTCTTCTGATGCGCGTCCGACGCCTGCCAGTTGCTCTGGTCGGGCAGCTCCGGGAAGCGCGGATCGTTGGGGCTGGCGAAATCGAACGCCGAGGTGAGATCGCCGGAGACGGCGCGGTGCCACGGGCTGATCGCCTCGACCTTGATGCCGAAGCGCTTCTCCAGGAAGCGGCCGACCGAGGTGTGGTCGAACACCTGCGAGTTGACCCAGCCGCCCTTGCTCCACGGCGACACCACATACATCGGCACCCGCGCGGAAAGGCCCCAGGGGCGGATGTTGCCGCTGACCGTGTCGGTCGCGGTCAGCACGTTGCCGACGGTGTTGGAGAAATACTCGCCGTCGAGCGGCAGGGTCGCCTTGCCCATCAGCTTGCCGTTGATGTCGTAGGACGGCACCGCGGGGGCCGGCAGATGATCGAAGAAGCCGTCATTCTCGTCGAAGGTCAGGAAGAAGACGGTCTGGCTCCAGACGTCGGGATTGGCCGTCAGCGCTTCCAGCACCTGGTCGGTAAAATTCCCGGCACGGGTCGGGCTGCCGCCGCCGGGATGCTCGGAATTGGCCTGCGTCGGCAGGATCCACGACACCTGCGGCAGGGTGCCGGCCATGACGTCGGCCTTCAGCCGGTCGAGATAGTCCGGACCGCCGGTCAGGCCGTGCACGTAGTTCGGATCGTCCGGCTGGGCGTGACGGAAGCTGGAGAACGCCAGACAGCCGTGCATTGCGCCGGTCCAGTTGTCGTTCATGTCCTGATAGATGTGCCAGCTCACACCGGCCTTGTTGAGCAGATCGGGCAGCGTATCCCAGGCGAAGTCGCTGCCGACGTATTTGTAGTTGGCCTGCGGCTGCGGCTGACCGGCGACCCAATTGTGCGGGTTCGGCCAGCAGCGCAGGTTGTTGGGCTCGGAATCGTTGGTGGTGGAGTTGATGCCCTGCGCGCGCAGCGCCGGGTTGAAGTTGGAGCCCGACCAGAACACGATGCGGTTCGGATCGGTGCCGGTGGTGATGGAAGCGTGGTAGGCGTCGCAGATCGTGAACGCTTCGGCGAGGGCGAACTGGAACGGGATGTCGTCGCGGCCGAAATAGCCCATCGCATAGGGCGTCTTGTACTTCGCCCAATAGCCCATCTTGCCCTGATTCCACGCCGCCTGGCTGTCGCCGAAGGAGTGCGGCGTGCCATAGCCGACCAGCGCGTTGGAGGTCGTGGAGTCGCGGTGATAGGGCGGGATCTCGCGGCTGCCGTCGGACTGGAACCAGACCGGCTTGCCGCTCTCGAGCGGGATCGGGAAGCGGTCGCCGAAGCCGCGCACGCCGCGCAGCGTGCCGAAGTAATGGTCGAACGAGCGGTTCTCCTGCATCAGGATGACGATGTGCTTGACGTCCTGAATGGTGCCGGTCCGGCGCCGTGCCGGAATGGCGAGCGCCTGGCGGATGCTGGCGAAGGCAGCCGCCGCCGTGGCGCCTGCCAAGAAATCGCGACGTGTTGTCATGCTGATACGACCTTTTGAAATCCTGAAGACCATCGTCAGGATTGGCGGGGCGAGCCCGGCCAGCTCCTGCGAACGTCCCTGGCGTACCAGCGCGGCTTGACAGCGCTGTGAAATTTTTATTTACGAAATGAGTCTGAATGAGATTTCCTCAGTATCGGGGCGCAGCGTGACGGAATCGACCTTTCGTTCTGGACCGGGCGTGAACGGCATCCTGGCCCGCGTGCGCGAGCTGCAGAACGAGCTGCCACCCAAGGCTCGGCAGATCGCGGAGCTGGTGATCGCCCGGCCGGAGCCGTTCATCCACATGTCGATCACCGAGGTGGCGGAGGCCTGCGGCGTCAGCGAGGGCACGATCGTGTCGTTCTGCCGGCGGGTCGGGGTGCGGGGCTTCCAGGAGCTCAAGATCATGCTGGCGCGGGACCTGATCGAGCCTGTCAGGCTGATCCAGGAAGACCTGCATCGCGGCGACGATCCGGCGACGGTCACGGACCACATCTTCGCCGCGCATGCCGCCTCGCTGCAGGAGACGCGGCGGCTGTTGTCGATGGACGCGCTGGCGCAGGCGGCGAGGCTGCTGCGCGAGGCGCGGCGGGTCGAGATCTACGGCATCGGCAGCTCGGCGCCGATCGCGCAGGACCTGTCGTATCGGCTGCTGCAGCTCGGGCTGGCGGCCAATGCGATCGTCGACTCCCATGTCCAGGCGGTCAGCGCGGGGATGACCGGGCCCGAGGTCGCGACCGTCACCGTGTCGCATTCGGGCAGCACGGTCGAGACCGTGCTGGCGACGCGGCTGGCGCAGGCGGCGGGCGCGCGGACCATCGGCATCACCCGGCTCGGCAAGTCGCCGCTGGCGGCGCATTGCGAGGTGCTGCTCTACACCGTCGCCAACGAGACGCGCTACCGCCCGGAGGCGATGAGCAGCCGCGTCGCGCAGCTCGCGATCATCGACACGCTGGTCAGCTGCTGCGCGCTGACCGACACCGAGCGCTCCGTCGACAGGCTGCAGCACGCGGCGCGCATCCTGTCCGAGAAGCGCTACTGACATCCGCGCCGCGCGCGAACTAATAGTCCTTCAGCAGCCGCTCGATGTAGTCGAGCTCGAGCTGCGGCCGCGACTGATCGCCGAGCCGGCGGCGCAGCTCCTCAAGGATGCGGCGGACGCGCTGCACGTCGATCTCGCCGGGAATCTTCTGCGAGAAATCGTCGATGTCGCGGCCGGGATGCATCGGACGTCCGAGCGGATCGGTCTGCTGCGCGCCCTGCTGGCGGCCGGCGCGCTGGCCCGGGCCGTCGCCCTGCTGGTCGCCGTCGCCCTGCTGCATCGCGTCGGCCAAGCTCTGCGCGCCCTTCTTCAGCGCATCGAGCGCCTTGCCCTGCGACTCCACCGCGCCGTCGGCATTGTTGTCGCCGAGCTGGCTGCCGGCATCGCCCATCGCGCTGTCGGCATCGTCGAGCCCGTCGCCGGAATCGCCCTGGTCGCCTTGATCACCGGGCTCGCCTTGCTGGCCCGGCTGCCCCTTCTGGCCTTTCTGACCCTTCTGTCCCTTTTCGCCCTGCTGGCCCATGCCGCGCTTGGCGAGCTGCTCCTGCAACTGCTTCAGCCGGTCGCGCAGCGCCTGCTGGTCCTGCTGCAGGTCGCCCATGCTCTGGTCCTGGTCGCCCTGCTGCTTGTTGCGGTTGCGCCGCGAGTCCTGGCCCTGTTTGAAGGTCTTGTCGCGGAGCTGCTGCTGCTTGCGGATCATGTCGCCGAGCTCGTTGAGCGCCTGCTCCATGTCGTTGTCGCCGCCCTGGTTGGGCTGCGCCATCTGCAAATTCTCCAGCATCTGCTGAAGCTGCTCGAGCAGCTCGCGCGCGCCCTCCTTGTCGCCCTGGCGCGACAGCCGCTCCATGCGGTCGATCATGTTCTGCAGGTCCTGCTGGCGCAGCACCTTGGTGTTCTGGTCGAGCGGCCGCTGCGCCATCTGCGGGTTGTTGCGCAGCTGCTCGGCGAGCTGGCGCATGTAGTTGTCCATCGCCCGGCGCAGATCCTCGGCGAGCTTCTTGATCTCCTCGTCGCTGGCGCCACGCTCCAGCGCCTGCTTCAGCGCGTCCTGCGCCGCGCGCAGCGCCTTGTCGACGTCGCTGATGTTGCCGTCCTCGATGGTGACGGCGAGCGCCCACAGGCTCGCCACCACCTCGCGCAGCGCATCGTCGGTGCGCGCAGCCTCGAGCTGGCGCGTCACCGCGCGCAGGCCGAGATACTGGCCGAGCTCCGGCGAGAACAGCTCCGGCGCGATCGCCAGCGCGTCGAGCGCGGTGAACACCTCGCCATTGCGGTTGCCGTCGAGCGCCAGCAGGCGCCGCTGCTCGATCAGCGCCCGCGCGAGCGGCTTGGTGAACAGCCGCTCCGGCAGCCTGGTCTCGAACGGCTCGCTGGTGCCCTCGTTGCCGGCCTCGTCCTTGGCGGTCAAGGTGAGCGTGACGTCGGCGCCGGCATAGGGGTCTTCGCTGAGATCCTTCACGGTCTGGCCGACACCGTTGCGGGTGCGCGCGTTCGGCAGCACCAGCGGAAACTCCGGCGGCTGGAACAGCGGCCGCGCGGCCGGCGTATCAGTCGTCTTGGCGTCCGGCTTGGCCTCGGCGGCACGCGCGGCGACCTTGGCGCGGGCTTCGGTGACGCCGTAGTCGTCCTCGATCTTGTAGGACAGTTTCAGCGAGCCGCGCGCCTGGCGCTCCGGGTCCTTGGCCATGCTGATGACCGGCGGCTTGTCCGGCGTCGCCGAAAACACCCATTGCGGCTGGCCCGACGGCGCGCGCACGTGCACGGTGCCGTCGGCCTTGATGGTGTAGTGCTTCTCGGTGGTGCCCTTCGGCGCCGCGTCGCCGGCGGCGACCTCGCTCGCCGCGGCCTCGGTGACACCGCCTGAGGTGATGACATCGAGAGTGCCGCCGCTGGAGCGGATGATCAGGGTCGAGCCCGCGGGCACCACGATCGGGCCGTTCGCCGGCACCGCGCCTTCCTTGTTGGCGGCGGACAGGATGATCGGCGGCTTCGCGGTGTAGAGCGGCGGCTTGATCCAGGCATCGACGCGGACCGTGACCGGCGTCAGCACGCCGTTCCAGTCGAACGCGGAGGCAATGCGCATCGGCCGCTCGTCGCCGGCCGCAAAATAGGTCGCGACCAGCAGCACGACGACCAGCGCACGCACCGCCCAGGGATCGTGCAGCAACAGCCGCGGCCGCGGCGTGCCGGCGCGGATGCGCTTGACGGAAGCGAGCGTGCGCTCGCGCTGCGCCTGCCACAGCGCCTGCGCGATCGGATCCTTGGTGGTGAGCGTGTCGGTCAGCGCCGTGGCCGGGCGATGCGCGATGCCGGAGCCGCGATCGAGCCGCGACAGCCCCTCCTCGCGGCTCGGCCAGCGATATCTGAGCATCGGCACAGCGGCGCCGAGCAAAAGCAGCAGAAACAGCGACACGCCGATCATGCGCGCCGCGAACGGCAGGCCGAGCCACAGCCCGGCCCAGGACACGATCAGGAACAGGCCGACGACCATCAACAGCCGCGCCAGATGCGGCCAGCCGCGCTCCCAGGCGATGGCGTATTGCGCCCGCTTGAGCGCCTGCGTCAGCTTGAGCCGCGCAAGGCCGTCGGGAGTGCTGCTTGCCGGCGGGGCCGGCTCGTTGCTGAGGCCGCTCAACGATTTCTCCAGGTTGCCCGGATGTTCACCCTATCACAAAGGCATCCATGAGGCACGCGCCGTGCCAAGACTTTCCCGCCTGCGCAGGCGGTTCACACGGGAGTGTTACCGGGGCGGGTTCCCGGGGAGTTACGGGTGCGGCGGCCGAATGTGTGGCGCAGGCGCCTGCCTCAAACTCGGTCATTGCGAGCGCAGCGACCGCCTTCGCCCGATGGGCTTCGGCGGACAGGTCGCTGCGCTCGCAATGACGCCTGTGGCGAACATCCCGCCACGCAGCATCAAACACTCCGCGGAGAAATCATCAGCAAGACGCGCCCCATCGCTCCCGCGACGCCATCCGCGCCCGAGTGATGCCCGACATCTCACCCTCCTCGAACAGAGGGCGCAGGGAAGACCGGGCGCCGGCCGGCGCCCATGGTCCGCGTGCAACAAAAAGCACGCGGCAGAACCACAGGCTCAGCCGAGATCACCCGGCCTTCCCTGCGCGATGGTGTTACGAATTATACGCGATCTCCCCGGGGATCGGCTTGTTGCCCCCGTCGCGGACGACACGTCATCGCCCACTTGGCATCAGCACCGGGATGCCAGAACCACGCGACTTCCTCGTCGCACCGGGATCGTTCGTCCGCGCGAGCAAGCCCGCGCTGCGTCCCCATGCGCCCACCGCATCCCGCACCCGACGTCCGTGACGATCGCGAAGCGCCCCCTCAGCGGGACGGGATGCCGAGAGTAGAGCATGATTTCGGATAAAGCGCAACAACAATCTTCGCTGCGGGGATGATTTTTCCAAGCGGCGCGCCACAACATGCATCGAACAGAGGAACACGCCGAGATGTCGACGATCGTCGTTCGCGCGACCTGGGACCGGGAAGCCAGCTATCGGGTCGCCGAAAGCCTGGACGTGCTGGGCCTCGCCACCGGCGCGGCGACGCTCAAAGAACTGGCCGCCAAGCTTCCCGGCATCATCCAGGACCTGCTCGAAAGCCCCGACAACTCCGATCTCGCCGAGACCGAAATCCCCATTGAGATCATCGCCTCCATCACGACAAAGGTTCGCGGCTACCGAAGCATGAAGAGCTTCCTATCACTGCGCGAAGCGGCTGCGAATTTGTTGAGGCCGCGGCGAGGCGCCCAACTGGCCGTAGCCACCCAATGTATGCTCTGTATTGAACTTCATTTGTGTCCTGTCGTTGCGCTCTCGATACTTGAGCCCCGCCATTCTAGCTGTTCTAGAACAGCCAAACATGACAGCGACAGTCGACTTACCGCTATACTAAGCAGCACTTCTTGAATTTCCTACCGCTGCCGCAGTAGCAGGGCTCGTTTCGACCGATTTTAGTGCCATCCGGCGCGCGTCGAGAAGACATCGGCTTACTGGGGCCTCGACCATCTCTAAGTGCCATTCCCTGCGTCAGAACATCAAGCTCAGCATCCTGCCTCCAAGGGAACCGCAACGCGATACTAAACTTCGGCAAACTATCCGCTTCACGGATAACAAAACCGAACCATTGTCCAGCTTCGTGCAAATACTTGCGACGTCGGCAATGGTCAGCGAGGACCTCAACCGCGTCGCGAGGCGGAGCGTTACTGCAATGAACTGTAAGTCCGCTACTGCCAGTTTCGAATACGAGGGTGAAATCATGACGTTGACCATCGAGTCGTGTACGGCGAGCTACATCCTTCAGCCCATGCTCCAATTGATCTATTGTCGCTCCATCGAGATCGAGCAGCAGGAAGCCAAGATCTATGAGATCGGGATCGGCCTCGTGCTCAATTTTCTCAACTATCCGGCCAACAATCGTGCCGTTTAGTTTTGTCAGGACACCATCGGGCGTGGCAGAACCCGGAACTCCTTCTCGACGGACGGTCATGGCAGTATCCAAGTGCATTGAACACTCGTCCGCGATCATCGCCAAGTTAGTACGATCATCAAACCAGAGATTCTGGCTAAGATGGTAGCCCAAAATTGCGAGCTCATTGGTTCCATGGACACGCTCGGCATAACGCGTACGCCGGTTGATGTAACTCAAAAAACGCAGGGGACTTGCCAGCATCTCGGTTAGAACGTCGATCAGAAAGACGTCGGCGACAAGTGGAGCTTGGATAATATTATCCTGCTCATAATTGAGAAAACTACGAGCCTGGACGGTAAGAACGGGGTAATGATCGGATACCGCACATATGATGTAGATCTCTGTCAAATCTGGAATTGACAGTCTCGTCCTATTCTCATTCACAAACTCCAGGTCTGACCTGACGAGCGACTTCGCGCATAACAAGCCCTGGTCATAGGCATCCTGCACTGCCTTTCGAAAGTCGTCGCGCAAAGCTTGATCGTTGCCCTTGCGAGACTCCAAGGTCATCTTCTTGGATTTGCATTGGACAATGACAGCTCTGTCGCCAAACAGGACGAGCACGTCAATTTCAGACAACCGATCGCGTCGTCCATCGATATTCACATTACAGTGGACGTTGTCTGAGCCGAAAGATGCTCGAAGCCGCTTTGCGACGAAACGCTCGGTAAAGGATCCACGATGGGCAGACGCCTTCGCGCGGTAGGCTTTATCTGCAACCATCCAATAGAACGGAGAGTCGTAGAGCGACTCCAGAATCGCATAGACGTTCAATGCGATATAAGCTCCCTCCGGCTGGGCGATAATTGGACATGCTGCAGCCAAATTGAACGCACTAAGCGACGTGAAATCAGCATTAGCCGGAGCATAGACACTAAGGGCGGCAAGCACCGCCCTGACCGTATCGGCTGGCAGATCGACCTGAGAAGCTATCTCCTCCGCTGTAAACATAAAAGCGGATAGCAACGCCGTGAACGACGGGCTATTCGGATCTAATCCTGACAGCGCACCACGGATCTTTTTACTTTGTAAGTCCGAAATACCTTTAGCAACGAATTGCGCATCCTTCATGGCAAAGCGTTTGTGCGCAAGCAACCACGCTTCATCTGCAGCGTAGCGGTCGATCGCCATCTCGCGATATTGAAAGCTGTAAGCGGAATCGCCGCCATAGAATATAGGTTCTCTAAGAACATCGGCACGCGTAAAAGGAGAAGAAGATGGGCCTTCCCTGCGGGTCTTTGCCGAATTGATGACCGCCTCCCACATCGGTTGTCCGAGCCTTTTGTGGAGTTCGGCCAGAAGCTCGGCCGTGCGGTCGAACAAGGCCTGGACCTCCAAGGCACCAGGCTCGCTCGTATCAATCGGTTGACGAATCAATAGCCCTAGCAACGTCGAAAACTCAGTTCGAACCGTCCGCCCAGGAGCATAGGAAGATGCTAGAGCATTACCGTCCAGCTCGTTCTCGAATGCTACATAGTTATCTCTTAGGGACATCCAGGCGAGCGCATGAACGAAACCAGGCCGGATGCAAAGCTCCGCGAGATCTTGGAAAATGTCTAGTTCGGCACGAGGAGTGCATAGACCCATGTGCGTATCCTTTGGTGCGCCTTGCGCAAACATAGGTATCGAGGCTTTCATCTTTAATTTGCTAGCGGGCCGAGTCAAAGCGTCAGGCAGATCGAACCAACAGCATGCAGTGTCATCACTGATCCTTACCTATCAAGCCTTCGGCTGAAAGAGCAGACCTGCAGCCCTCTCCCAACGAAGGATGCGCCGCGCATACCTTGCTTCGGTCTGCGGCAGCCCGCGATCTTCCATCGCGACGATCGCCGCATGGATGATACGCGAGTCCTCACCGGCAGCCTCGTTGAGCCACACGATCATCCTGCCGTTACTGAGATGGTTGTAGGCCCATTGCGCGTCATCAACAGCACTCTTTCGGTCATAGTAGCCGGGCGTAAGATACTCGCTCAACCACGCAAGCCACTGTTTACGGAAGCTGACCTGACCATTCGGCCGCGGCAGTCCATCGGAGAGTGGCGTTCGGGCCGACAAACCTTCAATCACCGCCATCAGTTGTACTATCGTGTACAAGGGATTCATCCGGTCTCGCGCAAAGGGGAGGGAGCTTCACCGACCATCACTCTACTCAGCTGCCAACGCTGCTTCGCGAGGCTCAATGCATCCTGCGGACCCTCGACATCATTCTAGATCCAATCTCGCCGCCGGCGTCTAGATTCACAATGGCAGCGCACTCAACTTCCGCAACCTTGACCGAAATCACGGGCAACGTCATGGTTGTTGGCATGCGAGGACCTTGATCATCCGGGCGATGCATTCCCTGGCGATTTTGCGGATACGGCAATTTCGTGCGGCAAACTGGCTTCAACGATGCCGCCCGTCCACGCCATTCCGTGGTGGGCTCCGCGCCAGTGCTGCCCTCTTCCCTCCGCTCGAAGCAGAAAGGTAAAGGAAAATCCACCTTCCGTAGCCGCGTCTTCTCTACTGCAGGGTTCCACCGCGATAACGAGTCCGCCGACTTCAGAGGGAGAATTCTTATTTGCCGGGTGGAGATATATCCGGCCGCCGACGAGTTCTTGTGGGTCGTCGCGCTTGTGAAGCGCCCAACACTTAGAGGTGTAGACGTCTTTTTCGATCTTTGAGTGAGTTAGATTGCGCAGCGAGATGCCTTCACGACGGCAGATTATGTGAATAGCTTTCATCTTGCTCCCTGCTCCCGTCCATCGTCAGCCTCGCAATTGAATTAACCTCTGTTTCGATTGCAACCCTCGTCGCCCTCGACTTCACGGCCAAACCGGCGCCCCCTCCAGTCCCGCCGTCTCCGGCAGCCCGCACATCAAATTCGCATTCTGCACCGCCTGCCCGGCGGCGCCCTTGCCGAGATTGTCGACGACGCCGAGCGCCATCACCAGATTGCGGTCGGGGTCGGCGGCGTAGCTGACGAAGGCGAGGTTGGAGCCGGTGGCCCATTTGGTCTGCGGCGGCGTGTCGGTGACGCGGACGAAGGCGCTGTCACGATAGAAGCGGCGGGCGGCGTCGAGGCACTGCGCCGTGGTGGCGCGGCCGCGGGCGTAGATGGTGGCGAGGATGCCGCGGGTCATCGGCACCAGATGCGGCGTGAACACGAGGCCTGTGGCGCTGCCGCCGCTGAGGCGCGCGATGCTGCTCTCGATCTCGGGCATGTGGACGTGCTTGAGCAGGCCGTAGGGGATCAGGTTCTCGTTGCTCTCGGCGTAGCCGAATTTGCTGTCGCCGCCGCGGCCGGCGCCGGAGATGCCGGTCTTGGCGTCGATCACGATGTTCTCGGGCGAGATCAGCTTCTCGGCCAGCAGCGGCGCCAGCGGGGTCAGCGCCGCAGCCGGGAAGCAGCCGGGATTGGCGATGCGGGTCTGGCCCGCGACCTCGCTCGGCCAGACGTCGGCGAGGCCGTAGGTCCAGCCGTCGGCGTAGCGGTGGTCGCCGCCGATGTCGACGATCTTCACGTGGCCCGGCACGCGCGCCAGCGCCTCGCGCGAGGCGCCGGTGGGGAGCGAGGCCATGAGCACGTCGAGCGGCGGCAGGCGCGCGGGGTCCCACTTCTCGATCACGAGATCGGCGAGCTTTGCGGGCACGCCGGGGAAGCGCTCCGCCAGAAGCTGGCCGGCGCTGCCCTCGCCCGCGGCGTAGACCAGCTCGAACGCCGGATGCCCCGCGACCAGGCGCATCGCCTCGCCGCCGCCAAAACCGGAGATACCGACGATGCCGACGCGAATGCTCATGGGTGGGGGTCCTGATGCTTGCTCAAGGGAGAATTTCGGGAGCGCGACGCTTACTCTGAATGCGACGCCCATTTCGATCGTGTTGAATTGAGAATGGGCCTCATTTCATCATTGATATCAGCCGCAGATGAATGTCCGTCCGGGAAGACTTCAAGCGCGCCGACGGTGCTGGCCTCGGGCAGCGGCAAGAAGAACGCCTCACGCATATAGGCAATCGCGTAGAGGCGAAAGTTGGTATCGAGGGCATCCAGGTGGCGACCGATCATCATCACGAGCTGCGATGCGGGAGCGCCGACCTCGGCTGCGTTGCGCAGCGCTCGAACCAGGGTCGGATCGAGGTTCATCCTGTTGTTTCCGGTTTTTGGACGCGCACGAAACCTAAGGGAGTTGCTGGGCCCCTGTGTGAAACTCACGACTGCCTGCTGCCGTTCGTCTCCATCAGTCCGAGCGGCAGCGAAAATTTCTTGCAGTCACTGGGGTCACCGCGACGCCGCGGCTTTCGTCTTCGGCTTGGCGCGGGCCGGCTCGGCCGTCAACCGGATTCCCATTGCGGTGATGATCCGCAGGACGGTCGCGAACTCCGGGTTGCCGTTCTCGCCGAGCGTCTTGTAGAGCCCTTCCCTGGTCACGCCGGCGGCCTTGGCGACCTGGCTCATGCCCTGCGCGCGGGCGACGAGGTTGAGCGCGTCCCGGACCTCGGCGGGATCGCCGTCGGCGAGCACGAGGTTGAGATACTCGGCGCGGGCGGCCGGGGTGCGGAGGTGCTCAGCGGCGTCGAATGTCTTGAGCTTGCTGATTTTCATCCTCAGTCCTCCAATGTCGCCGCGAGGTCGTGGGCCTTCTTGATGTCCTTGTCCTGGGTCCGCTTGTCGCCGCCGCAGAGCAGGATCACGACGGTCTTGCCGCGCCTCGTGAAATAGACGCGATAGCCGGGGCCGTAGTCGACGCGTAGCTCGCTGACCGCACCGCCGACCGACTTGGCGTCGCCGAAGTTTCCCGCGGCCACCCGGCTGATCCGCCGGACGATGTGCAAACGGGCGCGCTGATCGCTCAACGCAGCCAGCCAACGCGAGAAGCCGGGCGTTTCGCGAACGTCGACCATGCGGGGAGTGTAATCTATGGATTACAAAGACGCAAGTACACGATGTGCGAGGCTGGACTAGGCAATCGCGGCAGAACGGCTGCTAATGAGTTACTCCGTCATGCCCGGGCTTGTCCCGCCTGCGCGGCCGTAGCCGCTTCGGCGCGGCGAAGGCCCGGGCATCCACGTCGTTCCCAGGATGCCGTACGACGTGGATGGCCGGGACAGGCCCGGCCATGACGATGGTGGAGACGGATGAGCGTGACCGCGCGAGCTGCGTGCGCCTCAGCCTGCCCTCACAGCCACGGCGCGGGCGTGTCCATCGCGATCAGCTGCTCGACCTCGATGCGCGGGCGGATCACGGCGGACTGGTCGCCCTTGACCAGCACCTCGGGGACGAGCGCGCGGGTGTTGTAGGTGCAGGCCTGCACGGCGCCGTAGGCGCCCGCGGTCATGATGGCGAGGAGGTCGCCGGGCTTGGGCTCGGGCAGCGCGCGGTCGAGCGCGAGGTAGTCGCCGCTCTCGCAGACCGGGCCGACGACGTCGGCCACGAAGGCGGGCGCGTTCGGCGCGGCCTGCTTCACGGGCAGGATGTCGTGATGGGCCTCGTACAAAGTCGGGCGGATCAGGTCGTTCATCGCGGCGTCGATGATGACGAAGTTCTTGGCCTCGCCGTGCTTCACATAGATCACCTTGGCGACCAGGATGCCGGCATTGCCGACGATCATGCGGCCCGGCTCGAACATCAGCGTGCAGCCGAGATTGTGGCTGACGCGCTTGACCATCGCGGCATAGGCGGCGGGCTCCGGCGGCACGGCGCGGTCCATGTGATAGGGGATGCCGAGGCCGCCGCCGAAATCGACATGGGAGATGTCGTGGCCGTCGGCGCGCAGGGTCTGCACGAACTCGGTGAGGATGCGGAACGCGGTCTCCATCGGGCCGAGATCGGTGATCTGGCTGCCGATATGGACGTCGACGCCGGTGACCTTGATGCCCTTCATCTTCGCCGCGCGGGCGTAGACCTTGCGGGCGTGCTCCAGCGGAATGCCGAACTTGTTCTCCGACTTGCCGGTCGAGATCTTGGCATGCGTGCCGGCATCGACGTCGGGATTGACGCGCACGGAGATGCGGGCGGTGTGGCCGGTCTCGACGGCGAGGCGCGCCAGCAGATCGAGCTCGGGCTCGGACTCGATGTTGAGGCAGTGGATGTCGGCCGCGAGCGCGGCGCGCAGCTCGGCCTCGGTCTTGCCGACGCCGGAGAACACGATTTTGCGCGACGGGATGCCGGCGGCCAGCGCGCGCTTCAGCTCGCCGCCGGAGACGACGTCGGCGCCGGCGCCGAGCTTGGCCAAGGTGCGCAGCACCGACTGGTTGGAGTTGGCCTTCATCGCGTAGCAGATCAGCACGTCCTGGCCGGCAAAGGCGTCGGCGAACACGCGGTAGTGCCGCTCCAGGGTGGCGGTGGAGTAGCAGTAGAACGGGGTGCCGACGCGGTCGGCGAGGTCAGAGAGATTGACGTCCTCGGCGTGCAGCACGCCGTCGCGGTAGTCGAAATGGTTCATGGGTCGGGTCCGCGCGCGGGGCTGCGAGATTGAGTGATTGTGGCGGCGAATTGCCGGGAAATGGGTGGGATTGTCAATTGAGGTGCCACCCTCCCCTCGAGGAGGGGGAGGGGCGATCGCCCGCGGAGTTCGCTTGTGGCCGGCTATCTCTCCGGCGTCATGCCCGGGCTTGACCCGGGCATCCACGTCCGTCCCAGGATGCCACACCACGTGGATGGCCGGGTCAAGCCCGGCCATGACGGTGGAATTAGGCGGGCTCGATCTCGGATGCCCAGCTGGTCAGTTGAGGAAGGCCGCAGCCGCTATTTGCTGTCGAGCAGCGGGTCGAGAATGAAGGGCTTCTTCTGGCCGCGGGTGGCGGCGGGGGCGGCATCAGCGCCGTAGCCGGAGTTGAACAGGCCGGGCTTGTTGGCGGCGTCCGTCGCGGTGTCGGTGGGCGCGGCGGACATCTGCGGCGCCGGCGGGGAGTTGGCCGGCAGGTCCAACGGGCCCTTGCGGCCGCAGGCGGCCAGCAGAAGGGCTGTGGCGCCCAGGACGAGGACGACCCGGGCGGCGGAGGTTGGACGGCGAGCGCGATTCACGTGTGAAATCCCCATGCGGGCGGCACCATACAGAGATTGAACCGGCCTGACGAGTGCGGGAGTGCCACGCCAGGACGATCAAATTGCGGCGATCAAATTTCGGACCGAGCCCTACTTCCGCTGTTTTTCCAGCCGCTTCAGCCAGGCCTTGGCCTGGGAGGCCACGTTCTTCGGGGCGGTGCCGCCGAAGCTGGTGCGGCTCTTCGCCGAGGACTCGACCGAGAGCACGCCGAGCACGTCGGCCGTGATCTTGGGCTCGACCTCCTGCATCGCCGTCAGCGGCAGCTCGTGCAGCGCCACGCCCTGCCTGGCGGCGAGCGCGACGATGCGCCCCGTGACGTGATGGGCCTCGCGGAACGGCATCTTCAGGGTGCGCACCAGCCAGTCGGCCAGGTCCGTGGCGGTGGCATAGCCCTCGCCGGCGGCGGCCTTCATGCGGGCCTCGTCCGGCACCAGGTCGAGCGCCATGCCGGTCATGGCCCGGATCGCAAGCGACAGCGCCGCGAACGCCTCCATCGCGCCCTGCTTATCCTCCTGCATGTCCTTCTGATAGGCGAGCGGCAGGCCCTTCATGACGATCAGCAGCGCGTTCAGCGCGCCGATGACGCGGCCGGTCTTGGCGCGGACGAGCTCGGCGGCGTCCGGATTGCGCTTCTGCGGCATGATCGAGGAGCCGGTCGTGAACTTGTCCGACAGCTTGATCAGGCCGACCAGCGGCGAGGTCCAGATCACGATCTCCTCGGCGAAGCGCGACAGGTGCACGGCGCAGATCGAGGCGGCCGACAAGGTCTCCAGCACGAAGTCGCGGTCGGACACGGCGTCGAGCGAATTGGCCATCGGGCGGTCGAAGCCGAGCGCTTCCGCCGTGGCGTGGCGGTCGATCGGAAACGAGGTGCCGGCGAGCGCGGCAGCGCCCAGCGGGGATTCGTTGAGGCGCTTGCGGGCGTCGAGGAAGCGGCCGCGGTCGCGCCCGGCCATCTCGACATAGGCGAGCAGATGGTGGCCGAAGGTGACCGGCTGGGCGGTCTGCAGATGGGTGAAGCCGGGCATCACCGTGCCGGCATGGTCGAGCGCGCGGGAGGCGAGCGCGTGCTGGTAGGCGGCGAGCGCCGCGTCGATGTCGTCGATGGTGTCGCGGACGAACAGGCGGAAGTCGGTCGCGACCTGGTCGTTGCGCGAGCGCGCGGTGTGCAGGCGGCCGGCGGCGGGGCCGATCAGCTCGGACAGCCGGCTCTCGACATTCATGTGAATGTCTTCGAGCGCCCGCTTGAACTCGAACGAACCCTTGGTGATCTCTGACAAAATCGTGTCTAGACCCTTCCCGATATTTTTCGCATCACCCGCGGTGATGATGCCCTGGGCGGCGAGCATGGCGGCGTGCGCCTTGGAAGCGGCGATATCCTGCGCGTAAAGGTGGCGATCGACGTCGATCGAGACGTTGATGTCCTCCATGATCTCGTCGGGACGCTCCGAGAACCGTCCGCCCCACATCGTGTTGCTCATGCCTGAACCGCTTCCAAGACCTTGCTGACCGCCACGGGATGGGACAAACCGTCCGGACTCCCGACATTCGCGCCTCTGATAGCCGCAACCGACCCGAGATGACAAACGATAAGCCGGATACGTCCCCTGCCCGCCCCGCTTCCTCGCGGCGAACGCTGCTCGCGGCCGGTGCCGTGGCGGTGGTCGCCGTGGCCGGCATCGCCGCGGCGACCTTTGGCGGATTGCTCAGGGGACGGCCAGCGGGCGACCAGGCCTGTCAGGCGGCGGTCGCCACCGCCAAGCGGATCTCGCCGCTGATCAAGGGCGAGGTGGCGGCGCTGACGGCGGCCACCGTGCCGCTGCGACTGCCGGACCTCGCCTTCGAGGACGGCACGGGGGCAGCGAGGAAGCTGTCGGATTTCCGCGGCAAGACGGTGCTATTGAACCTGTGGGCGACCTGGTGCGTGCCCTGCCGCAAGGAGATGCCGGCGCTGGACGGGCTGCAGGCCAAGCTCGGCGGCGACGCCTTCCAGGTGGTCGCGGTCAACATCGACACCCGCGATCCGGAGAAGCCCAAGGCGTTCCTGAGCGACGCCAAGCTGACCCGGCTGGCCTATTTCAGCGACCCGAAGGCCAAGGTGTTCCAGGATCTGAAGGCGGTCGGCCGCGCGCTCGGCATGCCGACCTCGGTGCTGGTCGATGCCCAGGGCTGCGAGATCGCGACCATCGCGGGACCTGCCGAGTGGGACAGCTCCGACGCGGTCAAGCTGATCCAGGCGGCGACGACGAAGACAGCGGCGGGGCTCTGACACTCAGCGTTTTGCAGGAAGCTATTTCCAGGCCGTCATGGCCGGGCTTGTCCCGGCCATCCACGTCGGCCGGCATGCGCAGAACCGCGTGGATGCCCGGGACAAGCCCGGGCATGACGAGTGATCGATTGGCGGGAGGCGGGCCCTTCATTTCCGGCCGGTGGGGACCAGACCGACGGCCCGTCCCGCTCAGGCGGCGATGTTGAGGTTGCCGCCGACGCCGGGGCCGGCATTGGCGAGCGACAATGTCTGCTGAGCGCCGCCGAGCAGCGTCAGCACCGCGTCCTTCTGGGCATTCAGGTTCTGCTTCAGCACCGACGTCGCGACCTGCTGCTGTGTCGCACTCGCCTGCTGCGCCATGACCGCAGCCACCAAGCTCATGTCCATACGCGTACAACCTCTCGTTACGGCGAGGTTAAGCCGTGTCCCTTAACGAAGCGTATCGATGGCGCCCGCGGCGGTAAAATCAGCGGGTCGGCACCGGCTTGGGGCCGCGATAATCGTAGAAGCCGCGCTGCGTCTTGCGGCCGAGCCAGCCGGCCTCGACATATTTCACCAGCAGCGGGCACGGCCGGTATTTGGAATCCGCCAGCCCCTCGTGCAGCACCTGCATGATGGAGAGACAGGTATCCAGGCCGATGAAATCGGCCAGCTCCAGCGGGCCCATCGGATGGTGCGCGCCGAGCTTCATCGCCGCGTCGATCGCCTCGACGTTCCCGACGCCCTCATACAGCGTGTAGATCGCCTCGTTGATCATCGGCAGCAGCACGCGGTTGACGATGAAGGCCGGAAAATCCTCGGAGACGGCGACCTGCTTGCCGAGCCGGCCGACGAACTCCTTGGCCGCCTCGAAGGTGGCGTCGTCGGTGGCGATGCCGCGGATCAGCTCGACCAGCTCCATCAGCGGAACCGGGTTCATGAAATGAATGCCGATGAAGCGCTCAGGGCGGTCGGTGCAGGCGGCGAGCCGGGTGATGGAGATCGACGAGGTGTTGGAGGCGATGATCGCCTCCGGCTTCAGCACCGCGCAGAGATCGTGGAAGATCTTGCGCTTGACGTCCTCCTTCTCGATCGCGGTCTCGATGACGAGATCGCAATCGGCGAGGCCATCGAGAGTTTCGCTGATCGAGATATGGCCGAGCGCCTGATTGCGGGCGTCCTCGGAGATCACCTTCTTCGCGACCTGGCGGGTCAGATTGCCGTTGATGGTCGCCATGCCCGATTTCAACCGATCGGCGGTGACGTCGTTGAGCACCACGTCGAGCCCGGCCAGCGCGGCAACGTGCGCGATGCCGTTGCCCATCTGTCCTGCGCCGATCACTCCGAGCTTGTTGATCTGAGCCATGTTGTCATCCACCCGAACGGCACGCCTGCTGCGCCCGTCCATGCCCTTGGAAGTGAGAACACCGGCCGCCGCGGTCCCATGCGGCCGGTGTCTTGAGCGTTACTTGCCGAGCTTGGCGAGCGCGTCGGTCAGCTCGGGAACCGCCTGGTAGAGATCCGCCACCAGGCCGTAGTCGGCCACCTGGAAGATCGGCGCGTCCTCGTCCTTGTTGATCGCGACGATCACCTTGGAGTCCTTCATGCCGGCCAGATGCTGAATGGCGCCTGAAATGCCGACCGCCACATACAGTTCCGGCGCGACGACCTTGCCGGTCTGGCCGACCTGCCAGTCGTTCGGCGCATAGCCGGCATCGACCGCGGCGCGCGAGGCGCCGACGCCGGCGCCGAGCTTGTCGGCGAGCGGCTCGATGTACTTGGCGAAGTTCTCGCGGCTCTGCATCGCGCGGCCGCCGGAGACGATGATCTTGGCCGAGGTCAGCTCGGGACGATCGCTCTTGGCGACCTCCTCGCCGACGAAGCTCGACAGCGCCGGATCACCGGCCGCCGCCACGCTCTCCACCGACGCGCTGCCACCTTCGCCCGCGGCTGCGAACGTGGAGGTGCGCACGGTGATGACCTTCTTGGCGTCCTTCGACTTCACGGTCTGGATCGCGTTGCCGGCATAGATCGGCCGCTCGAACGTGTCGGGCGCCACGACCTTGATGATCTCCGACACCTGCATCACGTCGAGCAAAGCGGCGATGCGCGGCATCACGTTCTTGAAGCGCGAGGTCGCCGGCGCGACGATCGCGTCGTAGTTCGCGGCGAGCTTGACCACGAGATCCGCGAGCGGCTCGGCGAGATCATGCGCATAGGCAGCATCGTCGGCGAGCAGCACCTTCTTGACGCCGGCGAGCTTGGCGGCGGCGTCGGCCGCGCCCTTGGCGCCCTGACCCGCGACCAGCACGTCGACATCGGCGCCGAGGGCTGCAGCCGCCGTCAGCGCCTTGTTGGTCGCGTCCTTGATCGCGGCATTGTCGTGTTCGGCAATCAGCAGCGTGGCCATCAGAGCACCCCCGCCTCGGTCTTGAGTTTGTTGACGAGCTCGGCGACGTCCTTGACCTTGACGCCGGCCTTGCGGCCCGCGGGCTCAGCGGTCTTGATCACCTCGAGCCGCGGCGTGAGATCGACGCCGGTGTCGGCGGCGGTCTTCTCGGCGATCGGCTTCTTCTTCGCCTTCATGATGTTCGGCAGCGACGCGTAGCGCGGCTCGTTGAGGCGGAGATCGGTGGTGACGATCGCCGGTCCCTTCAGCTTCACGGTCTGCAGGCCGCCATCGACCTCGCGGGTAACCTTGAAGTCGGACCCTTCGACCTCGAGCTTGGAGGCGAAGGTCGCCTGCGCCCAGCCGAGCAGCGCCGCCAGCATCTGGCCAGTCTGGTTGCTATCGTCGTCGATCGCCTGCTTGCCGAGGATGATCAGGCCAGGCTGCTCTTCCTGGGCGACCGCCTTGAGGATCTTGGCGACTGCGAGCGGCTCGACATTGCCTTCGGCCTTGACCAGGATGCCGCGGTCGGCGCCCATCGCGAGCGCGGTGCGGATCGTCTCCGAGGCCTGCGCGGGCCCGATCGAGACCACCACCACCTCGGTCGCCTTGCCGGCTTCCTTCAGCCGCAGCGCTTCCTCGACGGCGATCTCGTCGAACGGATTCATCGACATCTTGACGTTGGCGAGTTCAACGCCCGATCCATCGCTCTTGACGCGGACCTTGACGTTGTAATCGACCACCCGCTTGACCGGCACCAGAACCTTCATCGATCCTCTTTCGCTCTAAATTGTCCGGGGTTGACCTTTCGGGCGCGGAACCTAAAGCGCCCATCCCCCCCGGTCAACGCGCGACGGGCGAAAAAAGCAGGCCCGCACGCCCCCGGGTTAACGGTTTTGCCCCGGCACCCACAACACGTCGCCGGCGCCGTTCCGGTTCGCCGCCCTGCTGGCGACGAACAGGAAATCCGACAGCCGGTTCATATAACGAATGGCGGCCTCGCTGACCGGCTCGTCCGGCTTGCCGGCGAGTTCCGTCATGATCCGTTCCGCCCTGCGGCAAATGGTACGCGCCACATGCAGATGCGCCGCCGCCGCGGTCCCTCCGGGCAGCACGAACGAGGTCAACGGCGCGAGCCGCTCGTTCAGTGTGTCGATGTCGCGCTCCAGACGGTCGACCTGGCTGGCGACGACGCGCAGCCGCTCCGCCTTGCCCTCGCGCTGCGGCACCGCGAGATCGGCGCCGAGGTCGAACAGATCGTTCTGGATCAGGCCGAGCATCGCATCGATTTCGGGCGCATCAGCCAGATGCAGCCGGACCACGCCGATCGCGGCGTTGGTCTCGTCCACGGTTCCATAGGCGGAGACGCGCAGATCGTATTTGGGACGCCGCTCGCCATTGCCGAGCGCGGTCGTGCCGTCGTCACCGGTCCGCGTGTAGATGCGATTCAGGACCACCATGCTGCGTTCTCAACGTCCGTTTCTCGACGCCTCGGCGTCTCGGTCTCAGCGCCCCATCGCCCAGATCGCCGCCATGGCAATGACGACCGCGACGAACTGCAGGATCACCCGCCAGCGCATCAGCTTCTGCGACAGGTTGGGCGAGCCGCCCCGCGTCATGTTGACGAGGCCGAGAAACAGCACCAGCGCGACCGCGCCGACGGCGATGGGAAGGATGAATTTACCGAGAAGTGAAGCCATTCGGGCTAGATAACACCGCAGACGCAGGAGCGCCATGCCGGATCGGACCGCCAGAGGCCGCAACTTCTGGCTTTTGGGCCCGTAATATCGGATTGTACAAATCACATCGTTTCGCGGAGTGCAGGAACAGGTGAAGGCGCTTCGCTACATCTTCCACGTCGTCATGGACGCGTTCTACACCTTCCTCGCCGACGACGGCTGGGCGATCGCCAGCCATATCGCGCTGTCAACCCTGATGGCGCTGTTTCCGTTTCTGATCGTCCTGACCTCGCTCGCCGGCTTTCTCGGCTCCAAGGATCTGGCCGACCAGGCTGCCACCCTGATGCTGCAGACCTGGCCGGCCCAGGTCGCGGATGCGCTGACCGGCGAGATCCACGACGTGCTGACCACGACCCGGACCGACGCGCTGACCATCGGCGCCGTGCTCGCGGTCTATTTCGCCTCGAACGGCGTCGAGGCGCTGCGGGTCGCGCTCAACCGCGCCTATGGCGTGATCGAGCAGCGCCGCTGGTACTGGCTGCGGCTGGAATCGATCGGCTACACCCTGGTCGCCGCGATCACGGCGCTGGCGATGTCGTTCCTGATCGTGCTCGGGCCGCTGATGCTGGCCACCGCCCGGCGCTACCTGCCGCTTGCGGTCGAAGCCAACGAGCGCTTCGTCAACCTGTCGCGCTACGGCATCACCATCAGCGCGCTGATCGTGGCGCTGTTCATCCTGCATGCCTGGCTGCCGGCGGGCCGGCGCAGCTTCATGCAGATCATGCCCGGCATCGTCTTCACCTTCGTCGCCTCGCTGGTGTCGGGCATCGTGTTCGGCCAGTATCTGGCGCGGTTCGCCAACAACTACGTCACGATGTATGCGGGGCTCGCATCGGTGATCATCGCGCTGGTGTTCCTGTATTTCATCGCCGCGATCTTCGTGTATGGCGGCGAGTTGAACGCCTCGATCATCAAGTCGCGGCTGCCGCGCGGCGTGTCGCTCCAAGAAGCGCAGTCGCTAGTGCCCGCGGCGAAACGGGCTTGAGCAGGAACGCGTCGGCGCCGGCGGCGCGCGAGGCCGCCTCGTCCTCGCCGCGTCCGGAGACGCCGATGATCGGGATCGTGCCGTGGGGCGCATCCAGCTTGCGGATACGGGCAATCGCCTCGACACCATTGATGCCGGGCAGCACCATGTCCATCAGCACCGCATCGTAGCTGCCGGCCATGATCCGCTCCGGTGCGGCCTCGCCGCGGCCGATGAACTCCGCCTGGTGGCCGAGCTCGTTGAGGATCGTGTTGAGCACCACGCGGCCGAACGGATTGTCCTCGACGCCGAGGATGCGCAAGGGCCGCGTCGGCCCCAGGGTGACGCCATCTTCCGAGCCGCCCGCCGTGGTGTGCGGCGCGGCCGCCACGGTCAGCGCCACGGTCAGCGTGAAGGTCGTGCCGCCGCCTTCATGCGGCGCCACCGCGACGTCGCCGCCCATGGCGCGCGCGATTTGCCGAACCGAGGACAGGCCGAGGCCGGCGCCCCCGAAGCGCGAGGCGATCGAGACATTGGCCTGGCTGAACGGGCGGAACAGCCGCTTGATCTCCTGCAGGGTCAGGCCGATGCCGGAATCGGAAACACGGAAGGCGACCGCGACCTTGCCCTTGGCGGCGCGCCTGATCGGCCTGCCGCGCCCGGCCTTGCCGGCCAGCGCGATGTCCAGCGCCACGCCCCCCTGCTCGGTGAACTTCACCGCATTATCGATCAGATTTTCGAGTGCGGCGCGTAGCCGCACGGGGTCACCGACGACGAGCCCCGGCAAATCGTCGGAGACACGGACCTTGGCCTCCAGCCCCTTGGCGGCGGCGCGGCCGGACAGCGAGTCCCCGGCGGCGCGCGCCAGCACGCGCAGGTCGAACAGATCCTCGCGCAGCAGCGTCCCCGCGGTCTCCTGCTTGGCGGCATCGACGAACAGGGTCGCCAGGCTCGACAGATGCTCCGCGCCGGCCTTGATGGTGTCGACCCAGCGCCGCTCGCGCTCGCCGAGTTCGGATGTGGCGAGCAGGTCGCTGATGGCGAGAATGCCTGTCAGCGGCGTGCGGACCTCGTGGGCGAACACCGCCAAGGCGGCTTCGACGACTCCCGCACCTGGTCCGCCAGGCCCGAACGCCGCGCCTTTCGCCGAGACGGGCTTGGCTGATCCAGGTTTGGCTGATCCAGGTTTTGCTGATCCGGCTTTGGCCGTGCTGCGCCGGCTCCCCGCCATCGCCGTGACCTGAGGAACGTGCTTCTTGAGCGGTCGCGCCTTGGCGCGCTCCTTGACCGGCGGCGCCTTCGCGGCGGGCGTCTTCGGCTTCCCTGCTTTGGACGAGACCTTCGACGGCGCCATTCCAGAGGGCGTCTTTCCACCGGCCGGCCTCGACGCCGCGGCGGGCCTGGGCGCAGCCGGCTTGGCCGGTCGGGCCCGGCGCCCCGTACTCATGTTCCGAACGCGCTTCATCATGGCCCCTGTGACATGAACTCCGAAAAACGAAGGGGCACTTCTACTGTCATGTCTCGTCGTGCCGCTTTCGATTGAAGCTCCCGATTACCCGCGCCATCGAGCAGCATGGCACGGTCGTTTCCGGGTGTCACGATGCCCCGGAGGTTGTCCCCGCCGGAAACGTGGGAAGACATCGGGCTTGCGGCAGGACGCGGCTAGACCATGCCGATCCTGTGTCGGATTTCCGCCGGCGAGACGCCTTCCGCGCGCAAGGCGCGCAATCCCGTCGCCTGGGTGGACTTGGACAGCTTGTGGCCCTGTGCGTCGCGAATCAGTTGGTGATGCCGATAGGCCGGCGCCGGCAGGCCGAGCAGGACCTGCAGCAGCCGGTGGACGCTGGTGGCATGAAACAGGTCCTGGCCGCGCACCACCTCGGTCACCCCTTGCAGGGCGTCGTCGATCACGACGGACAGGTGATAGCTGGTCGGTGTCTCCTTGCGCGCCAGAACCACATCCCCCCACGCCTCCGGCCTTGCTTCGACCCTGCCGCTCTCGCCCGAAGGCCCGGCGCCGTGCTCGTCCCAGGCCAGCCGGCCCACGCGCGCGATCGCCGCGGCCATGTCCAGCCGCAAGGCACAGGGCACGCCGCCGGCCATCAGCTCCGCACGTCGCGCTTCGGAAAGCGAGGTCGCCGTCCCCGGATAGAGCGGCGCCCCGTCGGGGTCGCCCGGCCAGGCCCCGTCCGCATCCCGCCGCGCGACCAGCCGCGCGATCTCGGCCCGGCTCTCGAAGCTCGGATAGACGAGCCCCATGCCCTGCAGCCGCTCCAGCGCAGCGCGGTACTCGGCAAGGTGCTCCGATTGCCGCCGCACCGGCTGCTCCCAGGTGATGCCGAGCCAGGCGAGGTCTTCATAGATCGCCTGCTCGAACTCCGGCCGGCACCGGGTGGGGTCAATGTCCTCGATGCGCAGCAGCAAGCGGCCGCCGCTCTGCTGCGCGCATTGGACGTTCAACAGCGCCGAATAGGCGTGGCCGAGATGCAGATAGCCATTCGGACTGGGGGCAAATCGGAAAACGGGTGGCATGACATCTTGTCATTGCCGGACTTGAGCTGGCGCGATCCGACAATCATCCTTCAATTACGTTCGATCCGAGATGGATGCGCGGGTCAAGCCCGCGCATGACGACGCAGAAAGCTTTAGACACATGACCCTCCATCTCGACAGCCAGGACATTCTCGAGGACGCGGTCCGCGAGCTGGTGAAGCAGGACAACCGCCTCGCTCCGATCCTCGCCGCCACCGGCATGCCGGCGTTGCGGCGGCGGGAGCCGGGCTTTGCCGGGATCGCGCACATCGTCTGCGGGCAGCAATTGTCGACCGCGAGCGCGGCGGCGATCTGGGGCCGGCTGCAGGCGGCGTTCGATCCGTTCGATGCCGACGCGATCCGCCGCGCCCGTGCCGACCGGCTCGGCCGGCTTGGGCTCTCGGCCGCCAAGATCAAGACGCTGAAGCACATTGCGGGCGAGCTTGCCGCGGAACGGCTCAACCTCGATGTGCTGGCCAATGAGGACGCCGACGCCGCGCATGCCACCCTCACCGCGCTGCCCGGCATCGGGCCGTGGACAGCCGACGTCTACCTGCTGTTCTGCCTTGGCCATGGCGATGCCTGGCCGGCCGGCGACCTCGCCGTGCAGGAGGCCGTCAAGGTCGGGCTCGGCCTTGCGACGCGGCCGACGGCGAAGCAGATGATGCCGCTTGCAGAAGGCTGGCGGCCGCTGCGCGGCGCGGCCGCGCATCTGTGGTGGAGCTATTACCGCGTGCTCAAGAAACGCGAGGGCGTCATCACGCAGGCGAACTAACAACTTCGGTGAACGCCGTTTCAAACAAAGTTGAGGTTGCAAAACGGTCATCGATGTCGGCCAGGATCGCACCACGACGCACATCATCGCATGGCCGGGGTCTTCATCATGCAATCGTCCGATTTCATCGTCGCACGCAGCGATCTGCAGCAGTGCCAGACGATCGTCACCGAGCTTCCCGGCAGCGACGCGCTTCCGGCCGAGGCGCTGCTGGTCAAGGTAGACCGCTTCGCCTTCACCGCCAACAACATCACCTATGCCCTGCTCGGCGAGCAGTTGAAATATTGGCAACTGTTTCCTGCGCCCGGCGGCTTCGGCATCATCCCCGTGTGGGGCTTCGGCGACGTGATCGCCTCTCGCCATCCTGCCGTGGCGGAAGGCGAGCGCCTGTTCGGCTACTTCCCGATAGCGACGCATCTCGTCATCGAGGCCGCCGATGTGAGCAAGCGCGGCCTGCGCGACGCGGCCGCACACCGCCAGGGCGTCGCGCCGGTCTACAACGCCTATGCGCGGGTCGGCGACGATCCGGCGTTCGCCGGACGGCAAGGCGACTATCAGGCTTTGCTGCGCCCGCTGTTCATGCTCTCGTTCCTGGTCGACGACTTCCTCGCCGAACAGGCGCATTTCGGCGCCACGACCGTCATCCTGTCCTCGGCCTCGAGCAAGACCGCGTTCGGCCTCGCGCACCTCTTGCATACGCGGCGCCAGGGCATCCGCGTGATCGGGCTGACCTCGCCGTCGCATGCGGCCTTCGTCCGCTCGCTCGGCTGCTATGACGAGGTGGTGACCTACGATGCGGTCGACAGGTTCGACGCGGGGACGAGCGCGGCCTTCGTCGACATGGCCGGCAATGCCAGTCTGCGCGCCGCGCTGCATCGACGCTACGGCGACAACCTGGTCTATTCCGGCCGCGTCGGGCTGACGCATCAGGACGTCATCGACGACGCAGACGCGCTTCCCGGTGCCCGGCCCACCTGGTTCTTCGCGCCCGACCAGATCAGGAAGCGCGCCAGGGAATGGGGACCCGGCGGCATCGAAAAGCGGCTCGGCGCGGCGTGGCAGGACTTTTCCCCGCGGCTCGACGGCTGGCTGACGATCGTGGATGGACGCGGTCCCGACGCGGTGCAGCGGATCTATCTCGACACGCTGCAAGGACGCATTCCGCCGGATCAGGGGCACATGCTGACAATGACGGCATGAGGCGCTTTCCGCCGGGTGCCGGTCGCGTGTAGCCTTGCGGCAGCTCAGATCAGGCGAATTCCCGGAGGCTGCTTCATGTCCATCACTCTCGGCTCCGGCGAGCACAGCTATCGCGTCGTCAAGGGCTGGGCCAAGCTGCCCGACGGCTGGGCGCTGACCGACGTCGCCTCGGTTGCCGTCGACAGCAAGGACCGCGTCTACGCCTTCAATCGCGGAGCCCATCCGATGATCGTGTTCGACCGCGACGGCAATTTCATCAGGAGTTTTGGCGAGGGGCTGTTCAGCCGCGCCCACGGCCTGTCGATCGACGCCGACGACAATCTCTACTGCACCGACGATGGTGATCACACCGTGCGCAAATGTACGCCCGAGGGCAAGGTGCTGCTGACCATCGGCCTGCCGGAGCGTCCGACGCCCTTCATGAGCGGCGAACCATTCAACCGCTGCACCCACACCGCGCTGTCGCCATCCGGCGAGATCTACGTCTCCGACGGCTACGGCAATGCGCGGGTCCACAAATACACGCCGGACGGCAAGCTCATCAGGAGTTGGGGCGAGCCCGGCTCCGATCCCGGCCAGTTCAACATCGTTCACAACATTGCGACCGATGCCGACGGCTTCGTCTATGTCGCGGACCGCGAGAACCACCGCATCCAGATCTTCGACGGCGACGGGCGCTACGAGACGCAGTGGAACAATCTGCATCGGCCCTGCGCGCTGTGCGCCTGCGGCGCCGGGCGCAAGACCTTCATCATCGGCGAGCTCGGTCCGGGCATGCCGGTCAACCTCAACGTTCCCAACCTCGGACCGCGGCTGACCATCACCGACGCCACCGGCCGGCGCATCGCCCGGCTCGGCGGCGAGCATGGCCCGGGCCTGGAAACCGGGCGTTTCCTGGCGCCGCACGGCCTCGCGATCGACAGCCGCGGCGACATCTATGTCGGCGAGGTCGGCGTCACCAATTGGAGCACGAGCTTTCCGGACCGGCCGATGCCGGACGAGGTCAGGATCCATCGCTGTCTGCAGAAGCTGGAGCGCGTCCCTGGCTGACCTTGGCCACCAGCGGATGCTGGCCCCGGCCGAGGACATGCAACTGATTTGCAGTGCAGCGGCTGAGCGCTCTGCCACGGTTCTGACGCGCTTTGACCGCAGCTCGAAAGGCGGGAGAAGCCAGGTCAAACCATGTGTCAAGCCATTCTTGGGGCTTCACAATCCCGTCACGCTGCATGTAGTATGTCAGGGCATGCTGCTTCGCAGCCGTTATGGAGGCCAGGAGCGTTACTTGAACGCACATGTCTCGCAAGGCGGTTGGCCGGTGTTGGTGCTGAACGCGGACTTCCGGCCGCTGAGTTATTACCCGCTGTCTCTCTGGTCGTGGCAGGACGCGATCAAGGCGGTGTTCCTCGATCGCGTCAATATCGTCGAGTACTACGACCGCGCGATCCGAAGTCCATCCTTCGAGATCCAGCTGCCCAGCGTGGTTTCGCTGAAATCCTTCGTGAAGCCGTCGACGCATCCGGCCTTCACCCGCTTCAACGTCTTCCTCCGCGACCGTTTCGCCTGCCAGTACTGCCACTCCGGCGACGACCTGACCTTCGATCACGTCATTCCCCGCAGCAAGGGCGGCCAGACCACCTGGGAGAACGTCGTCGCCGCCTGCTCGCCCTGCAATCTGCGCAAGGGCAATCTGACGCCGCAGCAGGCCAAGATGTTCCCCAAGCAGGCGCCCTATGCGCCGACCGTCCACCAGCTCCATCGCAACGGCCGGCTGTTCCCGCCGAACTACCTGCATGATAGCTGGCTCGACTATCTCTATTGGGACACCGAGCTCGATCCGTAGCAGATCGGCACGTCGTCGGAGCTGGTGCGGACGTCGCCCTGGGCGCAGCGACGCTTTGGCTGTTGCCCGCGCATGCCCCGCCGCCCGATCCGCTGGCCGAATGGCGCGGCCGTCCGGCGGTATAATGGACTGGATTAACCCCGCCTTAGGCCCCTGTTCAGCATGATCGCGCGTTGCCGCGTGGGCCCCATCATGGCTGCCCGCTTCCGTCATTGTTCGAGCAGGCTGTCCGTTCCGCGCATGCAGACCGCAATCCCCGAGTGCAAGGCGGCGGCGCTCGCGAAAGCCCAGGCGGCGAGCTCGCTGCAGAACATTTCCCTGACCCTGTTTGCCAACGTGGCGATCGCAACCTCGCTGGCGCTGCTGCTGTATCTCAGGGAGGGCGGCACCCTCATCTTCGGCTGGCTGGGCGCCGCCATCGTTTTCGCCGCATTCCGCGCCGGATGGGTGTCGTACCTGAAGGCATCCGGACGGATCGAGCGCGATGCACAGCGCGTGCTGCGCAATCTCACCATCATGGCCTTCGCCAGCGGCGTGCTGTGGGCGATCGTCCCGATCGCGCTGCCGGCCTTCTCCCGCGCGCACAACGTCAACGACGTCGTCTTCATCATGGCCGGCACCACCACCGGCGCCATCATCCAGAGTCTCGCTTATTCGCCGATGGCGATCGCCTTCGGCGCGCCACTCATGGGCGCGACCGTGCTGCGGATGCTGATCTCGGGCAGCGACGTCGACTACGTCGTCGCGGCCGACGTCGCGTTCCTGACCTTCATGCTGTTCCGCGCCTCGCGGCTCGGCGAGCGCAACTTCATCGCGAGCCAGAATACCGCCATCGAGGCGACGGTGCTCGCGGAGTCGGTGGCCGAGGCCAATCACGCCCTGGAGCGTCTGGTTCGCACGGACTCGCTCACCGGGCTCGCCAATCGCAGTCACTTCCGCAGTGTGGCCGCCGCGGCGTGCCGTTCCGGACGCGGGGTCGCATTCCTCCTGATCGACGTCGACAACTTCAAGACCATCAACGACGCGCGCGGCCACGATGCCGGCGACCGGGTCATTCAGGCCATCGCCGCGCTGCTGCAATCCGCCTGCCGCGGTGAGGATCTGCCGGTCCGCCTGGGCGGCGACGAGTTCGTCGTCGTCATGCAGGGCGACGATGTGGCGAGCCGATCCGTCGCACTCGCCGAATGGCTGATGGCCGCCCTCGCGCAGCCGCTCGCGATCGCGGGCCAGTTGCTGCCCGTCAGCTGCTCGATCGGCATCGCGACGCAAGCGGAAGGCCCGATCGATCTGGAAGAGCTCTCCGCCCGCGCCGACGTCGCGCTCTACCGCGCCAAGGACGACGGCCGCGCCTGCATGCGCGTGTTCGACGCCAAGATGCAGTCCGAGCTGACACTGCAGCGCCGGCTCGACGCCGAGCTGCCGGCGGCGCTGGCCCGCCGCGAGCTCCACGTCGAATTCCAGCCTCAGGTGGCGATGGCGACCCAGGAGGTCATCGGCTTCGAGGCGCTGCTGCGCTGGAAGCATCCGAGCGCCGGATTGATCCCGCCGCCGGACATCGTGTCCGCGGCGATCCGGTTGCGCCTGTCCGGCCAGCTCACGGAGTTCGTGGGCGAGCGCGTCTGCGCGTTCCTGCGCGCGCTCGACCGCAAGAAGGCGCACGGCATCCGGGTGTCGATCAACGTCTCGCCGCGCGAATTCCCGCTTCACTCGCCGGCGCAGACCCTGAAGACCGTCTCCGAGCGCTACGGCGTCGATCCGCACCGGATCGAGATCGAGGTGACCGAAGAGGCGATGTTCGATCCCAGGCGCTGCGCCGACGAATTGAAGCTGATCGACCAATATGGCTTCGGTCTTGCGATCGACGATTTCGGCGTCGGCCATTCCTCGATCGCCAACCTGATGGCGGTCGAGATCGACACCATCAAGATCGACCGCTCCTTCATCCACGGCATCGCCGCCAACCGACGGGATCAGCAGCTCGTCGCCGCCATCACCGCGGTGGCGCTGCCGCTCGGCCACCGCATGATCGCCGAGGGCGTCGAGAGCGAACAGGATGCCGAGTGCCTTCGCATGCTCGGCTGTTCCTACGGACAGGGCTGGCTGTACGGCAAGCCGATGAAGGAGGACGACGCGATCGCGTGGCTCGTCCAGCATCGCAGCGGTGCTGCTGCCGCGGTCGAGCCCTTGCCGCGCAGCGCGTAGGCGCGGCGCGCTCACGGAAGGACCAGCATCTGCGCAAGGCCCGGACCGAAGGCGCCGGCCCATGCGGCGGCAATCACGAGGATGAGTCCGGGAACGAGGCGCAGGGCGAAGGACGACCCGCCGCTGGTCCACGCCACCACGATCTTGCTGATCGTGTTCGCCGACAGCGCCGCCAGCACCGGCGCCACGGCATCGGCGGCGCCGATCTTGCCCGACGCGGCAAGCGTGGCCGCAGCCACCGCCGGCGCATGGGTGTCGACCAAGCCGGCGACGGCGGCGCTCGCCACCAGGCCGGCTTCGCCGAACGCCTCGCGCAACGCGGCCGAGAGCACCAGCACCGCCGAGATCGTCAGCGCCAGCAGCAGCGCGCCCGGCAGGCTGAAGGCGCGCCCCGTCGGCAGGTCGGCGGCGCCGCTCTGCCGCAGCCCGGCGATCGTGAAGATCGCACCATAGACCGCCGCCGCCGCGCCGGCACAGAGCAGCGGAATCAGCAGCGCGTGCAACGCCGGCAGGCTGGTGACGGCCAGCACCGCGGCGAGCTGGGCGATGGTCGCGACCGTCGACAATGCCGCGCCCGCGGCGGCGGCACCGCCAAGTTCCGGAGCCTTGCGCGCCCGCGCGCCCATCGCGCCGATCGTGGCGGTGCTGGAGACGAAGCCCGAGGCGAAGCCGGACACCGCGAGCCCGCCGCGGGCGCCGAGCAGACGCATCGAGATATGCCCGGCGGCGCCGATGGCCATCATCAGCACCACGAGCGTCCAGATGCCGCGCAGGTTGAGCGCCCCGAACGGACCGATCGGCTGATCCGGAAGCAGGGGCAGCACGACCAGCGTCGCCGCGGCAAAGATCAGGCCGTCCTTGAGCTCGCTCTCGCTGAGCACCGAACGGACGAAATCGTGCAGCATCGGCCGCGCCGCGAGCAGCACCGCCAGCACGACGGCGACGCCGGCCGCCAGCGCGGGACGCTCGGTGGCGAGGCCGCCGAGCAGGACGGTCAGGATCAGCGCCGCCTCCGAGGTCAGTCCCGGATCGTCGCTGCGCGAGCGCCAATAGGCGATCGCCGTCAGGACCATGATTCCAGCGGTGACGACGGCCAGCAGCAGCTTGCCGCCGATCAGCATGCCGATCGCGCCGGCCAGCGACGCCACGGCAAAGGTCCGCAACCCCGCGGACGAGCGACCGGGTCCCTCGCCCTTGCGCCGCTCGCGCTCGAGACCGATCAGCAATCCGATGCCGAGTGCGACGACGATCGCGATGATCTCGGGGCTGAGGCTCATGACATCCGGCATCGCCATCGTCCTGAATCACACCTGTTCACGGCGCGACGAATGCGCTGACGATCATCAGCAGACATGTGATGAGACCGAGTGCGGGAATCCATAGCGGCACCCTGACATGGGGAGCATCCGACCCGATGCGCCGGATGCGAATCCGGAGCAGGCACAGATTGACGATGGCAAAGATCGTCAGCGTCGCGAGCGAGGTGCCTTCCGCCAGCCGCTCCAGCGGGAAGGCCAGCGCCAGGATCGCGACCGCCAGCATGACGAGGCCGGTTGCGATCAGCGGCGTTCCGGTGCGGGGATCGACCCGGCCGGCGATGCGCGGCAGGTCGCCCTGCCCCGCCATGCCGTAGACGACGCGGGCCGTCATCGTCATCTGGGCGAGAATGGTGTTGAGCGTGGACACGATCGCGATCGCATTGAAGGTGGCCGGACTGATGCCGGCGACGGCATTGAACACCAGGCTGAGCGGCGCCGGCGAGGCCGACAGCACGGCCGGCGGCACCGCGGTCACCGCGATCGCGGCAATCAGCACATACAGCGCCGAGGTGATCAGCAGCGTCAGCGCCATCGCCCAGGGAATGTTGCGCTGCGGGCGCTTGGCCTCTTCCACGACGTTGGCGAGGTCCTCGAAGCCGACGAAGGCGAAGAACGCCAGCAGGCCGGCGAAGGTAATGCCGGAGAGAACGCCGAGCTCGAGCGGCGGCGGGATCAGCAAGGCCGGGCCGAACGCGACGCCGGAGTGGACGGCCGAGACGATGATCCACAGCAGGCCGCCGGTCTCGATCAGGGTCAGCAGTCCGGCGAGCATCACCGATTCGAGAATGCCCCAGGACGCCACCATGCCGAGCACGACCACGATCGCCATCGCGATCAACGGCGTCGGCAGGTCGATGAGCTGCCGGATGTAGCCGGCGCCGCCGAGCGTCACCGCCGCCGCCGCAATGATGCCGGTGGCGAGCCGCAGCGTGCCGACCGCGGTCGACAACAGCCGCGACTTGAAGGCCGCGCGGACATAGGCGGCCTCGCCGGCGCTCACGGGATAGCGGGTCGCAAGCTCGGCATAGGAGGCGGCGGTGAACGTCATCACGAACGCCGCCAGCGCAAACGCCCAGGAGGAATGGATGCCGGCATGGCCGGCGACCGCGCCGATCAGGACGTAGATGCCGGCTCCGACGGTCACGCCCGTGCCGTAGAGCACGAGCAACGGCAGTCCGAGGCGACGCCGCAAGCCGGACGCAGGCACGATTGGATCTTGCGGCACCACGAATTCCATTCCTGATCACGACGAACAACAGAGTTGTAGGGGCTTAGGGGAGCAGGCGCGAGCCCTGTTGATCTCGGTCAACCGGGACCTGCGCAAGATCCGCTCGGCTGCGGCATTCGACCGCCTGTCAGCGCAACGCGGGTCGCCGACGCACCGGCGCCCAGTCGCGTTCGTGCTACATGCGTCTGCCGAGACACGCGTCTGCGCTCTCGCGGCGCAATCCGCCCGAGCCGTGCTGATAGAACTCCCTCTCTGCAATCGAGAGGGTGCAGGGAAGACCGAGCCTCGGCTGAGGCCCGTGGCCCCCGTGCGGAGAAAATGCACGGGGCAGGAACCACAGGTACAGCCGGATCGACCCGGCCTTCCCCGCGCGATGGTTTTCACGGCTGCTCCGCGCTCTCCCCGGGGACCGGCTTGTTTGCCCCCGTCATCCGCACGACACGTCATGTCGCAGCAGACTTGACGCCAGCGTCGGGGCGCCAGGACCACACGGCTTGACCGTCCGTCACGGCGTCAGTCGTCTGCGCGCGAACGCGCCCGACATCGCAACGGCCACCACTCCCCACCCCAGCGTATCGTGACGACGCGTACGCCCCTCTGCATGAGGCGGGATGGCGATAGATGACCACAAATTCCGAAAACAAGAAACAAGAATCTTATTCGTCGAGGCTCTGGACAATGTCGGCCGATTGCGCGCGAAACATTGACTGATTTGGCCGGCGGGCAGCCCCGCACGACCTGAATACGCCTGAGCGACTCCATCACACGCGCGTTCGCCGCCTTCCACCGCGAGCCGCAGCGGCTTAGGATGCCACAACATCGCATCATTCCGGAACAGGCACTGTGCCCGAATTCGAGCCGCTCTACACGACAACCAGCGCCGAGAGCATCGGACGCTTCGTGGCCCATCACTACGTGCTATCAGAGCCGCTCGCGTGCCGAATGGTGAATCGCGGTTTCAACGACGTCTATCTTGTCACGACCGCGAGCGGCGACCGCTACGTCTTTCGGCTGTCGCATCACCGCGCCCGAGGCGCGGCCGATGTCCGCACCGAAACCGACTTTCTCGCGCATCTGGCGCGCTGCGGCGTGCCCGTAGCCGCGGCCGTTCCGGCGCGCGACGGCAACCTGTTCGTGCGCGGCGAGGCGGCGGAAGGCCGACGGGAAGGCGTGCTGTTTCCCGCAATCGATGGACGAATGCCGGACGTCGCCTCGCAATCCGATGCTCACGCCAACGGCGTCACGCTTGCGAGAGTCCACGATGCGGCGATGTCTTATCAGCCGGAAGCGCCGCTCTACCGGCTGGACCTCGACCATCTGTTGCACCGGCCGCTCGCGCGCGTTGAGAATCTCTGTCGCACCATCGGATCCGACGACGGCGGCTTTCTTCAGGAGGTCTGTGCGCGAACAGCCGCCGGAATCGAGGCGATGCAAGGCCTGGCGTGGACGCATTGTCACGGCGACTGCCATGGCTTCAATGCGCGTATCGGCGCCGCTGGCGAGGCCGTCTTCTTCGATTTCGACGATAGCGGCCGCGGCTATCTGGCCTATGACCTGGCTGTGTTCCTGTGGGCCAAGCTGTCGTTCGGTCGGCGCTTTCACGCGGCGTGGCATGCTTTCGTCGACGGCTATCGATCGGTCCGCCCGATCTCGGCGGCGGATTTCGAGGCCGCGCATGCCTTCGTGATCGTCAGGCACATCTGGCTGATGGGCGAACAGGCCAGCCGCTCGCGCGAGTGGGGCAGCGAGCCGGTCCGCTGGATCACGCAGCAGCGTGAATTCCTTGAAGGCTGGGAGGCGCAGCAGCTGGGGGCACGCCTTATATGAGCTTGACCGACGGCAGCATGGGAGACTTTGAACCATGACTGATACGATCGTTCGGGTACGCCGGCTCGGCATCATCGGCTGCGTGGCGGACATGTCGCTTAGGTCGCAGCGCTTCCGTCGCATGGGGTGCTCCCGGTAATCGATCCGCCACCGTCCTTCGACAAGGTCATCATCGACGCATCGATTTCCTGACGTTGTTCTGATCGCTGCGGCGGTTGCCGTGTCGCGTCCGCCACAGCCAGCAGATCAACTCATCAGACGCATTGTCAAACCACGAACGATGTGATTAGTACGCCACCGGCGTCGAGCATTCCGCTCCGCCGATTGGAGAAAGACGATGACTGCGATCATCCGTTGCTCCGCCAGGAGCCGCCGGGCCTGATCCTCGCGTGAGGCGAGGTGTGGCGCGGCCTGCGTGCGCCTTCGCGCGCGCTGATCATCCCTGACCATATCTCCCTGTCTGTCTCCAAGGTACTCCCATGGGCATTTCCCATCGCGTGGACGGCCGTGCGCCGATTCACGGTTACTACTCGTCCAGCTCCTGGATCGAGGGCGCCGCCGTGCGCCAGCTCGAAACGGTGGCTGCCATCTCCGGCGTGCGTGCCGTCGCCGGCATGCCGGACCTGCATCCCGGCAAGTTCGGCCCGGTCGGCTGCGCCATTCTCGCCGACCATATCCACCCGGCCTTCGTCGGCTCCGACGCGGGCTGCGGCATGGCGCTGTTCGCGCTCGACCTCGCGTCGCGCCGCATCCGCGTCGACAAGGCGGCCGACCGGCTGCGCGACGTCGCCACACCCTATGACGGCGACATCGCAAGCGAGCTCGCGAGATGTGAGCTGGCACCGTCCGACTTCGATGCCTCGCTCGGCACGATCGGCGGCGGCAATCATTTCTGCGAGCTGCAGGCGGTCGAGGAGGTGTTCGATCCGTGCTGCGGCATCGATCGCGACCGCGCGCAACTGCTGGTGCATTCGGGCTCGCGCGGCCTCGGCCACGCGCTGCTCGAACGGCACGTCGCGGACGGGCTGAAGCCGCTCGCCCCCGACAGCGAAGCCGGTCAGGCCTATCTGGCCGCGCATGACCACGCGCTGCGCTGGGCGTCGTTGAACCGCCAGGTGATCGCTCGCCGGGCGGCAGCGGCCTTGCGCTGTGAGGCCGATCCGGTCTGCGCGTGCTCGCACAATTGCATCGAGCACCGCGCAGACGGCGTGCTGCACCGGAAAGGCGCGGCGCCGTCCGACCAGGGGCTCGTCGTCGTGCCGGGCTCGCGCGGCGCGCTATCCTATCTGGTCGCGCCGCTCGCGTCAGCGCCAAACGAGGCGTTGTGGTCGATCGCCCATGGCGCCGGTCGCAAGTTCGACCGGTCATCGATGATCGGCCGTGTCGGCGCCACGCGATCGGATCGCGAGCGTCTCGCGCGCAATCCGTTCGGCGGCCGCGTGATCTGCGAGGACCGCGCGCTGCTCGCCGAGGAGGCGCCGGAGGCCTACAAGCCGATCGCCGGCGTGATCGCCGATCTCGAAGCATTCGGGCTCGCGCGCGTCGTCGCCAGCTTCCGCCCGCTGGTGACGGTGAAGAAGATCGCCGTCGAGCGGCCGCGCAAGGAGGACCGGCGATGAGACGGCTGCTCCTCACGGCGGGGCGCGGTCCCGCAGAATGCCGGCTCGCGGTGGCGCATGCGCTTCAGCGGCTCGCCGACGAGGCCGAGGCGGCGGACTGCGCATGCGCGATCGCGCGAGAGCAGACCGACCGGCATGGGCCGGCCAGCGCGATTGTCGTGCTGGACGGGCCGGCGGCGTCTGACCTCGCGCGGCGCTGGACGCAGGGCTCGCTGCTCTGGGTGTGCCGCAGTCCGCTGCGGCCGCATCACGGCCGCAAGAACTGGTTCGTCGGCATCGTCGATCTGCCCCTGTCGGAGCGGCTGGCGGCGTTGGCGGCCACCGACGTCCGGTTCGAAAGCTTTCGTGCCGGCGGGCCCGGCGGCCAGCACCAGAACAAGACCGAGAGCGCGGTGCGCGCGGTTCACGTGCCGACGGGGCTGGTCGCGATCGCGCGCGACGGCCGCTCGCAGCATCGCAATAAGGCGCTGGCGCTCGCGCGTCTCGCTGCACTGCTGGACGGCCGCGCGCGCCTGGCGGACGCCGGCGAGGCGCGCCTCATCCACGCGGCGCATGACAGCGTCGAACGTGGCGCAGCCGGGCTGCGCTTCGAGGGACCGGCGTTCAGGCCGGCGGGATGATCACCGGACAGCCGGGGGCGTGAGAGCCCCCGACTGCACCTTCGACAGGCAGGGATGCACAGTCATCTCTCCGCCAGACGACCGCCATGCGCGCCGCTCCGCATATTGGCGGATGACATCGCGCCGCCGAACGGCTAAGCGGACCGCCCCCCGGACGGAAACGAGACGAGCATGGCGGCAGCGGCCCATTGTGGCATCGACTTCGGCACTTCGAACACCACCGTCGGCCTCAGCGATCATGCCTCAGCCCAGCTCATCCCCCTGGAGGGCGAGCAGCGGACCTTGCCGAGCGCGATGTTCTTCGATTTCGAGGATCACGGCATCCAGTTCGGGCGCAACGCGATCGAGCGCTATCTGACCGGCCACGACGGCCGCTTCATGCGCGCGCTGAAGAGCATCCTCGGCACCGCGCTGATTCACGAGAAGACCTATATCCGGCAGAAGGCGGTGCCGTTTGCCGGCATCCTCGGCTTCTTCTTCGCGCATCTGAAGACGCAGATCGAGAAGAGGCTCGGCAGGGAGATCAACCAGGTCGTGCTCGGCCGTCCCGTCCGCTTCGTCGACAAGGATGATGCGGCCGACGCGGAAGCGCAGAGCGCGCTGGAGGGAATCGCGCGCGACCAGGGTTTCAAACACATCGCGTTCCAATATGAGCCGATCGCCGCCGCGCTCGACTACGAGCAGCAGGTCGCGCACGAAGAGCTGGTGCTGATCGTCGACATCGGCGGCGGCACCTCGGATTTCTCGATCGTGCGCGTCTCGCCTGAGCGGCGCAGCAAGGCGCATCGCGAGGACGACATCCTCGCCAATGGCGGCATCCATATCGGCGGCACCGATTTCGACCGGCTGCTCAGTCTGAAGAGCGTGATGCCGCATCTCGGCTATGGCAGCCTGACCGCCGACGGCAAGCGCAATTTGCCGACGCTGTACTACCACGAGCTCGCCACTTGGCACCGCATCAACCAGCTCTACAAGAGAGGCGTGATCGGCGAGCTGCGCCAGATCCGCTACGAGGCCGAGCGGCGCGATCTGGTCGACCGCTTCATCAAGGTGGTGGAGGAGCATCGCGGCCATACGCTCGCGATCGGTGTCGAGCAGGCCAAGATCGCGCTAACCGCGGCGAAGTCGCTGACCTCGGTGCTGTCGGAGAAGGACGACTGGGCGCGCATCAAGTTCACGCGCAAGGATTTCGACCGCGCCATCGCCGATTCCGTCGAGCGCGTCGTCGGCACGGTGACGAAGCTGCTCGACGATGCCGGCGTCGAGGCCGCTGCCATCAACACCATCTTCCTCACCGGCGGCTCGAGCATGGTGCCGGCGCTGCGTCAGGCGATCCTGGCGCTGTTTCCGGCGGCGCGCATCGCCGAGACCGACTTGCTCGGCAGCGTCGGCATCGGGCTCGCGCTCGACGCGCGGCGCAAGTTCGGCTGACGCCAATTTCAGGAATGGCTCATTCGGGGGAGACCGTCGCGGCCGCCCGCGCCGGCTTCTTCGGTGCGTTCTGAAGCTGGGCGCGCGGCGCCGGGCGCGGCGCCGCCGATGTCGGGACGACGGCACGGACAGCGGCGGGCTTCGCGCGCACCGGACGGGCATCAGCCGCGCCGGTCCGCCCGGGATCGCCGCTGCGGATGATGCCCCAGGGTCCCGAATCCGCCCGAGGCGGCAGCGAATAGCCTGGCACGGTGCGACTCGTCCGCCGGGTCCGAGTCTGTTCTGCGCGCACCGGCGGTGCCGGGGCCTCGCCGACCGCGGGAGCTGCGACTGCGAGGGGCGCGGCGTCAATCGCAATGACCTCGGCCTTGGTGACGGCGGCGGGGGCCGGATCGAGGTCCACGGCAGGCCCGACCGGCGCCGGCGAGCCTGCGTCCGGAACGGCGTCCACGATCTGCCTTTCAGGTTGGACCGCAGCAGAAGGAGTGTCGGCCGGATCCGGCTCGTACAGGACCACGCCGGCCGTCTCGTCGGCCAGCCCGTGAAAAACATGGCTCGGCAGCAGAAACCCCGCCGCCGTCACGGCGACGGCCAGGCTTCGGCCAAGCGCGAGCTTCGTGGATGGGGGAACGGACATCGCGCCACCCGTCCGCCAAGCCAGGTCGACGCCGGCCACCGCAATGAAGGCTGCAAGACCGAGACTGCCGCCGACCAGAGGCAGAACCGTCGAAGCCTGGACCAGAACCACGGTGAGCGTCAGCGCGGCCACGATCGGCTGCAACCGGCCTGACAGCCGCTGCGGCGAAGACATCCCGAGAAAACATCCGGCATAATAGGCATCGACGAGACAGCGTTCGTCGGACCAGAGCCCTCGCATGACCGCCATTCCGGCAAACGCCAGCGTGGCCGAGACGAAGGTGCGGGCTGCCCGCCCCGACTCTGCGACGTGCGGAAGCCGTTGCATGACCATGGTCAGGAACGTCCCGGCGAGACAGGCCGCAAGGATCGCGAGCGAGCCACCGAGCTCCTGGTCGAATTGATTCAGATGCCCCAGACGGAGCGATCCGCCTTGTCCGGCGAGCCACGGCCCGAGCGTGACGAACAGCAGCGATCCGATCGCAGCCAACACGCCGAGCCGACCACCATAGCCCTGCAACAGCACGACGCGCCGCCGGGTTTCGATCGCAGTGAAGATGCAGAACAGCAGGCCGCAGGATATCGACAGCAGATAGAGCGATGCCTCCTGTGGCAATCCGGTACGAGCGACGCTTTCGCTGAGCTGTCCGATCGGAGTCATGCCGCTGAAGCTGCCGCCATAGACCGAGGACGAAAACGTGGTCGCGGCGAGGTTGTCCGGAGACGCGACGACCAGGCCTGCGCACAGCACGACCGTCACCGCCGCCGAGGCGAGCGCGGGCGACAGGCCCAGCGCATTCAGATGCAGCGTGGCAAGACAACCGAGAAAGGCGCCGGCGAAGGCCACGACAAGCGCAACAGGGAGATCAGAACGCCGCGGCTGAGGACGCGGCTGGAACAGGACCGGCAGGCCCGTCCGGTATGGCGCACCATCAAAGGCCTGCTGCATCTGCGAACCGCCCCCAAATGTGGATCGGCTCGGCCCTCACCTCCTCCTGACGCCGAACGACAGCCGCGATGCGGGCGAAAGACCCCACGTCGTTTGCGTCCTGACGTACGAGCAGAAGACAAGAGCCGGACGGGCCTGCATCATCCGCTAAGCACCGCTGTGTGCACGATGCAGTGAAAACATGGCAAAACGCGTGCGGAGGTATGGCCGAGTCGGGTTATGGCCGCAAAAATGCTCGCGGCCCGTCAGGGGCCCGCCAACGTCGACGGATCAGGTCGCCACTCCGGCACGGGCTGCTGCACCTCATGGCGGGCCATGAGGTGCTGTCGGGTCGTCGCGTGCGGCACCACCCGTGTCTGTTGGCGCTTCAGCCGCGCAGCCAGGACGCCCGCCGGCCGACCATCGCGACCGATCCGCCGGGACGGCTCTGCAGACGCGGGCGACGCGGACTCCTGGGCCGGCTCACGCGAGGGCCGCAGGGCGAGCGGATTGGCGCCCTCCGGATTCAGGATCTGAAGCGGCAGATCCGGCGCTGTGTCAGCGGCCGAGGCCGGCTCGCCGAACGCCGCGCCATCGCGCCGATCCTCGTCGTGTAAGGGCATCGTGGTCCGCACCGGCGCGGCGGCTTTGTCCGCGTTCACGAACGGACCGTTGGGCTCCGCCACCGGCGGCTGAAACATCAGCTCGCTGGCGAGCAGCACCGCGAAAATGGCGAGTGTGGCGACGAGTCCCCGCGTCCAGGCGAGGACGGTCTGCCACGGCGATTCCCCTGCCTCGACGAACAGACGAACCGCAGCATCCACGAAGATGACCGAGACGAAGGCGATGTATCCGAGGCTGCCGCCGACGCTCGGCAGGATGGGACCGGTGAGGATCAACAGGCCCGTCAGCAGCACCGCCGCAGCCATCGCCTGCGGCAGGCTGCGCAGCCGCCGCGACGACGACATGCCGACGAAGCAACCGGCAGAATAGGCGTCGAGATCAGGGGCCCCGCTGGGCAGAAGCTGCAGCGCCACGAGGCCGGCAAAGGCCACCGACGCCGCAACGAAGATGCGTACCGCGCGGCGCGACCCTGCCACGGGCGCCCAGCGCAGCGCGGCCATCGTCGCCAGCATGCCGACCGCGCACAACGCGAAGGTGAGCGCGGTGCTGCCGAGCCCCTGCTCCAGCACGCCGCGGCGCGCGATCGGAAACAGCTCGCCCTCGGTGCCGAGCAGCGGCGCGAGACCGACGAACAGGAACGAAGCGACCGCCGCCAGCGCGCCCAGTCGTCCGCCATAGCCGCGCGCGAGCCCGCCACGCAGCCACATGTCGAGCGCACAGCCCAGACAGAACGCCAGTCCACAGAACAGCGAGAGCAGCACGAAGGCGGCGTCGAGCGGCAGGCCGGCGCGAATGACGCTTGCGTTCAACAGCGCCACCGGAGTCATGCCGACGAAGCTGCCGCCATAGGCCGACGAGAAGAACGTGCTCGGCACCAGATCCGCGGTCCGTGTCAGGATCAGCGAGGCGCACAGCAGCAAAGCCGCCGCCGCCGAGGCAATCAGCGGCGACAGCCCGGTTGCACTCAGATGCAGGGTCATCAGACAGCCGAGGAACGCGGCGATGAACGACGCCAGCGGCGGGCAGCCGAGCTGGAACAGCTCCGAGCCGTAGAACGGAACGGCACGGCCGAGCTGCCGATCGCGCCATGTGCGTGGATCGAAGCTCTGCTCCGCCTGCAGACGACGTAACTGACGATCCGCCGCTTTGCGCTTCATGTCCACGACACCCCGAATCGCGCCCGCCCAAGATCTGCGTGATGATCTCGCGGCAGACGAATGGTTGACGTTCGGGCGCAACCCTGAGCCCGAGCCGGCACAGTTTCCTGCGACGGTTGTACGCACGCTGCAGTCGCGCAGGTTGCGTGTGCCCGAATTCATGCACTGCAATGCAACGTTGTGGAAGTATCGGGCTCCAGCACGGGCGTGAAAGTTCCTGGCAACCTTAATGGCGACGCCCGATGCGCATTATCAGTGACATGCGGGTCGGGCGGCGGAGCAACCCCGGCTTGCGGACGAGCTTGGTAAACGACAACATGGCGTCATGCTCACGCCCACGTTGCAGACCGCCCGTCTGATCCTGCGGCCGCTGTCGCTCGCCGATGCGCCGGCGATCCAGCGTGGGTTCGACAACTGGAACGTCATCCGCAACCTCGCAGCCGTCGTTCCGTGGCCCTATCCTCCCGACGGCGCCGAGACCTTCGTGAGGCTGCAGCTCGACAGGATCGCGGCCGGCGAGGAGCTGTATCAATGGGTGCTGGCGCTGCGCGACGGTGACGGCGAGGCCATCGGCAACATTCACTTCCGGCCGCGCATGGAATCGACGAAGGGCCATCGCGGCTTCTGGCTCGCCGAGCCCTATTGGAATCGCGGGCTGATGAGCGAGGCGGTCGCCGCCGTGAACGACTTCGCCTTCGGTCCGCTCGGCCTCGATCAGTTCACCGTCTGCAACGTCGCGAGCAACATCGCGTCACGGCGGGTCAAGCAGAAGACGGGCGCCGAGTTCGTCGACTTCATCGAGGTCGCGCACCACAATGGCGAGACCCGCTCCGAGCAATGGATCGTGCGGCGCGAGACGTGGCTGCAACGCCAAGAAAAGCAACGCGCTCCCGCCTGAGATCGTCGGCGCTACGCGCTCGCCGTCACGTCAAGCACCGCCTGCGCAAACGCCTGCGGCGCCTCCTGCGGCAGGTTGTGGCCGATGCCGCCAGTGATCAGCCGGTGTTCGTAGCGGCCGGTGAACTTCCTGGCATAGGCTTCTGGCGCCGGATGCGGCGCGCCGTTGGCATCGCCCTCCATCGTGATGGTGGGGACGCCGATGTCAGGAAAGGTCGCGAGCTTCGCCTCCAACGCATCGTATTTCGCCTCGCCCTGCGCGAGGCCGAGCCGCCAGCGATAATTGTGCACGACGATGTCGACGTGATCGGGATTATCGAAGGCGGCGGCGCTGCGCGCGAACGTGGCGTCGTCGAACGTCCATTTCGGCGAGGCCGTCTGCCAGATCAGCCTGGCGAAGTCGCGCCGGTTCTTGTCGTAGCCCTCGCGGCCGCGCTCGGTCGCGAAGTAGAACTGATACCACCATTGCAGCTCGGCGGCCGGCGGCAGCGGCATGCGGCCGGCCTGCTGGCTGCCGATCAGATAGCCGCTGACCGAGACCATCGCCTTGCACCGCTCCGGCCACAGCGCCGCGATGATGTTGGCGGTGCGCGCGCCCCAGTCGTAGCCGGCGAGGGTTGCGATCCTGATCGCAAGCGCGTCCATCAGCGCGACGATGTCGGCGGCGACGGCGACCGGCTGGCCGCTGCGCAACGCGGACGGCGACAGCAGCCGCGTCGTGCCGTAGCCGCGCAGATGCGGAATGATCACGCGATGGCCGAACGCGGCCAGCGCCGGCGCGACGTCGGCGAAGCTGTGGATGTCGTACGGCCAGCCGTGCAGCAGGATGATTACGGGCCCATCGGCTGGACCTGTCTCGACATAGCCGATGCTGACCTGGCCGGCCGTGACCTGCTTGATCGGTCCGAGCGACGTCCCCGCCCCCGGGCGGATCTCCGGCAGCTTCGACGCCGACTTGAAGCCCTGCGCCTGCCCAGCGCTGGAGCCGAGTTGAAGGGCCGCAACGGCGGTTCCGGCAAGGGTGAGGAAGCAGCGGCGGCTGGGGCGAAGAACGGTCGGCATGGCGGAGGCTCCTGGTTCCGATGTGCCGTTGTTGTGCGCCTTGCGCCCGCGCGGCGCTTGGAGGAGGCATTGATTTTTCCTTGAGGCCGGCTTGATTTTGCTGATCGCGTGACGCGAAGGTGAAGCCGGCGGCCAGGACGGTGCATGTGGTATATTGCTTCGACGATTTCGTGCTCGATCCCGACCGCCGCGAGCTGCGCCGCGGCGGCGGCCTGGTCGCGATGGAACCGCAGGTGTTCGACCTGCTCGCGTTCCTGATCAAGACGCGGGACCGCGTTGTCAGCCGAGACGACATCCTCGCCGAGGTGTGGGGCGGCCGCATCGTCTCCGAGGCGACGCTGGCGAGCCGCATCAGCGCGGCGCGGAGCGCGATCGGCGACAGCGGCGAGGCGCAGCGCCTCATCCGCACCATTCCTCGCAAGGGTGTCCGCTTCGTCGGCGAGGTCCGTGAGCAGGCCGAAGCGGTGCAGACGCCGGCGGTGTCGGCCCCGCCCGCGTTCGACGGCCCCGCCATCGCCGTGCTGCCGTTCACCAACATGAGCGGCGATCCGGAGCAGGACTATTTCGCCGATGGCATGGCCGAGGACATCATCACCGCGCTGTCCCGCTGCAGCGGCCTCGCCGTGATCGCCCGCAACTCCTCCTTCATATACAAGGGCAAGGCCGTCGATATTCGGGCGGTCGGACGCGAGCTCGGCGTCGGCTACGTTCTCGAAGGCAGCGTGCGCCGCGCAGGGTCCCGCCTGCGCATCAACGGGCAGCTGATCGATGCGGCGTCCGGCGCGCATCTATGGGCGGAGCGCTTCGACGGTCAGCTGGACGACGTGTTCGCGCTGCAGGACCGCATCACCGAAAGCATCGTGGCCGCGATCGAACCGACGCTCGAACTGGCGGAAGGCGAGCGGCGGCGGGCGACGCCGCCGCTGCATCCCGACGCCTACGACCTGCTGCTGCGCGCCGCCAGCCTGCGTGACGCCTTCACGCCCGACAGCCTCGCTGCGGCGATCGTCTGTCTGGACCAGGCGTTGGCGATCGATCCCGCCTGCGCACCCGCGATGGCGGCTTGGGCCTATTGCCAGGCGCTGCGCCACTTCCAGGGCTGGAGCGCGCCGGACGAGAACTATCGCACGGCTGCCGTGGCGCGGGCGTGGCAGGCGTGCGAGCATGCGCCCAGTGACGCGCAGGTGCTGTGGATGGCGGCCTTCGCGATCTGGAACATGGCCGAGGACATCGCCCCGGCACGAGAGCTGTTCCGCCGCTCGCTTGTGATCAACCCGAACTCGGCGATGGCGCTGACCTTGAGCGGTTGGATCGAGATCATGGCCGGACACACGGCTGCGGGACGCGCGATGATCGAACGGGCGCGGCGGCTGAACCCGCGCGATCCGCGGGGATGGTTCGCAGCCGGAGCGCTGGCGATCTGCGCGGTGGCGGAGGACGATCGCGCTGCCGCCATTCAATGGGCGGAGATCGCGCTGGCGCAGAACCGGCGTTTCGCCGTCGCGCTTCGCGTCCTGATCGTCGCCCTGGTCAGGAACGGAGAGATGGCGCGCGCCGGCGACGTCGCCCGTCAGCTTCTGAGCCTCGAAACGCATCTCACGGTGTCCGAGTTCCTCGAACGGATCCCATTTCCGGCCGGGACGCTCGCCACAACCTATGCGGAGGCGCTGCGCGCAGCCGGTGTGCCGCCATGATCCCGTTCGCGTGTAGTGGACCATGTTGCAACTGGAATTTTCGACATGAACGGCACAGCTGCGAAACTTGGCTCGACCTCGTTCATACTACCTTAGGTTCCATTCCGTAGTTTCGCGGACATCGTCCGGCGGTCCTGTCGTTGGACGGCGGAGGGAATTAATGAGGAAATTGCTTCTCAAATTTTACGAGGATGAATCGGGCGCAACCGCGATCGAGTACGGCCTGATTGCGGCCGGCATCGCCCTTGCGATCATCACCATACTCAACAAGCTCGGACTCACCCTGGAAGGCATCTTCACGACCCTGACCACGAAGCTGAACGGCGGCTGACCGATCGATTGTCTGCGATGGCGTTCTCAGGACTGGAGCAATCCGGTCGCCATGGTCGGACTGGCCGGGCCTCGCGCCCGGCCTTTGTCTTTTTAATGGGCCTCCATTCTTCGATGGAGCAGCGCCGCAACCGGCCTCTCAGTGCGTCGTGCTGCGTCCCGCCTCCTCGCAGGCGTTCATGCAGCGACGGCAGGACTCGGCGCAGATCCGGCAATGGGCATGCATCTTGGCGTGCTTCTCGCACTCCTCGGCACATCGCCGGCAAGCCGCCGCGCAGGCCTCGAGCATGCGACTGATCATCTCCTGGTCGGAGCCCGTACGCCGCGTGGCAAGCCGGCCGGTGACGTTGCAGACGTCGGCGCAATCGAGATTGAGCCGGATGCATTGCGTCAGCCTGGCGACGCTGTCCTCGCCGAGACAGGCGTCGGCGCAGGAGGTGCAGATCTGTGCGCAGGAGTAGCACTCCTCGATGCAGCGGACGAGTGCATCGTCGACTCGGCCGCGGACGTGCGGGTGGGTTTCGATCATCTGTTGAGCGTGCATGGGAGCTCCTGTCCGTTGGACCCCGCGAGCGACAATGAAGATCGGCTGCAAAGGTTCTTATCGCCGCGCCGTTCGGTGCGATGCCTGACCTGTTCCCCGTGGCGCGACCTCGACCGCCTTACGATCCGCGTGACGGAATTATCAGTCCACCTGCGTCACGGCTTCCAGCCTTTCACTCCTGCCTCATGGGTATCAGCGCCATTTCGCAGAACTGCCATCCGAAACCTGGCGCCGCGCGCGTATGGACGACCCGGTTCGGTTGAGGCACAACACCTCTCGTCACTGACGTCGGCGGCCCGAGCCGCAGACCAAGAACGGGCGCCCGAGCGAGGCGGCCGACGATGTGGAGGAATGGATGCTGATTCCGATGGCCGACGTGCCGCGCTGGTATGCGGAGCGCAAACCCAGGGATAGCGTCGCGGTCCGGCACGGCACCGATACGCTGACCTGGGAGCAGCTCGAGCGCCGCGCCAATGCGCGTGCGCGCGCCTTCGCGGCCAAGGGCGTGAAGCCCGGCGACTTCGTCGCGATCGGCCTGCCCAACGGCAATGCGCTGTTCGAGACCAGCTTCGCGGTGTGGAAATGCGGCGCGACGCCGACGTCGCTGTCGTGGCGGCTGCCGCGCGGCGAGGCCGCCGCGGTGCTCGAGATCCTCAATCCGTCGCTGGTCGTCGGGGGCGAGGCCGACTGGAATGCACCGAACGCGCTGCCGGCCGATTTCATGCCCGACGGCTTTTCCGACGCGCCGCTCACCGCGCCGGTGTCGCGCTATTGGAAAGCGATGACCTCGGGCGGCTCGACCGGACGGCCGAAGGTGATCCTCGATCACCAGCCGGCGGTAACCGACACCGCCGCCGAGCCGCCGCTCGGAATCCCCAGGGGCGCATCGCTGCTCAATCCCGGACCGCTCTATCACAACGCGCCGTTCATCGTGTCGCACTACGCGCTGTTCGCCGGCGGCAGCCTGAGCGGGATGGTGAAGTTCGATGCCGAGGAGACGCTGCGGCTGATCCAGGCGCAGCGCATCCAGTGGGTCAACTTCGTTCCGACGATGATGCACCGGATCTGGGCGCTGCCGGAGGCGGTCCGCAACAGCTACGATGTGTCGAGCCTGAAGATGGTGTTCCACATGGCCGCGCCGATGCCGCCATGGCTCAAGGAAAAATGGATCGAGTGGCTCGGGCCCGAGCGCGTCTACGAGCTCTATGGCGGCACCGAGCGCCAGGGTCGCACCGTCATCTCCGGCACCGAATGGCTTGAGCACAAGGGCTCGGTCGGCAAGATCGACGAGTCCTGCAAACTGCGCATCCTCGATCCCCAAGGCAACGACGTGCCGCCGGGCGAGAGCGGCGAGATCTACTTCCTGCCGGCCGATGGCGCCGGCAGCACCTATCACTACCTCGGCGCCGAGCCGAAGCGGCGCGCCGACGGCTGGGAGTCGCTCGGCGACATCGGCCGGCTCGATGCCGACGGCTACCTCTATCTCGGCGACCGCCTCGCCGACATGATCCTGCGCGGCGGCGCCAACATCTATCCGGCCGAGGTCGAGGCGGCGCTGATGGCGCATCCCGACATCCGCTCCTGCGTCGTGGTCGGCCTGCCCGACCCGGAACTCGGCCAGCGCGTGCATGCGATCGTCGAGATCGACCGGGCCAGGAACGCACAGGCTATTGTCGACGGCATGAGCGCGTTCCTCGCCGACCGGCTGAGCCGCTACAAGCACCCGGAGAGCTACGAGCTGGTCGACACCATGCTGCGCGACGATTCCGGCAAGGTGCGCCGCACCCTGCTGCGCGACGAGCGCGCGGAATGGATCAAGGATGGCCGCGACTTCCGTCTCGCACCCACCCGGGCACGACCGGCCGCAGACTGACCGCACGGAAATTTTTCGAACGTTTACGATGCCGGCGTAGACTCCGTCAGGGGAAGGAGAGTCCGCGCCATGATGTCGAGACGACGGTTTCTGGGCGCCGCAGCCACGGCCGCGGCGCTGCCCCTGGCGCGGATGCCGCGGGCGCGGGCCGAGCTGCGCACCATCCTCAACGACGCCAGCCGGCTCAACCCGACGCCGGTTGCGAAGCATGTGGTGATCCGCAAGCCCGCCACCGACGATCTGATCGCGCGGCTGCGCGCCGAGCTGAAGGAGGCTGCGGCCGCGAAACGTCCGGTGACCGCGGCCGTGGCCCGGCATTCGATGGGCGGCCAGAGCCTGCCGCGCGACGGCACGGCAATCACGCTCGACGGCGGCGCGATCGAGCTCGACACGGCGGCAAAGACCTATCGGACCGCGGCCGGCAACCGCTGGTGGGACGTGATCGCCGCGCTCGATCCCAAGGGCTTCTCGCCGGCCGTGATGCAGTCGAACAGCGATTTCGGCGTCGGCAGCACGTTCTGCGTCAATGCCCATGGCTGGCCGGTGCCGTACGGCCCGTTCGGCTCGACGGTGAAATCGATCCGCATGCTGCTCGCCGACGGCACCTTGGTGCAGTGCTCGCGCACGGAGAATGCCGAGTTGTTCGGGCTCGCGATGGGCGGCTATGGCCTGTTCGGCCTCATCGTCGATCTCGAGGTCGAGATGGTGCCGAACCTGCTGCTCGAGCCGCGCTTCGAGCGCATGGCGCCGGAGAAATTCGCCGAGCAGTTCACACGCAACATCGATGGCGACGCCAATGTGAAGATGGCCTATGGACGGATGTCAGTGTCGCGCAAGGCGTTCTTCGACGACGCCCTGCTCGTCACCTTCCGCCCCGCCCCCGATGCTCCGGCGACCCTGCCCGCGGCCGTGAGCTCCGGCAAGCTCACCGGCGTCGCCAACACGATCTATCGCGCCCAGACCGGATGGGAGGTCGCCAAGGGCCTGCGCTGGTTCATGGAGACCCGGCTCGGCCCCGCCATCTCCGACAGCCGCTACACCCGCAACTCGCTGATGGCCGAGCCGGTCGCCAATCTGGCGCAGAAGGACATGCACCGCACCGACATCCTGCACGAATATTTCGTGGCGCCGGAGCGGTTCGGCGAGTTCCTCACCGCCTGCCGCGAGATCATTCCCAAAGCGCGCGCCGAATTCCTCAACGTCACCCTGCGCTACGTCGCCGAGGACAAGACACCCGCGCTCACGATCGCGCCGGTGCGCCGGATCGCAGCCGTCATGTCGTTCTCGCAGGCGACCTCGCCCGAAGGCGAGATCGACATGCTGCGGACGACCGAAGCGCTGATCGACCGCATCACCGCGATTGGCGGCGCGTTCTATCTGCCCTATCGTCTGCATGCCCGCCGCGACCAGGTCGAGAAGGCCTATCCGGCGGCCGCGCGTTTCGTCGCCGCCAAGCGGCAGTATGATCCGAACCTCCTGTTCCGCAACGCGATGTGGGACGCCTATTTCGCATGAATACATCAGCAGCAGACGGCTTCGCATTGGACCGCTATCGCATCGCCGCGCTCGCGCTCGCCGTGGCGCTGCTATTCGCGGCCGCGACCGACTACATCCCTGCCTTCATCGATGCGCAGGGCCGCGTGTTCGGCCTGTTCCAGCTCGACATCTACAAGGATGCGCTGCATGTCGTCTCCGGCCTGTGGGCGCTGGCGGCGATGCTGACCCGCCGCAGCGCGGTGTTCTTCCTGCGCGTGTTCGGCTCGCTGTATTTCCTGGACGGCGTGATGGGCGTCTTCACCGGCTCGGGCTATCTCGACCTCTCGATCGTCATCGACGGCATCCGCGACACCTCGTGGCTGGTGAAGGTCCTCTCCAGCCTGCCGCATCTCGCGCTCGGCGCGATCGGCATCGCGGTCGGCTGGTCGCCGTGGCGTAGACAGGCTGCCGTCGCATGAGCCTGCGTCGCAAAGCGCTGTATCTTCTCGGCGTCGTCTTGGCAGCCACGGCGATAGGCATTGCCACCACCGTGATCAGCGTCGAGACGGTCTGCGTGGCCGACGTCCCGACCCCGGTGGTGAACTCCGACTTCGGCATCACCGATCCCGCCTATGCGAGGTCGCAGGGTGACAGCTTCCTGACCTTTCCTGAATGGTACATCGTCCACGCCTATGCCGACCTCGCTGCGGTGACCGGGCAGGCCTCGGAGTCCGACTTCCACTATCTATCGAGCGTCTCCGGCTTCTGGCGCAGCCTGTGCCGGGCCACGCGCCAGGCGGCCGGCTCCGGTCCCGCCACCTCGGAGCAGAAGCTGACGAACTACATCATCGGCTTCAGCTTCACCGCCGAGATGGCGTTGCAGGGCGCTTACGAGAAGAGCATCGGGGCGATCAGCTGGGAGACCACGGACGGCGTCAAGACGGCAGAGGACGTCTTCAACCTCGCTCTGCTGAAGGATTACGCGGCATTCCTGTATCAGACCCCCTGGTATCGCTATCCCTTCGTCGCCAAGCTCGATCAGTTCTGGCGCGAGACGCCCTTCGTGCCGTCGTTCCGCGCCGTGGAGCGGCGCGTCTCGCTCAGCCTGCAATATGCCGGGCGCGCCGCCTATGCGGCCGTCATCGGCTATGCGGCGGGCTACGATCCGGCCGTGCTGGCCATCCAGAGCGTCGTCACCGGCCTGCCTGCCGCCGAGCTTGCAGTCATGCCGGGCGTGAAGGTGATCCGTGAGGTCACGGACGCCAAAGGCATGAAGGGCGTGCTGGTGGAGACCGAGCGCTACGCCAAGTTCGATGCTTTCGCCAAGGAGCTCGGCCGTCATGACGGTGCCGGGCTCGGCGAGGTCGCGGGCAACCATCGCATCCTGGTCACGATCATGGTGCCGCCGGGCGACGGACGGCTGGCAGCTTTCGATGGGCTGCCTATATTCAGCGTCCCGATCCAGTCGCGTCCCGGTGCCCGCCGCATCGGCGTCGACGTACCGGTGCGGTCATTGGTTCAGGACATCGGCCGTTTCGAAGCCGCGGGATATACGTTCGAGCATGCCTACGACTATTGACCGGCCTCCCCCGTCCCGCGCCCTTCCCTTGAAGGGCGTGCTGGCCGTTGCCCTCGCCTGGTTTGCGGGCATGGCTGCCATGGCCCTGGTGATCAAGCCGGATGCGGTGGTCGTGTTCGGCCCGTCCGACCGTATGATCTCGGCGATCGTCGCCTCCGATGGAGCCTTGCTCGATGCCGGACGTTTCCACATCGCGGCCAGAACCGGAGCCTCGACTGTCGGCAGCCTGTATGCTGCCGGCGCGTGGCTGGTCTGGCCCCTGATCGGCAGGGGCTGCGGCCGCGGGTAGTCGGCACGGGCAGTTCCTCCCAGCGCCGGCGCGGGGCCCGCGGAACTGGCGCAGCCGCCCAAAGATGTTAAGCTCGCGTTCACGCTGTGGCCGTCACGCGACACGAAGCAGAAGCTTGGTCGATACATCCGGGCGTATCGACAGAGCAGGAGAACGAAATGCCTTCTTTGACCGAATGGAAAGTGCCCTCCGCCTTCCAGCCTCGCGCCGAAGACTATCAATACGATCTTGATCAAGCCCTGTCCTCGATCGTGGGCCTGCATGCCATCATTCCGTCCGACGCCTTCAGCGCGGAAACGCTCGGGACCGAGCGTGCCGGCAATGCCGTCGTCATCGACGACGGGCTGGTGCTGACCATCGGCTACCTGATCACCGAGGCCGAATCCGTCTGGCTGCACCCCAATGACGGACGCGTGGTCGAGGGCCATGTGCTCGGCTTCGACTTCACCACCGGCTTCGGGCTGGTGCAGGCGCTCGGGTCGCTCGACCTGCCCGCGCTGCCGCTCGGCTCGTCGGCGGCAACCAAGGTCGGCGATCACGTCGTGCTCGGCGGCGCCGGCGGACGGACGCGATCGGTCGCGAGCCAGATCATCGCCAAGCAGGAATTCGCCGGCTATTGGGAATATCTGCTGGACGAGGCGATCTTCACCCACCCCGCCCACCCGAATTGGGGCGGCACCGGCCTGCTCTCGGCCAAGGGCGAGCTGATCGGCATCGGGTCGCTCCAGCTGGAGCGCGAGCGCGACAGCAAGGACGAGCACGTCAACATGGTCGTGCCGATCGATCTGCTGAAGCCGATCATCGATGATCTCAGGCGCTTCGGTCGCGTCAACAAGCCGGCACGCCCCTGGCTCGGCATGTACGCGACCGAGGTCGACGATCGCGTCGTCGTGATCGGCGTCTCCGACAATGGCCCGGCCGCCCGCGCCGAGCTGAAGGCGGGCGACGTGATCCTCGGCATCAACGGCGACAAGGTGACGAGCCAGAGCGAGTTCTATCGCAAGCTCTGGGCGCTCGGCGCAGCCGGCGTCGACGTGCCGCTAACGGTGCACCATGAGGGCGTCACCTTCGACGTCACCATCGCCTCGACCGACCGCGCCAAGCTGCTCAAGGCGCCGCGGCTGCACTGAGGCGGCCGCGGGCCTGCGTTCACGCGTTGACGTGCCAGGCCGCGGCGATCTGGTCGTGCAGTTGCGCATCCGTCGGCAACTGTGATGCTACCGTGGGATCGAAGGCCGGATGCGCCTGGGCGTAGGTCGCCATCGCCTGCACGAGCTGCGACACCTGGGTATCGATCTCGAGACCGCCGGCCTTGATCTCCTGCAGCTGATAGGAGCCGCCCAGGAACCAGTCGGCGACGGTGACCTGCTGATGGGTGCCGAGAATGTCGATCTCGAGATCGTTGCCCGATTTGACGAACCAGAAATTGTCGGCCGTGTAGGCCGTTCCGAAATCGAGCGTGCCGGTCGGCTTCGGCAGCGAGGCGACGCCGTTGATGATGACGTCGTTGCCGTCGCCGGGCGCATAGACGTAGGTGGCGCCGACGCCGCCGACCAGGATGTTGTCGCCGGCCCCGCCCTTGAGCACGTCGCTGCCGCCGCCGCCGATCAGCAGGTCGTCATTGGCGGTACCCGCCAGCGTGTCGTTGCCGCCGCCGGCGATCAGCAGCGCACCGTCGGAGGCGGCAATGATCGCGCCGGGCACCGGATCGACCGCGACCGAGGTCGCGGCATCGCTCAGCGCCGCGCTGAGCCAGTCGAGATTGTCGGTCTTGCCGCCCCACAGCACGCCGATCGCCATGTCGAGAAGGTTGGCGTCATCGCCCTCGAAGCTCGCAACCGCATCGATCAGCGCGAGCTTGCCGAGGATGTCCACCGTAGATCCGGTGTCGGTGTGCGACCACAGGTCGGACGACAGATCCGCAACCAGCAGGTTGTTGGCCGTATCCTGATAGAAAATGCCGTGCTCATGGCCGATCACGCCGGGCGTCGCCGTGACCTCGTCGTGGTTCTGCGCCAGCAGCGCCGAATATTCCACCACGATCTCGGCCAGCGCCTTCTCGACCCCGCCGTTCTTCAGGTAGGTCGCCGCGGTGTCGGCGCTGACGCTGTTGCCGAGCACGCCGCCGCCATTGAACAGGGCCTGAACGGCGCTGTTGCCGTAGCCGCTCGCATCGGTGACGGTCGAATAGGCGATCATGTCCTTCATCTTGTCGGACGGCGCGCCTTCGCCGCTCACACCGGCCGCGGGAATGCCGACCGCCGAAGCAATCGCGTCATTCTCCAGCGGCGCCAGCAGCACAGCCGCCGCCTTCTTCCAATCCTGGGCACCGTTGTCGCTCGCCCACTGCATCATCGTCAGCAGCGCGATCGAGTGCAGGCTGACCGGATCCAGACCGAGATCTGTGCCCGCGCCGAGCACGGTCTTCTGCTCGGACGAGATGCCGATCGCAGCATCGGCGATGGCGAGCGCGCCGGCGACCGGTCCGAGCTGCAGCAGCGCCAGCGGCGCTTCCAGCACCGGCGCCGCTGCCCGCACATATTGCAGGATCTCGCCGGAAAGGGAGACCATGTGAATGTCGGAATAGCGGTCGACCGGGTGCGACGTCAGCGCGCCCCAGAAGCCGTGCAACTGGTCGTAGCGGACTTCCGCCGCGAATTCGAACGGCATCGCGTCATACGCATAGGCCACCTTGTCGTTGAGCGCCGCGATGTAGCCGGCAAGTCCGCCACCGAGCGAATGTCCGGTCAATGAGACGTTCGATGTCGCCCATGTCTTGTAGTAGGACTCCGCATCCGGGAACTGCGTCGGCCAGCCAGCCAGACCGGCGCCGCCGAGCCACGACGGCACGTCGGCGAGACTGTCGGTGCCGCGAAACGAAATGATCCGTGTCGATGGATCGCCCGCGAGCTGATAGGTCGCGGCCTCGAAATTGTCGGCGGTCGACGTCACGCTCGCCGCCACCAGCTCATAGCTCCCGATACGGTTGAAATTGACCACGAGCGTCGGGTTGACGCCTCTGTTGTAGACGTCCATGGCGAGCACCGCGTTGATCAACGCGGCCGACGGCGACTTGGTCATGATGCGAATCCCCCCTCGGCAACCGATCGGCAGTTTTGACCCAGGGCGGTGATCCATGAGGAACCCTCCGCTGCGCCGTCGGCTCTCACCAAGTGCGACATCGCGCCCGAATTTTGTCAATCAACTATCGTCTGCGCGTGTATTCGCGCGCGACTCACCTGCCACGCGCGACGGCAACGTCCGCACCATGTTGACTTGCGGGAGCCGCATCGCGAGATTGCGGCTTCGCGGAGCGAACACGCGTTCGGAAAATGGTCATTGCCCGGACGGCCGATTTTGCGTTGCATGACAGCGCTCGCCGGCAAACAGACGAGACGGCCAGACCCGCGGTTCGCGTATCAAGGAGACCTGCATGACGGATGCCGTGGTGGATGACATTCTCATCGTGTTGCCGCCACTGCTGCAGACGCTCGAAGCCCTGTCCTACGTCGCGCGCTACCTGAATCCGCCGGATTTCGATCGCGTGATGGCTGATGTCGGCGATCCGGAGCAGGCGCTGCACACGGCGCGGATTCATCTCACGTCGTGGCCGGCGGACTTCGCCCATATCCGTATCGCCTTCGACACCGCAGCGGACGCCGCGCTGATGTCGTTTGCCGGCCTGCGCGCCGTTCAGCGCGGCGAGGGCGACCTGGTCGACGTGTTCAGGGCCCTGCGTCAATTGCCGCGCGCGCTCGAGGCGCTGTTTCCGCTCGCCGCGACGCTGCCGCCGCTGAGCGAATTCTTCCTCGATCCCGCCGTCGACGGCGACGACGGGCTGCGCCGGTTGCTGGCCACGTCCTCTGCAGGCAAGGACGCCGTATTTCACGACCATAACGAGATCGGCAATCGCGGCGGCTTTTCGCTGTATGTGCCGGAATACTACACGGCGGACCGGGCCTGGCCGCTGGTCATGGCGCTGCATGGCGGCAGCGGCAACGGCCGCGACTTCCTCTGGAGCTGGCTGCGGGCCGCGCGCAGCCTCGGCGCCATCCTGGTTGCCCCCACCGCGGCCGGACCGACCTGGGCGCTGATGGGCGACGACGCTGATACGCCGAACCTGCTGCGCATTCTCGACCTCGTCCGCAGCCGCGTCGCGATCGATCCCACCCGCATGCTGCTGACCGGGATGAGCGACGGCGGCACGTTCTGCTACGTCAGCGGACTGGCCGCAGGCTCGCCGTTCACGCACCTTGCGCCGGTGGCCGCGACGTTCCATCCGCTGATGGCTGAGATCGCCGACCGCGACCGTCTGCGCGGGCTGCCGATCCAGATCGTGCACGGCCGGCTCGACTGGATGTTCCCGGTCGAAATCGCGCGGCATACCGCCGACGCCCTGGCCAAGGCGGGCGCCGATGTCGCCTATCGCGAGATCGATGATCTCAGCCATTGCTATCCGCGCGAGGCCAATGTCGAGCTGCTGCGCTGGCTGATGCGCTGAGCCAGCGTCTCCCGACGACATGGCTGATCGGTAATGCCGCCGACACAATGTCGGCGGATTTTGTCCGCACTGGTTCTGCTCGGCCATACAGCGGGGGCGCTGCATACGGGCGGCCATGAGGCCGCCGAAGGTCCGCTCATGCCCTCGCCGCTGATGCCCTCGTCTCCTGCGTCCGTCGCGCAAGTCTCCTCCGCCCGCTCCTCCACCTCCGTCGTGCTCGCCAATGGCGTCAGCCGTCTCGAAGTGACGCTGAAGCTCACGACCGCGATTCTGGCGCTAGCCGCCGGCGTCTACACCTATCTCGGCGTCCGCGAATTGCTCAACGGCAGTCCGACCACGGTGTTCTTTGCGGCGGTCATCTACTCGGTCGCGGTCTCGGTCGGCATCTACGCCTTCTGGGTGTTCATGATGCAGTTCATGCCGCACGTCACCAGCACGATCGGGCGCTTGATGATGGCCGGCTGCATGTTGCTGGGCTCGCTGATGATCGTCGCGATGTCGTCCTGGCTGAATGCCTCGGCGCTGGCCGGCGCCGCCGCGATCCAGCAGCATCTTGCGATCACCGTGCAGAACTACACGCGCGACCTCGACCGGGCCAACAGCCAGGCGATCGCTGCGCAAAGCCTGCTGCCGGACATCCAGCTCGCCTCCTCCCGCTTCGCCAAGCTGGCGGACGCCGAACGCGCGGGCTCGCTCACCGGCACCTCCGGGTCGGGCACCGTGGTCCAGCTGCTCGCGCAGATGTCGACGCAGCTCGACGGACTGGGCCAGCAGGTCCAGGAGTCGGGCAAGCGCGTCTCCGCTCTCTATGAGCAGGGCGGCAAGAGCCTCGCCAGGATGCGCGAGCTGATCTCCGACCGCGGCCCGATCGCAACGCGCAGCGATGCCTTCGCCACGGAGTCGCTCAACCTGATGGGCGTGATCGCCAATCTGCAGCAGACCTCGGTGGCCCCTGCGGTGAAGCGCGCCGCGACGTCGCTGTCGGCCGGATTCATCGCGCCTGCCCCGGGCGGACGCAGCGGCGACCTGGCCGAGCGCCAGACCGCCGTCGTCGGCAAGGTGGAGGGCGCGATCGCCACGCAGGCCGCCTCGCTCGCCGACGCCGCCGACAAGATCCTGGCGCTGCCGCGGATCGAGCCGACCCGGTTCCAGACGCTGTCGCCCGCCGAAGCCGTGCTGCGCTACGCCGGCGACTTCATCCCGAGCTGGGCGGGCGCGATCTCGATCGACCTGATGCCGGCGGTGCTGGTGCTGATCCTCTGCGTCGTCCATGCCGCCATCCGCCGTGAGGGCCTGCCCGCCGTGAGCGCCTCCAGCCTGACGGCCGCCGATCTCGTCACCGCATTGCAGATCGCGCGCGAGGTCGAGGATGCCAGGCGGGCGGCCGAGCGACGGCCTGCCGAAACGCCTGCTGAGCAGCCTTCCGCGCCAGCCATCGAGCCGGCGCCGGCCGCGGCGGATGAGAACGTGACGTCGCTGTCGTCGGCTCGGCTTGGAAAGTAGTCCCGTGGCTTCGGCGCTGAACCGACGCGTCCATGCCTGGCTCGCGGACAATCCCGATGAGAGCATTCTGCGTTGGGTCTTCCGCAGCATCCTCGTCGTCACCGCCGCAGTTCTCGCGGCGGACCTGCTCGAGCTGAATGCTCCGCAGGTGCCATCGGATGCAGCCCCGACTCAGCTCGACATTCGGCGCGACGCGCCAGACATGCCGGCCGAATCACCATCCGTTCTGGCGCCCCTGATGAAGCGGCTGATGCCGCTGCCCCAGGGCGATCGTGCTTTGCAGCAGCCTGTTCAGTTCGAGCTGCGCGGCGGCGGCCGGCTGTTCGCGACCGGCACGATCACGCCCGGCAGCGCGCGCAGCTTCGCGGACGCAGTCGAACGTCATGGCGAATATATCCGGACGATCGTGTTGAACTCGCCCGGCGGCTCCGTCGCCGACGCGCTGGCGATGGGGAGACTGATCCGCGCGCGGAAATTCACAACCGAAGTGGAGGCGGGAAAATATTGCGCGTCGTCGTGCCCGCTGGTGTTCGCCGGCGGTGTCGAGCGCCGGGCCGGCGAACGGGCAATCATCGGCGTGCATCAGATCGCCGCAGTCCCCACGTCCGGGACCACCGTGAGGTCCGGCGACGACATGAGCCTTGCGCAGAACATCTCGGCGCGATGCCAGCGCCACCTCGCCGCGATGGGCATCGATCTGAAGGTCTGGGTGCACGCGATGGAGACGCCGCATGACCAGCTGTTCACGTTCAAGCCCGACGAGATGAAAGCACTCAATCTCGTCACCTCGCTGCCGGAATCGCGGCCTGAAAAATCGCGCAGTTAGGATGTTCTGATCGCGGTGGACCGGGACCGCGGCGAGCGCGGAACCAAGTTTCGACCGCGGCGTTGTTGGCCGTCACACTGGAGAACATGACATGCGGACATTCGTGGGAATGATCCTGGGGGCCCTCATCCTGGGTTTGGGCGTCTACATCCATGATTCGATGCAGACCTCGGAGGTCGCCAACGGACCGAGCGCGCAGTCGCGCCGGACCATCGTGAACTGGGACGTCGCGGCGGACAGCTGGAATTCGCTCAAGACCCGCGCGCATGACGACTGGGTTCGCATCTCGTCGAAGTAACGCGCAAGACGCTTCGTTTTCAGGGCGCCTCGGCTTCGGTCGAGGCGCCTTTGCTTTGCCAGCTAGTTGGCCGCCTTATTTGGCCGCCTTGGCCTTGCGCGCGTCGGCGATGACCTGCTCGAACTGCGCCATGGTCAGCACGCCGGGCACCCTGAACTTGCCGACGATGAAGGACGGCGTGCCGCGGAAACGCAATCCCCGCGCCTGCTTGTCGTTGCGCGCCAGCATGGCGTCGATGGCCTTCGCGTTGGCTGCGAGGTCGCGCTTGGCGCGGTCGATATCAACGCCGGCTTCAGCGAGCAGCTCGTCGATGCGCGGCTCGGTGAGCTTCGAACTGACGCCGATCAGCGCGTCATGGGCCTTGGCGTATTTGTCCTGATATTTGCAGGCCAGCGCCATCCGCGCCGCAACCACCGAAGTTGGCCCGAGGATCGGCCACTCCTTGAGAACCCAGCGCACCTTGCCATCATCATGGATGACCTGCTGCAGCTCGGGATCGAGCTTGCGGCAATACGGGCAATTGTAGTCGAACCATTCGACGATCGTGATGTCGCCCGCGGCATTGCCGAGCACCGGCGCATCGGGATCGCGCAGCACCGCGCCCTCGTCGGGCTCATCGGCATCCTCGGCGCGACTGTCGCGGGGCCACAAGGACAGCGCCGCGGTTGCGCCAAGAAGCGTCAACACGTCACGCCGGCTGCTGGCGGAGATGATCGCAGTCGAGGGGACGCGCTTCATTGAGGTCAGCTCCAGATATGCAGCAGGCTGCGCGTCAGCATGTACAGCGCCACCACCGCGATCACGACCGAAAACACCACGTTCAATGCGCCGCGCCGTTCGGAGAGATGGCGCGCCAGGCGCGTGCCGGCAAGACCTCCGGCGATCCCGCCGGCGATGAACAGTCCGGCGAGATCCCAGGCGACGAGCCCTGACCACGCATAGCTCGCCGCGGTGGTAAGCCCGAAGGTCGTCACCGCGACCAGCGACGAGCTCACCGCGTTCATGATCGGCATGCCCGTCGCAGCCATCAGCGCCGGCACGATCAGGAAGCCGCCGCCGATGCCGAAGAAACCGGACAGCGTGCCAGTGGCGAGACCGAAGCCGACGATCGCCGGGATGTTGGCCATGCTCATCTTCACATCGGGGGTGCCGATGCGGGCGCGCGTCTTCAGCATAAGCATGGCGATAACCATCATCACCAGCGCGAACAGCGCCAGCAGCTTCTGGCCGTCGACCATCTTGCCGAGCAGCGAGCCGGTGAAGGCGCCGACGATGCCCGCCGTTGCGAACAGCGCCGCGATCGGCCAGATCACGGTGCCGCCGCGCGCATGATTGGCGAGATTGATGGCAGCGTTGGTGGCGACCGCGATCGCGCTCGAGCCGATCGCGATGTGCGGCTCGGGCACGCCGACGACATAGACCATCAGCGGCACCGCCAGCACCGAGCCGCCGCCGCCGACGAGGCCGAGCGAGAACCCGACCATCGCGCCGCAAACCAGGCCGAGCATACCTTGGACAGCAGAGATCATGGCGAGAGCAGGGTCATTTCCCGCACCGGAAGGCAAGCCCCAAAATCACCGGAGCAGTAATGCCCCGCCACCGGCGAGGACCGCCGCGCGACCGGCGTTGAGCCCGGTCCGGCCGGCGGTCTCGCGGCGATGCATGGCGTCGAGAGCGGCGGCCGGCCGCATGATGCCCCCGGCCCGCCGGCAACGTCACGTCAATCCGGATCAGGCAGCGCCCTTCAGCTTCTTGGTGCATTCGCTGTAGTAGCCGCCGCCCTTCTGGATCCACTTCAGGCCGCCATTGGCGTTGGTCGCCTTGTTGGCATTGTACTGATCGACGCAGGTCTGCAGCCGCGCCTTGCCGGGCTTCTCCTTGGCGTATTTCGGGTCCACCGCGTTGGGGAACACGGCGGGACCGGTCGGCGCGGGAGCGGCCTCCTTGGCGTCGGATTTCGCCTCCTTGGCCGGCTTGGCCTCGGCCGCGGGTGCGGCCGGAGCCGCCGGTGCCGCGGCCGCGGTGGCATCGCTGCCGCACTGGGCCTTGCGGAAGTCGTTCCACTTCTGGCCGCCCAGCGTGCCGGCCTCCTTCGCCTGCTTGTACTTGGCGCTGCATTCCTGCGCGGTGAGCGCCTGCGCCGGCGCCGCGGCGAACGTCGCGAGGCCGATCACGGCCAGCGTGGCGAGTGATGAAGCAACCAATGATCTTGCGTGAAAACTCATCCCAGATCTCCCTGTGGAGCATGTTGAATGGGACGGTAATTCTAGCGAGACGCCTGCGACCGACAAAGCAGGCGGGAGCGTGGCCGCGCGAAAATATAATTTGCCTCGCGCGGCGATCCGGCTCATTCCATTCACTGCGGGTTCAGCATCGCCAGACATCGCACTATGCCTTTCGTTCGAGGACTTCAACATGAGATTCACTGCCCGGGCGGCGATTGCGGCCATCGCAATGGCCACCCTGTCGGCCGCGGGCCCCGCCCGTTCGCAACCCGGATTGACGCTGCCGGCGCGGCCCGATGCCGCCACCGACAAGTTCGCCACCCTGGACAAGGCTGCGCGCCGGACGATTTCCATCGCCTGCTCCAAGGAGGCCGACGAGCAGGGGCTGAAGGGCAAGGCACGCGGCAAATTCCGCTCGGCCTGCAAGCGCGACAAGGCGGCGGCCGCCGCCGCGACCACACCCGCGCCCGCTCCCTTGCCGACGCCGGACAAGCCGAAATGACCAGCGCCCGCGGACGCAAGCGCGCATGGCGCCTGCGCAACGGCGGGAATTGTACGCGCAGGCAGCTTTTGGCATAAGGCGCCGTGCGCCAGATCATCTCCTCCCTCCCCTTCGACCTGCCAAGCCGCGCCAAGACCCTGAGCGCGATCGAGACCCTCGTGCTCGGCACCGCCGGCGGCCTGATCTTCCTCGTCGCCCATCTGCCCGGCGGGCTGATCTCCGGCGCGATGATCGCGACCGCGATCGCCGCGATCGCCGGCCGCCCGCTGGCGATGCCGCCGATCCTGACCCAAACCGTTCTGCTGCTGCTCGGCATCTCGATCGGCGCCGTCGTCTCGCGCGAGCTGATCAACCATGTCAGCGCCTATCCGGTGACCATCGGCCTGCTGGCGCTCGCGACGTTCTGCTCGACCTTCGGCTCCAGCCTCTATCTGCAGCGCGTCCATGGCTGGGACCGCACCTCGGCGCTGCTCGCCGGCAGTCCCGGCGCGCTGTCGCAGATCACGATGCTCGCGGTCGAGCGCGGCGCCGACCTGCCGGCGATCGCCGTGGTGCAGACGCTGCGGGTGATCATCCTGACGGCGGCGCTGCCGCTGGTGCTGGCCGTGGCCGGCGTCGCACCGGCCGCGCCGATCTCGCTCGGCCAGAGCGTCGCCTCGCCGCTCGGCCTGCTTGCATTGCTGGTGGCCTCGCTGGTCGCGGCGATGCTGATGCAGCTGATCAAATTTCCGGCGAGCTGGCTGTTCGGCGCGATGGTCGCCAGCGGCCTCCTGCACGGCACCGGCCTCGTCGAGGGCGGCCTGCCGGAATGGATGCGCGGCGTGGCGCTGGTCGGCATCGGCGCCCTGATCGGCAGCCGCTTCGCCCGGATGCGGGTGAAGACCCTGGTCGGCCATATCAGGGCCGCGCTCGGCTCGTTCGCGATCGCGGTGGCGATCTCGGCGCTGTTCGTCACCGTGATCGTGCTGTTGACGCATGTGCGCTTCTCCGACACCATCGTCGCGTTCGCGCCCGGCGCCATGGACGCGATGATGGCGCTGGCGCTGACGTTGCACATCGACCCGATCTTCGTCGGCGCGCATCACCTGTCGCGCTTCGTGTTCGTCACCATCGCCACCCCCGGCATCGTCCATCTGTTCGGACGGCCGCAGGAGGATGTCGACGACTAGGCGCGCTTCCGGGTGATGCCCCAGCCGGCGATGGCGGCGATGGCGAGCGAAATCAGCACGCTGTAGCCGGCAAGCGACAGGCCGAGGAAGCGGAATTGCACCTCGTCGCAGCGTACGACCTTGACGCTGTCGAGCCGCTCCAGGAGACTGCCGGCGCTGCCGAGATTGCCGATCGGCCCGGTGCATTCGGTCGGGCCCGGCCAGAAGCCCCATTCGACCCCGGAATGATAGACGCCGAGCCCGGCATTGCCGAGCGCGGCCAGCGCGACCACGCCGAGCCCCGCGAGCACCAGCGCGCGCGGTGCGCCGCCTTTGGCGGCGAGCGCGATCAGCAGCCCGAGCGGTACGATCGCATAATAGGCCCAGCGCTGCTTCAGGCAGAGCTCGCAGGGCTGCAGGCCCCAGACCAGCTGCATGTACCAGGCGCCGGCCAAGGCCGCCGCCGCGATGCCGGCCGCGAGCAGCGCCGCCGCCACCGCCGGGCTCATGCTCCCCGCCGCAGGGCGCGCCATCACAGAAGTATTGGTCATCGGTCCTCCCGAACGGGGCTGCCTCCGGTCCCATGCCGGGCCGTTCCGGCTCCTACTCCGGCCCGCGAAAGCTGTCGAGATGCGCGCCCATCACGTCCGTGCGGGTTGACCCGGCCCGACCGCCCGCTATAGTCCGCCCGCTTCGCTATGGTTCCTGCACAGGCCCGGCGAATGCCCCTGTGGCGGAACTGGTAGACGCGCTCGACTCAAAATCGAGTTCCGCAAGGAGTGCTGGTTCGATTCCGGCCAGGGGCACCACGCTTCGCCCTGCGGGCTACGCGTGGCGCAGCTGCGCGAGTAGCCCGCAGGGCGAAGCGTGTCCGGCGAAGCCTCTTGGCGAAGCCGGACGTTTGAGCCCCCCAAGTCTCGCTTGAGCCGCGCTCTCTGATTTCCCATCAACCCTGTCAAACAGCCTGCGCTCGTCGCAGCTACTGACGCCCATGCCACCGCGATCTCGCGACCTGTCAGGCCCGAGCTCTGCTGCAGTCTGGCGTCCTCTTGAATTGAGAGGGCGCAGGGAAGGCCGAGTGCCGACTGGCACCCGTGGCCCCGTGCGGAAAAAGTGCACGGGGCAGGAACCACAGGCTCAGCCGGATCAACCCGGCCTTCCCTGCGCGATGGGCTTCCGGCTGCTCCGTGCTCTCCCAGGGGACCGGCTTGCTTGCCCCCGTCATCGACATCGTCGCCGACCAAGACACCAGCGTCGGGGTGTCGGGACCACACGGCTTGACCGTCCGCAAAACGACGTTCGTCCGCACCTCCATGAGATGCTGCGTCGCCCCGCGGCCACCACTCCCCGCCGCAACGTCCCGTGACGATCGCGATACGCCCCTCTCAGTGCGGGCGGGATGGCGAGATAAAACCACTGATTTGGGGGCGCCGTCAATGAACTTTCTGGTATTCAGAATAAAAAGCTGCGCCGGTTGATGTTGGCTTGCTCTGCAGCCCGAACACGATCGCTTGGCTTTGCTAACGAGCAAAAAGAACGATGCAGCGTGACCATTCCCCGGTTACTCCACCGGTGCGTCGGTTGAAGACGCACCGATGGCAACGTCTAGCTGCCGTTACCGGCACACTGTCGAATTGCAGGCGATATTGCAGAGATCTCGTTGCCAGCCATCTAACTGATCGCACGCGAGGTGGCACAAAGAGCATTCCGGTTCGTGAGAAGCGTGCACGCTCGCTTCGGATGACCGGTATGTCCGATCTCGGATAATCGGGGTCATGTCTGCAGCGCTTGAGATGGAGGCCTTCATAGATGGATACATTGATTGTCTCCTATTGATCGCGGGAAGAATTGAACTACAGAATAGAACGCACCCGCCGACGCTCTAAATCCAGATCGAAAATCAGGATTTGGGGCGTTCGCTCCAACTGGAAATATCTCCGAGGGCGACGGGGATAATGTCGCTGACGTCGATGGTAAATTGAAAGACCTTAATCGCCGCCTTCCCGTCGGATGGAATGAACATCTTGACGCGCACATCGTAACATTCGGAGCCCGATCGGCAGGCCACACTGCGAATGACCTCGATTTCATCTAGAACAAGATCAAGCCCGCCAAACTTATGCGCAACCTCTGCAATCAGACCGGCACTCATCGAAGCAAAATTCAACGCCCGTTCGCGGCCCGCTACGCCAAGATTGCGATATTTTCTCGTGAGCATCTGAGTGTAATCGTTCAGGAACAGTTCCATCTTCGACGGATCTATGTCCTCCGGCTTGTCTCCGGTTTTTCGCTTTGGCTTCTCAGACGAATCGGCTTTGGTAAGTCCCTGAACGACGGCCTTAACATCCCAGGGAGACATCCCTCGAGCGCTTGGATGGAGCGTCGGCACGGTTTCGCCCGACATCAATCGTGTTCTTCCGAAAGCCAAGCCAGGTATCGCGACAAGAAAACCCTTCTCCTCTTTTGGCTTCTCTTCCTTTTTCTTTTTCTCCTGGCGAGCGAACAACTCCAGAAGGTTGGCATATCCGGCGTAAGCAAAGGCGCCGAATGGTTGAATGGCGTAGACTGGCGCTCCGTCCATGTTGAGCGTCCAGATCAACCGCTCAAGTTCGGGAGTTCCCGCCGGACTGGAAAGGTAGTTGATGAGTTTATCCAAAGAGAATGGCTCTTTGGGTTGCAGGTACTGGGAGATTGAGTCTCGCCTGCTTTCAGTTCCGAAATCGATTCCAATGGTGCCTAGCGCATAAACAATTTGCTTCGCGGGCGTCGATTCGACCGTTTGCTTCGAACCGCAGCTACATCCGCCGCCGCCCCCGTTGCAGCCGCACGATGCCTGAACACCTCCAACATCCGAACAGGGCGCCAGCGGATTGAGGCTCAGGCTTTGATTGTCATCGGTAGATTTTGCAGCTGCAAGGATGGAAGCCCCAGCGGTCGCCTGTTTGGTAATTGAGTCAATCTGATCTTCCATTCCATTCAGATGGTCGTGCGTGCCATAGCTCATTTCATTCCTCCTGCTTTGTAAAAGATGTGACGCGGCGAGAAAATTGAGATTACCGGCTACTCGCCTACCGTCGGTCCACTGCGAGGTCGACGAATTAGTTGCACTCAACAGCAACGCCGTCCTGACCGCCAACGGAGCGGGCTTTTCACCGCGATAAATTTGCTCGCACAGCAAAAGAGCAGCGTGAGCAGAAACGATGGGCGTCGCAAAACTCGTGCCCGTTCGCTTCGCGATACCTCCGCCCGCGACCGCACCTAGAATGTCCTTACCCGGTGCGAGCAGCCCGCTACTGATGTACGCAGTACTCCAGTTGCTAAGTTGGAGTGGACGTCCACTCTCATCCGCGGCGCCAACCGCAAGCACAGTTGGGTAGCTTGCCGGCGTATGCGGACATTCGCAGCCGTCATTGCCTCCAGCAGCCACGACGAGCACGCCATCTCTTTCGCATCGATCGAGCGCGTCCTTTAGAAACTGTTCAGGTTCTTCCGAAAAATCGAGCTGTCCGCCGCTGATATTGATGATCTGGGCAGAATGTTCGAGGGCGAGCATGATCGCCCGGGCAAGATCAATCTGCGAACAGGAAAGCCTCTCATCCGTGCCTGACGCAAAAATCGGTAGCGATATGCCCTTACACCGCGGGGCAATTCCGACGACGGGGCTGCCGGGTTGACCAAAAATGATGCTTGCAACATGCGTTCCATGAGCGGCGGCTGCACAGTTTTCTTGAGGCGCTAAGCCCGAGTCGTACGGTACTTCAATATTTGCGTCGGAAAAGCACGGATGATCGAGATCGATTGGACCGTCAAGGATTGCAATGATGGCGCCCGGGCAACCTGGCCCTGCTGAAATTGAACCAAACATGTTCTGGCCTCTTCGCCACCATTTTGAGTAGCGTGGAAGCAGCATGCGCCGGGCGCGTGAGGCGCGCGTCAGCGCACCGCAAATCTTCCGTTAAATAGCTAACGCGTGGAATATTTTCCGATGAATGCGTACGGCGTAAGATGTGGCAGGCCGCTAAAGAGCGGCGGACAAACTCGCCATTTTTTCATTGGGGGCTTATTGGACTGACCCAAGGGCGGTCAAAATTGAGTGCCGTAGAATAGCGGGCGCTCCGGCAACGCGGCCTGGGAAGGAGCCCTAGCCGTAGTGACGTAGCGCCACACCTACCGGTTGAACCATTAAACCGCCGGATATCGGCGCCTCGGAATATGCCCGTCGGAGGCAGGCCGAAAGATGCATTTGCCAAGCCGCGGATCGGGTGGATCGATGGGAATCGTGACCGGACTAGTCGCGGCCGGATTGATGCAAACCGGCGCGGCCGTGCTGTCAGAAGCTGGATGAGCGATTGCCCGTAGTTCGTCTGCCACCTTCCGCACGATCTGAGGCGCGGCGACGCTGGTGCCGTTGAGCTTGACAGCCGAGCCACTGAACGTGCCCGCGGCGAGGACGCCCCAGAGCGCATTGCCTTCGTCAGCGAACGCCGAGCAGTCCGGCCCGGACCGAACCAACGTGGGCCCGCTCGACGTATAGTCGGAAGGGGGATGCCCCTCCGATGCCTCGGCGGCGCCGACGACGATGACATGGTCGCTCTCAATCATCGAGCCGGTTGCGATCGACGATAGGGTGTCCGCATACCTAATTGGACAACCGTCCCTCTGCAGCCGATAGTCGCCGGTCCGCGGATCTCGGTCATAAGCACCGGCGTGATCGAGGTAAGATTGGCGGCCGCGCCGCGGGTAGCCGAACGGCGTATCGTCGCGCTGAACGTAGACATGTGCCGTGATCGCCGTCCCGGTCAAATTCCGAAGAGACAGCTTCCAGCGACCGGAAGGTGCGATCTCGCGGCAGTCGTCGTTGCGCACGGTCGGATTGACAGCGAGCAGGATCCGCTCGCGTACGGATTTTCCGTGCTGAATGCGGTCGAAATAAATCCCAGCGATCGGACCGCCACCGATCGTCGCCTGGTGAATGTAACCCTCGCTAGGCCGAATGGGTGGGCTCGTCCTCGCGTCCTGTGCGGTCAGCCAGATCTCCACCGGTGCCTGTCCCGGCTTGCCTTCGGCGCCGGTATCGAGCCAAATCTCGACGTAGTTCGTTGCTGCACTATCGGGGTGGATGACCCAATCCAGGGTTTCGACCTCCTTTTTGAGCTCCAGTTTTGCGGCGGCGCGGGTGCGATAGCTGTTGCCCGCCGGCATGACCAAGCGGGTCAGATTGGGGTTTTGATGGCGCTTGTTGCGGTGGCGGACCATGCCGGCGAGCGCTTTTTCGAGATACTGAGTGCCATCCTTAGGACCCGCCAAAAGGCCATAGCTGAAGTTCATGACCAGCGGAATTGGCTTCCCGGCTTCGCTCAATGCATCGGCCCACGTCATGATCATCCTGACCGCCTGCAGCACATAGCTTCCCATCGTCAGCCCCGACGTGTCGACCGTCGCCACCGACGGCAATTGGACAGCGAGGATCGACACTCCTTCGCTGCCCCGACCTCCGCCTGCAGCCAGATCGAGCAAATGCGTCCCATGGCTGACGCGTGCGGCCAGTGGATTGTAGGCGCGGGTCTTGCCGAAATCGGTCGCACCAACCTTCCGGTAAATGCGGTCTTCGCTTTTGGATTCCTGCAACAACTGCTTGATCTCGTCATGCATAAGGCGGCGGCCGAATACGACGGCGTTGTCTGCCGGACTCCGCTTCTCCGTCTCCTGTAGCCACATGGCCGCGATCTTCGAGACCATACGGCGATCTCGAAATCTTTCGTGCGCAAAGGCAATCCCGTCGTCGATGATGCCGATAGCAACCTTGGTAGCCGCCAGGAAGGAAGGTTCGAAGCTGGTCGGATCGGGCTGGGGGTTGAAGTCGTTGAACTGCAAACCGATGATCGGCGGCCCCACGAAAAGAGAGCGATAAAATCCGGGATCGCGGAATCTGCCGCCACGATAGATGAACGTTTCCTTGCGATAGATGAAGAACTGCATGTCGACTTCATCGATCTTTGGCGGCTTTGGCCCTTCCAGGGCCTTGATCCACCAACTCAGGAGAGTCCGCTCGTCATCGCTCATTCGAATGGTGAATTTCTTGGCCGGGACGTCGTGGTCAGGCACGTACCCCTCATCGACGGCGCGTTGTAGCTCGTAAAGGCTCGCAAGAGCGCTGCGCAACGGCCTGATCTGGATTTGCACAGAGCACCAGGGATCCGGGTTGGGCTTGCGCCGGGTCCGGAATTCCCAGTCCAGATAGGGATCGGGACGGTCGCAAGCGGTCTTTTTCCAATGAAGCTTCATCGCGACTTGCCTACCACTCCGATCATCAACTGACACTCCGCGACCGCCTGGTCCCAGAGATGGTTCAGATCACAGGATTTCGGCACTTCGGCGCGCGTATTTCCAGATATTTTGCGTCCGCTGTCGGACTTGGCCTTTCGCTCCTGGGGGTCGTCGACGAATTCAGAGATCCAATCTTCGTAGCAGAAGTCGCCGTCGAATCCTCGCCCATCGAAAGCATGCGTCTTCAGAAAACGGCCGCCGCAGAAACGCGCAATATAGAACTCCGCCAAGGCGAGACCGAGCTTCATGCCGGCTACACTGTCGACTGGGAAGTGAACGCCGGCAACCGTCCGGTTTATGGCGATCCGTTCGGCAATCCGCATCAGTTGCTCGAAAGTCGGATCGTCGCTATCGAATTTGATGCGTGCGCTTCTGGCTTGCGACAGCAACGCATAGAACACGAAAGCGGCGGCAAAGGATTCCGTCGCGTGCCCGCTTGGCAGTGAGCCGTGACCGGGCGTTGGAATCATCGGCTGGATCTGGGGCGAGTACTCGACCGGTCGCCGGCAGGTCAGCGCATGCTTGACCCGCATCTCGATTAGGCCGGTCACGTTCAGGACCAGCGTCAGCAGCTCGAACGTCCGCCGAGTTCGATCCGGGTGCAGGAAGCCCACCGAGCCGAGGAACGACAGGATGTCCGTCATCTCCGTCATGATCTCGCCGCTGCGCTCCATCCGAAGTGCCGCATAGTTATGCACAAAGATCAGTTGTTTGGCGAAATCGGATGGACTTGGCCTGATCATGTGAATCAACGCACATGTACCGTCTTCGCCGCGCCCCCGATATTCGACGCAAACGGACTCGCTTGTTTCGTTGCAATCTCCGACATCGTAGTAGATTCCGGACAACAGTTCGGCGGTCAGGGTTCGCAATCGCACCGGCGTCGACCAGCGGTCCAGCGCGTACGGTTTGGCTTCGTAGTTTGCCGGAGGGGTACCAACATCCCGCCACATCCCCACCACGCCCTCGCGACCCGAGATGAGCGCCCGTGCTGCCGTGAACGACCGGGAGCGCGCGCTTTCGCCACTTTCACCGCTCTCGCCGCTCTCGCCACTTTCACCGCTCTCGCCGCTTATCCGCGCCATTTGCGCCTCCCCGGAAAAACCCGACGAACAACCTCAGGTACGTCACGATGCTCAGTTCGAAGCCCTGAACGGTCAAGTCGTCCGCAGTCGGAATTAACGCAATTTCACGCATATTTCACGTTGACAGGTGTTTGCCGCAGGATTTCACTCCATGGTTGAGAAACGTCTTCCGCTACCTTTGAGGGTAGCGGGCTACGAAAGACAGGGCAGGACCCTCAAGAGCGATCCATGCGAAGTTCGACAGCCAAGGTGCATCTTCGGTTATTTGGTCCGCCCAAGATCATCAATTCGAACGGTGAAGATTGCACGCCGCGGGGACGGAAGGCATGCGCACTGCTGGCAATGCTGGCGCTATCGCCTGAAAACAAGAGATCGCGCGTCTGGATCCAGGATAAGCTGTGGGGCAGTCGAGGCAAGGAGCAGGGCGCGGCAAGCCTTCGCCAAAGCCTGTCAGAAATTCGAAAGGCATTTGGAAACGATCACGGAGTGCTTTTTGCGGACAGCTATGTGCTGGCGCTCGATCCGACCTTATTTGATACGGATTTCGATCTTGCCACAAAAGCGGACGACTCCGGCGAACTCCTGGAAGGCATCGATATTGGCGAAGATGGTTTCGAGGACTGGCTTCGATCGCAACGTCAGAACTTCAGCGATCGCCGCACTACGCGCCAAGCAAGGACCGATCGCCCTGCGGACATTGCCCTCGAAGAACCGGTGCGCGGACGTTCGATTCCACGGAATCGGATCGTGCTGGTTCGCAACTCCAAGTCTGGAGAGTCCGACGCATCGTTGCTCGCGGACAGCCTGATCGACTCGGTAGCAAAAACCATACAGGAACTCGGCGTCGCCGAGGTCATCGATTGTAGGGATACGATGGACCCGGCTTGCGACGACAAGGACGCAGCGCCGCGCAAGACGCTTTCGCTACATTCGGACGTGTTCGGAGGCCACACGAGGCAAATCGTCCGCCTCGCATTGTCGCAGCGACCGGAACATACCCTGAAGTGGTCGTCCACGCTGCAGCTACCCGGCATTCAGGCGCTGGACTTGAACGATGCGGATGTCATGCGGTGCGTCAATCTCGTCGTCAACGTCGCCATCGATCAGTTCATCACGGTCCATTCGGGCGGGCCGGATGCCGAGGTAGCCTCCGATCTCTGCTATTCGGGGATTCTGCATCTTTTCAGGCTCGGCAAGATCAACTTTGCGACGGCCGATAAGCTCTTCGCGGCCGCATTCGATATTGAATCACGCGGGATCTATCTGGCTTGGCGGGCGTATCTGCGAACCTTTCTACTTGCGGAACGACAATTCAGTTGCCGTCAGACACTGCAAGCCGAGGCCCTCGACTTCATGTACCGCGCCCTCGAACTCGAACCTCACAATTCTTATGTTGCGGGCCTGAGCGCGCACGTTCAGACCATGATGCGGCGGTCCTACGTCGCCGCATACGAACTAGCCGAACGCAGCATCCAATTGAACCACGCCAATCCGATCGGCTGGGCGTGTCTGGGAATCGCCAAGAGCTATCTCGGCAAGCCCGACGAGGGCTTCCAACATACGCTGCTTGCGCGCACCATCGCCGGAACTGCACCATTCAGATACCAGATGGATGCGTTGAGCTGTATCGCGGGGACGATGGCGGGCGAACTCGATAAGGCCGTCCATCTGGCGGAGGCCAGTCATGCGCTGGCGCCGACCTTCGCACCACCCTTGCGTTACCTTTCAGCGCTCTATGCGCACGAAGGCAAGCACGATCTCTCTTCCGAGATGGTGAGGAGATTGCAGGCCAGCGAACCGGACTTCTCATACGACAAGCTGCGCGACAAGGCCTATCCTGCGGCCGGCCTGCATCGGTCATCGATCATCGATTCGTTGCCGGCGAGACAACTTTGATGACGTTGAAGTCCACCGGTATGCTGACCACAGCATCTCATTGATCCTCATTGCACAACGTTGATGAAGATGAGCCGCCGTGGACGGCTCCATCAAGAGAGCCGAATGGCCTATGGACTCATAAATCATGTGAGTAAGGCTGTGAGTACCGACTTCGGGTGCTTCCAGGAAGCCTTGGTTACAGCATTCTTCGCGGTGCTTCGATTCCGGCCAGGGCACCATTTGGACCGTTCGCCCGCATCCGCCGTCGGCCGTTTGCCCCTCAACATCAAAGACAAGCCGCATTTGCCCTTCGCTGGCGTCCGCCCCCTCTGCCGGTATTCTTGATGGAAGTTCGCGGAGGTCATGGTATCGCGAGTCGTGGGTGGAATCGAACCGGCCGAGTCCGCCCCGTATTTCCGGCACCTGAAGCAGGCAGACAAGGATTACAAACGCTGAGATGAAGGCGGGTTTTTCATGCTCGCCACCGCGACTTTGGCGCTTCGCCTATCGTCGCCGGATTGGCGACAATACGCTCAATGCTGCGCTCTGCAGACTCGGCTGCGATAACACTGAGCGCACCACTCACGGTCTTCGTTCGCCCCCTCGGTCCCATCGAATGAAGGTGGCAGATGGAACGTGGGTGGCTGCGCGAACTGAACCACGCCAACCCGATCGCCTGGGCCTGTCTGGGAATCGCAAAGAGCTATCTCGGCAAACCAGAGGACGGCTTTCAGCACACATTGCTTGCCCGTACGATCGCTGGTGCGGCGCCTTTCCGTTTTCAGCTCGATGCCCTGAGCTGCATTGCGGGGACCATGGCGGGAGAACTGGACAAGGCCGTCCATCTTGCAGAAGCCAGCCATGCTCTTGCTCCGACCTTTGCTCCACCCTTGCGATATTTGTCAGCTCTCTATGCCCATAATGGACACCGTGAGCTTTCTTTCGAGATGGTTCGCAAGCTGCAGACAACGGAGCCAGACTTCTCATATGACAAGCTGAGGGATAAAGCCTATCCCGCGGCTGGCCTCCATCGAACATCAATCATCAACTCGCTGCCAGCCCGACAGTTCTAGCGGCGTCCCCCTTCATCCGAGAGGTCATGGAGCGGCAATCCACGAGCGCCTGCCGGTCTAGAGGAGCCTCGCGTTGAGACAATCAGCTCCGCTGGCTTGCTCGATCCGCATCCCCCTCCCTCGAACCCGAACATGCATCGTCGCTGAAGGCTATTCATTTCGCTGCCGCATTTCACGGCCTTTGGATCTCGCCAGCTTGCTGGAATGCTCGCGAAACAGGGCCTTGCAACCTTCCGGCGGCCGCTCTTAGACTACCTCCAGTCTGCTGACGGCAATGGGGTTGTCGCGGGTGAGGACCCATGACCAAGAATAGTTCTGTCAACCTCGCCCTATTCGCGACGCAGCAAAAGCTTCTTTTTGCGGACTTCTTCAAGCTTTACCAGACTGTCGCACAGCCGTGCCGGATCTTCGTGATCGCGGCGGACGTCAACGCGGTCGCGCGGGTCGAGAAGCTCGCAAAGCGCATCAACAAGAGCGGATTCGTCGAGGGCAAGAGCTTTGTCGAGATGGCGTTGCTGCGGGTGCCGATCTCGTTTCGAGATGTCGCAGGCCGAATCGAGAGGTGGGTGGCGCCGACCCGCAGACACGGCCCCGCCCTGCTCGTCGTCGACATGAGCTGGGGCCTCGAGACCAACTCGGCGACGGCCAATTTCGAGGGTTGGCCCGCACTTGCTGAAACGCTCACCCAGCAGTCCGAGGTCTCGATCGCCTCTCTCTATAACCGCCGGGTGCTGATCGACGAGCAGTTGCTCGTCGCGCTGCGCGGCCATCCGCAGATCCTCACCAGCGCCGGACTGGTGGACAATCCGCATTGGCTGCCGTCGCGGCTGCAGACGCGCGGCGCGTTGCGTGAGCAGGTCGATTTCTGGCTCGGCGCGATCGCGCCGGAGTTGCGGATCGGGACATCGGCGGCCGCGCTGCACGCAGCCGAAGGCGCCGACCCCATGTGGCTGTTGCGGCGATCGGCAGAAGAGCCCAGTACAGTTCATCTCGACAGCCGCGACCGCTGGAAGATCCGCTGCTTCGGACGGTTGCGGATCTATCGCAACGACGGCAGCCAGGTGAACTGGGACCCGCCCGGCGGAGCGACCCGCAAGACCAAGACCCTGTTCGCCTATCTGCTGCAGAAGGGCGGCCATGGCGCAGCCACCGACGAGCTTGCGGATCTGCTCTGGCCCAACGCCGAGGACATCGAGGCCGCGCGTAACCGCCTCTATCACACCGTGCGCTATCTGCGGCTGGCGCTCGGCCAGCCCAACGGACGCGACGAGACGCGCAACTATGTCCGACGCGAGGGATCGCGCTACGTGCTGGTGCCCCCGGAGCGCAGCTGGCTCGACATCTCAACCTTCGAACAGCTCTGCCGTCAGTCCCAGGGTCACATCAAGGCGGGCGCCAGCGACGAGGCGCTGATCTGTCTGCAGGCGGCGGACCGTCTGTACACCGGAGACCTGTTCGAGGACATTCCGGTCGAGTACGCCGACGATGGCGAGCGCGACTGGTGCTGGAGCAAGCGCTATTGGCTGCGCGACATGTTCTTCAAGGTGCAACGCGACGCGGCACGGATCTATCTCGAACGCAACGACCACTCGGCCGCGCTCGCGCATTGCCAGAAGGCGCTGGCGATCGATCCCTTGTGCGAGATGGCGCATGCCGAGGCAATGCAGGTGTTCAAGGCGCAAGGACGACGCGAAGCGATCGACCGCCAGTTCAAGCTGTACCTCGACTCGCTCAAGCATTTCGACAACCGGCCGAAGAGCGCCTCGCTTCAGGAGCTGCACCGCAAGCTCACGGCGTAAGGCCGCTCGTTCGCGACCAGCTCGGCAACACGACCTTTGCCGGCCAGGCCATGCGCCATGGGGCTGCCGCCGCCCGCATAATTGACGATTTGTCTCAAATTGTCATAGAGTTAAGGGCTAAAGAAAACCCAAAGGCCGCCGCTTAGAGTGAGCCCATGACAACGTCGCCACCAAGGGCGGCGAATGGGAGGACGACATGCCAGGTTCGGCAGCTCAGCTGGCGCGGTGTCCCTACAGCGACGCCGCCAAAGACTTCGATCCCTTCGAGATGCGCGATCCGTTCCCGTTCTATGAATGGGCCCGCGCCGAGGCGCCTGTCTTCTTCTCCGACGAGCTGAAATATTTCGTGGTGGCGCGCCACGCCGACATCAAGGCTGTGTTCGACGACTGGCGCACATTCTCCTCGGAGAACGCCCAGGCCCCGCTTCGCCCGATGTGCGAGGAAGGCAAGCGCATCATGCGCGAGGGCAGCTTCACCGCCTATTCCGGCCTGTCGGCGCGGGTACCGCCCGATCACACCCGCATCCGCAAGCTGGTCCAGGGCTGCTTCGGGCCGCGCCGGTTCAGGGCGATCGAGCCGGAGATCAAGGCGATCGTCAACCAGGCGATCGATGCCTTCGCCGATCGCGGACATGCCGACTTCTTCCGCGAGTTCGCCTATGATGTGCCGGCGCTGGTGCTGTTCAAGCTGGTCGGCATTCCCAATATGGACGTGCCGCGCGTGAAGTCCTGGGCGGTGAGCCGCGCGCTGCTGACGTGGGGCGACCTCAGCGACGACGAGCAGATCGTGCATGCGCGCAAGATGGTCGAATACTGGACCTACTGCCGCGCGCTGGTGCGTCAGCGCCACGACGATCCGACCGACGATCTGCCGGGCGATCTGGTCCGACTGCAGAAGGACGGCGCCGAGATCAGCGACGAGGAGATCGCCGGCGTTCTCTACAGCGTACTGTTCGCCGGCCACGAGACCACGACGACCCTGATGGCCAACGGTATGCGCGAGCTGCTGCAGCGGCGCGACAACTGGGAAGCCATCATCGCCGAGCCGCAGCTCATTCCGAAGGCGGTCGAGGAATGCTTGCGCTTCAGCCCGTCCATCGTGGCTTGGCGCCGGCGCGCCCTGAATGACACCCAGATCGGCGGCGTGCCGGTGCCGAAGGATTCCAATATCCTCCTGCTCATCGGCTCCGCCAATCGCGACGAGGCGGTGTTCTCCGCGCCGACCCGTTTCGACGTCCGGCGCACCGACGCGAGAAGCCATCTGGCCTTCGGCTACGGTATTCACACCTGCGTCGGCCAGCAGCTGGCCCGCATCGAGTTCGCCATCGCGCTCGGCGAGCTCACCCGCAGGCTTCCTGGTCTCCGGCTCGCTGCCGACCAGACCATCGACTTCGTTCACAACATCTCGTTCCGCGTGCCGACGGCGCTTCGGATCGAATGGGACGTGACCTGACGCGACGATCGTCACTTGGCCGCGTTTCACAAGCAACAACAAGTCCGGAGCCGATCCGGGCCATAAGGTGGGGAACAGACGTATGGGCGCCAACGCAGCCGCATCCTTCATCGTGCCGTTCGAAGCCGCACGCGAGGACGACTTCCCGCGCATCGGCGGCAAATGCGCGAGCCTGGCGCGCATGATCGCACAGGGCGTGCGCGTTCCCGCGGGATTTGCGGTCGCGACCGACGCCTACGCCCTTCATCTTCGAAGCAACGGACTCGAGGCGACGATCAGCGAGCGCCTGTCGCGGATCGTGCTCGACGATGTCGATGACGAAGAGAAGTTGTCGCACGAGATCCGCGACGCAATCATGGCGCAGCCGATGCCGGGCGCGGTCGAGCAGGCGATCCGCGAGGCGTATCGCCGGATGTCGCCCGACGGTCAGTTGCCGGTGGCGGTTCGCTCGTCGGCGACCGCCGAGGACCTGCCCGACGCCAGCTTCGCCGGCCAGCAGGATACCTATCTCTGGGTGGTCGGCGAGGACGCCGTGGTCGAGAAGGTCAAGGCGTGCTGGGCCAGTCTCTTCAACGCGCGCGCGATCTCCTACCGTGCCGAGAACGGGCTCGGCCAGATCGACGTGCTGATGTCGGTCGGCGTCCAGAAGATGGTCAACGCCGCCGCCGCGGGCGTGGCGATGACGCTGGATCCGATCAACGGCGACCGTACCAAGATCGTGATCGATTCCGCCTTCGGGCTCGGCGAGCCCGTGGTCTCCGGCGAAATCACGCCCGACAATTTCGTCGTCGAGAAGGTGCTTCTGCAGGTCATCAAGCAGCGCATCGCCGAAAAGGATTTCGAGCTCGTCGCCGATCGCGCCGAGCGCCGGACCGTCGAGCGCGTGATCGCGCCGGAACGTCGCACCCTGCCTTCCCTGTCCAATACCCAGGTGCTCGCCGTCGCCAGGCTCGCCAAGTCGCTCGAGCGCAGCATGGGCTGTCCGCAGGACGTCGAATGGGCGATCGACGCCGATCTCCCTGAGGACGAGAACCTCGTCGCGCTGCAGAGCCGGCCGGAGACCGTCTGGAGCCAGAGGAAGAAGCAGTCGACCGCGATCTACGAGACCGGGATTGCGGGTGTACTTGGAACGCTGCTGGCCCCGGTCCAGGCCAAGCGGTGAGCATCACGACAACAAACAACAGATAACCGAGGGGAAACGACAATGACGGCGCATGCGAAATTCCCAAGTCCCTATGACCTGAAGACGCCGGTCGGCGCCGAGGGCTGGGAGAAGCTCTACCCCTATTATCTCCAGTTCCAGAACAGCCTGCGCGACAAGGAGGACGGCAAGTTCTGGTTCTGCGACTCGCAGCACTGGCCGAGCCCGTTCAAGCCGTTCGACGCCGTCACGGTCGAATTCGCGGTCAAGTGCCTCGGCCAGTACAATACGCGGCACTATCTGATCCCGCCGGCAAACGGCGTCGAATACCGCATCCACAATGGCTATTGCTACATGAGCCCGGTGGCGGTGGCGCCCGAGCTGATCGCAGGCCGCGTGCCGCATTTCATGGAGCGCGCCGGCTACTACTTCCAGAACTGGGATCGCCTGCTGGCGAACTGGGACAAGAAGGTCCGAGCCAACATCGCCGATCTCGAGGCGCTCAACTTCGAGCCGCTGCCCGAAGCCGTGCCGCTGGAGTGGATCACGGCGGGAGTCGGCCTCGACAACACCTACGCGCTGATGGAGACCTATGACCGGGCGATCCAGCTGCTCTACAAGACTTGGCAGTATCATTTCGAGTTCCTGAATCTCGGCTACGCGGCCTATCTCGACTTCTTCAGCTTCATGAAGGGGCAATTCCCCACCATTCCCGACCAGGCGATCGCCAAGATGGTACAGGGCGTGGAAGTCGACCTGTTTCGTCCGGACGACGAGTTGAAGAAGCTCGCCAAGCTCGCCGTGACGCTCGGTGTCGCCGATGCCCTGAAGAGCGGATCGGTCGACGAGGCGCTGGCCGCGGTCGGCCGTGCGCCGAACGGCGGCGAATGGCTGAAGGCCTGGAGCGAGGCGCAGGATCCCTGGTTCAACTTCACCTCCGGCAACGGCTTCTACTCAACCGACAAGTACTGGATCGAGCATCTCGACATCCCGCTCGGCTATGTCAGGGACTACGTCGTCCGCGTGCAGCGGGGCGAGGAGATCGACCGGCCGACGGAGGCCATCGCCAAGGAGCGCGACCGCATCACGTCCGAATATGCCGAGATGCTGGACGCCGATGCACGCGCCGCCTTCGAGGGCAAGCTGGGCCTGGCCCGGACCGTGTTTCCCTATGTCGAGAACCACAATTTCTACATCGAGCATTGGTCGATGAGCGTATTCTGGCGCAAGATGCGCGAGCTCGGCGCCATCTTCCGCGATGCCGGCTTCTGGAAGGACGCCGACGACCTGTTCTATCTGAATCGTCAGGAGGTCCGCGACGCGCTGTTCGACTACGGCAATGGCTGGGCCGTCGGCGCACCGGCGATCGGTCCGACCTATTGGCCGCCGGAGATCGAGCGGCGGAAGAAAATCCTGGCTGCGCTCGCGACGACACCGCCGCAGCCCGCGCTCAACAATCCGCCCGACGTCATCACCGAGCCGTTCACGATCATGCTGTGGGGCATCACCACGGAGAGCATCGGCCGATGGCTCGATGGCGCTGCCAACACCACCAAGCTGTCCGGCATGGCCGCCTCCCCCGGCCTCGTCGAGGGCCGCGCCCGCGTGGTGCGCTCCGCTGACGAGCTCGGCCAGATCCAGCAGGGCGAGATCCTGGTCGCGCCGGTCACCGCGCCGAGCTGGGCGCCGATCTTCGGCAAGATCAACGCGATCGTCACCGACATCGGCGGCATGATGTCCCACGCCGCGATCGTGTGCCGCGAATACGGCCTGCCCGCCGTCACCGGCACGGGACGCGCCAGCTCCTCGATCAAGAACGGACAGATGCTGCGCGTCAACGGCTCGACCGGCGAAGTGACCATCCTGTCCTGACCCAATCGAGAGAGGCCGGCAGCGCCGGCCTCTCTCCGCATATGGAACATTGCAATGCTCGATAGGTCCGATGTCGGCAACCGCTATGACGAGGTCTGGCGCATCAGCGAGCCGTACATGCGCGCGCGCAAGAACGACGTCCACATTCCCCTGTCCTATGCCTACGCGCGCAAGCTGCTCGTGCACTATCCGGACGCGGACGAGGACATCGTTTCGCTCGCGATCATCCTGCACGACATCGGCTGGTACGCGATCGACATGAAGGACATCATCGAGAAGGGCTTCGGCCCCAACATGATGCAGTCCGATGTGCGCTTTCTCCACGAAAGCGAAGGCGTCCGCATGTCGCGCGAAGTCCTCGAACAGGCCGATTGGCCGGAGGACATCATCGTCGCGGTCGGCGAGATCATCGACGGCCACGACACCCGCCCCTACCCGCGCTCGCTGAACGACCGGATCGTGCGCGACGCCGACAAGCTGTGGCGCTACACGACCACCGGCGTCGCGGTGGCCTGCGACTGGTTCAAGATGACGCCACGTCAATATGCGTCGCGCCTGACGACCCAGCTCGCCGTGCTCGAGACCGAAGCCGGACGGCTGATGGCCGAGGCGGCGTTGGGCGAGACCCGGGCCGCGCTGATGCTCGACCTGATCTGAGCGAGGGGCGCGGACATGGACATGTTCATCGGCGGCCGCAGGGTTGCAGCCCAAGGCGGCGCGACCTTCGACGTCGTCGATCCGGCAACGGGCGAGACGATCGACAGCGTTCCGGAGGCCGGGCCCGCGGATGTCGATGCCGCGATCCACGCAGCCGAGATCGCATTCCAATCGTGGAAAACGACGCCCGTGGCAGAGCGCGCCCGCCTGCAGAAGAACGCGGCGCGGCTGATGCGCGAGAGTGCCGGTGAGGTCGGCCGCCTGCTGACCAGGGAGCTTGGCCGTCCGCTGGCGGGAGCCATCAGCGAAATTCAGCGCTCGGCCGAACTGCTCGACGTCTACGCCGAGGAAGGCCTGCGCCTGCACGCCGAGATGCCGCTGACGGGTGTGGCCGGCGAAAAGATCGTCATCACCCGCGAGCCGGTCGGCGTCGTCGTCGCGATCACGCCCTTCAACTATCCGGTGACGCTGCTCTGCTTCAAGCTCGGCGCCGCACTGATGGCCGGCTGCACCGTCGTCGCCAAGCCTGCCGAGGACACGCCGCTGTCGACACTGCGGCTCGCCGAGATCTTCCATGCCGCCGGCTTTGCCGAGGGCTGCTTCAATGTCGTCACCGGCCGCGGCCCCGACCTCGGCATGCAGATGATCGCGCATCCGACACCGCGCAAGATTGCGTTCACCGGCGGCACCCGGGCTGGCAAGGCGATTGCCGCTGCAGCCGCAGGAACGATGAAGCGGATCACGCTCGAGCTCGGTGGCCAGTGCCCGGCCATCGTCTGCGCCGACGCCGATATCGGCGCAGCGGCCGCTGCGATCGCCCGTCACGCGTTCGCCAATTCCGGCCAGTTCTGCTACCGCGTCAATCGCGTCTATGTCGAGCGCCCCATCTACGCGGCCTTTCTCGCTGCGCTCGCCGACAAGGTCGCGCAGCTCGACGTCGGCAACGGGCTGACCTCGAATTGCGCACTCGGACCTGTTGTCAACGAGAAGATCTACCGCAACAGCGAGCGGCAGATCGCCGATGCCCGTGCCAATGGCGCAACCGTGCTGACCGGCGGTGCCCGGTTGACGGGCGGACTCTACGACAAGGGCTGGTTCCTGCCGCCGACCGTGATCGCCGATGCGCCCCCCTCCGCGCTCGTCATGACCGAGGAAACGTTCGGTCCTGTGCTTGGTGTCGCCCCATTCGACGAACGCAGCGAGGCGCTGCGGCTCGCAAATGCGACAGTCTATGGACTGGCCGCCTTCGTGTTCTCGCGCAACCTGGCGACAGGACTGACCTTGGCCGAGCGCCTCGAAGCCGGCTCCGTGTGGGTCAACGACATCCAGCGCTCGAACCAGCGCGCGCCGTTCGGCGGCATGAAGCAGAGCGGGATCGGCCGCGAGAAGGGCCGCTACGGCATCGAGGACTATCTCGAATACAAGACCATCTATCTCACCTACGACGCGGAGCTGCGGTGATGCATTTTCTGCGCGACCAGGATTGGCCGGTCTGGCTTGCGGCGCGGCCGTGGCTGGACGTGCGCTCCAACGACGAGCATACGCTGATCTCCTATCGTCTCGGCCAGGCGCTGTTGCGGATCCATCCCGAAGCGGACGCCTCCGTGGTGCTGCCGGCGATCCTCATGCACGACGTCGGCTGGAAGAAATTCCCGCCCGAGCAGCTCGCCGCCGCCGTCGGTCCCAATCCCAGATATCCCGAGCTGCAGCGCGCCCACGAGATCGAGGGCGTGAAGATCGCGGCCGAATCGTTCGCACGGCTGGCGATTCCAGGGCTGCAGGTGGAGACCATCCTGGCGATCATCGACGGCCACGACACCCGCAAGAAGGCGATCTCGCACGAGGATGCGCTGATGAAGGACGCCGACAAGCTGTGGCGCTTCACCGGCCATGGGGTCGCGACGATCGGCGGCTGGTTCGATACGCCGCCGAAGGAGACGCTCGCGATGCTGGAAAGCTTCGTGCTGCCGTCGATGCTGACCGAGGCCGGCACCACCATGGCCCAGGCACTGATCGCCGAGGGCACAGCGTCTGCCTTCATGACGGATCTGCTGCACATCGAGGCTTCAGCATGAGTGCGTTCCAGCTGCATGGGAAACGTGTGGTCGTCACCGGCGCCGCCGGTGGGCTGGGCCGCGGCTTCGCGCTCGCCTTCGCTGCGGCCGGCGCCGAGGTCGTGGCCGCCGACATCCGTCTCGGCGGCGCCGAGGACACCGCGCGGCTGATCCGCGACCGCGGCCACAAGGCGCACGCCGCCGAGGTCGACGTTGCCAACGAGACGTCCACCGCGGCGCTGGCGCAATTCGCGCTTGCGCGCATGGGCGGCCTCGACGTGCTGGTCAACAATGCCGCGATCTATGCCGGGCTCGCGCGTCGCGGCTTCGAGGCGATCCCCGAAGCCGAGTGGGACCAGGTCATGCGCGTCAACGTCAAGGGCGTGTGGATGATGAGCAAGGCGGCCGCGCCGCTCATGCGGCGCGCCGGCGGCGGCGCGATCGTCAACGTGTCGTCGGCGACCGTCATGAGCGGATCACCGATGTGGCTTCACTACGTCTCATCGAAAGGCGCCGTCATCGCGATGACCCGTGCGCTGGCGCGCGAGCTCGGCGACGACAAGATCACTGTCAACGTCATCGCGCCGGGCTTCACGCTCACCGAGGCCAGCCTCGGCCTGATCGAGAACGCCGCCGAATATGGCGTGTCCCGCGGCGCCTTGAAGCGCGCGGCCGATGTCGACGACATGGTCGGCGGCGCGCTGTTCTTCGCGTCACACGCCGCGGCCTTCATCACCGGCCAGACCCTGATCGTCGACGGCGGCCGGCAGTTCATCTAGGGACCCGAAGATTCATGCCCAGGATCACCTTCATCGAGCCCGACGGCACCGTACGGACAGTCGATGCAGAGCTCACCGAAAGCGCCATGCAGGCGGCGAAACGCAACGGCGTCGACGGCATCATCGGCGAATGCGGCGGCTCCTGCATCTGTGCCACCTGCCATTGTCACGTCGACAAGGCCTGGCTCGACCGTGTCGGCCCCGCCGGTGACATCGAGGCCGACCTGCTCGAATTCGAGGCCGCCGACGTGCGCCCGGAGAGCCGCCTGGCGTGCCAGATTTCGATCACCGATAAGCTCGACGGTCTGGTGCTTCAAGTCGTCGGCCTCGGCCGTTGAACGGCCGGAGAGTTGCACCGGTCTTTGATCCCGCCGCACGCATCATCGGCAGCGGGACAATGACGGGCATCGAGCTGCTCGCTTGAACAGATCGGCCCGCTTGGTCGATACGGCCGCGCCGATCCTCGCCGCCGCCTTCCCTTCGCATTGCATCATCTCGTCACCTGCGTAGCAGCAGGAATGCGGTCGCCTGCGCTCCCGATCGCGCCCGAATGCGCTCGATGTTCGTGCGCATCCGCGACCTAAAGAAAAACCAAAGAATGCGTCCTACACTGGATCGTACAACATCGCGCGACGATCTATCAGGTCCAACCGCCTGACTCGTACGCCATCGCCACGCGCCGCACAACGTTCGCCCATCAAGGGCGGCAGCGGACCGCAACGAAGAGCAACGAACGCGATCACATAGCTCGGGAGGAGCAACGCATGCCGAAGCTGCAGCGGCGGGACTATTACGACACGGCCCGCGACATGAACTGGGCTTTCTCCTACGTCAGCGAGGACGAGGTCTTTCCAGAGGAGCTATCCAAGAGCTTCGGCATCCACGGCGAGGAATGGTGGGTCTGGGACGAGCCGTACAAGCTGACCTATCGCGAATACGTCCACAACCAGGCCGGCAAGGACGACGGCATCTACTCGATCCGCTCGACGATCGCGCGCTCCAATCTGTACGACAATCTCGACGCCGGCTGGAAGTCGGCGATCAAGGCGCATTACGGCGCGATCCCGGTTCCGGAATATTTCGCCTCGATCGGCGAGGCGCGCATGGCACGGTTCGGCCGCGCCGCAGCCTGGCGCAACATGGCCGCGTTCGGGACGCTCGACGAATGCCGCCACGGCCAGGCGCAGATCTACTTCCCCTATTGCCTGCTCGGAAAGGACCCGCAATTCGACTGGGCTCACAAGGCGATGCACACCAACGAATGGGGCGTGATCGCGGCGCGCAGCCTGTTCGATGACATGTTCACCGCCAATGATGCGGTGTCGACGGCCATCCAGCTCACATTTACGTTCGAGACCGGCTTCACCAATCTGCAGTTCCTCGGCATGGCCTCCGACGCGCTGCATGTCGGCGACATCGAGTTCGGTGCGCTGATCTCCTCGATCCAGACCGACGAGGCGCGGCATTCGCAGCAGGGTGAGCCGACGCTGAAGATCATGATCCAGAACGGCAAGAAGGCCGAGGCGCAGAAAATGGTCGACCAGATGTTCTGGCGGTCGTGGAAGCTGTTCGCGCTGCTGACCGGCATCTCCATGGATTACTACACGCCGCTGGAAAGCCGGACGATGTCGTTCAAGGAGTTCATGCAGGACTGGATCTGCCGGCAGTTCATGGACCAGTTCAAAGACCTCGGCATGAACGTGCCATGGTACTGGGAAGAGCACTTCCTGCCGGAGCTGGACTGGGTCCATCACGCCTATCACATGGGCGTCTGGTTCTGGCGGCCGACGGTGTGGTGGAATCCCGACGCCGGCGTGTCCGCCGCCGAGCGCGACTGGCTCGAGCAGAAGTATCCCGGCTGGAACGATCGATTCGGCAAGCTGTGGGATGTAATCGGCGACAATGTCCGCACCGGCCGGATCGAGAAGACCTATCCGGCGACGCTGCCGATCGTCTGCAACTGCTGCCACATCCCGATCTGCAGCCCGAGCATCGGCCAGGCGCCGCGGATCACCACGCATAATGGACGCAAGCTGAACTTCTGCTGCGAAGTCTGCGAATGGGTGTGGAAGAGCCAGCCCGAACGTTACGACACCCATCTCTCCGTCGTTGACCGCTTCCTGGCCGGCCATATCCAGCCACCGACCCTGGAAGGCGCCCTGCAATATATGGGCATCACCCCCGATGTCGCCGGCAACGATGCCCAAGCCTATGCCTGGGATGGCGCGTCGCGGCTCGCGGCGGAGTGACCCGGCCGCGACGGACGGCCAGCACGGAAAGGGGCGCCGCTCGCGAGCGACGTCTCCAATCGAAAAGACCACCGACATAACAACAATCCGGGAGGCACACATGGCCCTGTTTCCGCTCCAAGCCAATTTCCGCGGCGACTTCGTCGTCCTGCTGATCCCTGTCGACGACGGCGACGACATGAGCATCGTGGCAGACAAGGTCGCACAGCACGCGGTCGGACTTCGCGTCGCCGAGCAGAAGGCACCAAAATGCGTCTACTACAACGGTCGCGAGCTGCCGTCGGCGATGACGGTGGCGCAATCCGGCATCGCGCCGATGGATTGGATCGAGGTGGCCTATGTCTGACGATGCCGACGTGACATGGACGCAGGTCGCAACGCTGGACGATCTTTGGGAAGGCGATTTCATCGGCGTCGAGGTCGACGGCGAGGAAGTGATCGTGATGCATCTGCCCGGCGGCGACTTGCGCTGCTTCCAGGGCATGTGCCCGCACCAGGAGATCCTGCTGGCGGACGGCAAGGTCGATTTCGAATCCGGCACCATCACATGTTCGGCCCATGAATGGGAATTCAGCATGGATGACGGCCGCGGCCTCAACCCGCGCGACTGCCGCCTCTTTCGCTACGCCGTGAAGAAAGACGGTGAAGCCATTCTGGTTGGCGTGCCGAATGACGGCCGGCTGCGCCGCCTCCGTCACAAGACCGAGCAGGACGCATAGGACAAGCCCATGACCACGACAGCAGCTCCGAAACTGGTCGGCCCCGTCATCAGGGGCGCCGACGAGGACATCATCGACGCCGTGATCGCGGCGAGCGAGCAGGACAATCCGGACGTCGAGATCGTCATCGAGGACCGCGGCGGCTACGTCCGCGTCCAGGCCGACCGCAACTTCCGCCTGACGCAGAAGAGCATGCAGGCGGCGCTGGGGCGGCCGTTCCGGCTCGCCGAGATCGAGCCGAGCCTGGTGTCGTTCGGCGGACGACTCGAATCGATGGACGACGAGTGGGTCTGGACCATCCACACATAACAAATCCCGGGAGGACACGTCATGACCGCAATGACCGCGAAGCCGGCTGCGCGCAAGCAGAAGAAAACTTGGAGCCTGTGGACCGAGCGCCGGCTGCCGTCGGAATACGAGGCCGTCACCTACAAGTTCCACAGCCACTTTCGCCGCGCGCCGGCGCCATTCGAGCTGTCCGAGAACTGGTCGATCAACCAGTTCTACCTCACCAATCGCGAAGGCTCGAAATTCGCGCTGGACGACTGGGAGGGCTATCGCGATCCCCTCACCTACACCTATCGCCGCTACGTCGGCGATCAGAAGGACCGCGAGGTGTATTGCGACAACCTGATCGACGAGTTCGAGCGCCAGGACATCTATCGTAAGCTGTCTGCACCGTGGCTCGACTTCCTCGGCCAGGCCTATCTGCCGGTGCGCTTCCCGGGACACGCGATGCAGATGAGCGCGGCCTATGTCGCGCAGATGGCGCCGTCGGCGTTCGTGACCAACACTTTCTACTTCCAGATGGGCAATGAGATGCGCCGGGTGCAGCGCCAGGCCTATCTGGCCAAGGCGCTCGCGCTCGACACCGGACGCGAGGAGCTCGCCGACAGCGGAATTGCCCGTACCGTCTGGACGCAGGCGCCGCAATGGCAGGGCCTGCGCGAGCTGATCGAGAAGCAGCTGATCGCCTACGATTGGGGCGAGGCGTTCGTGTCCCGCAATCTGGTGCTGCGGCCGATCTTCGATCACGTCTTCAATCGCGAGATCGCCGATCTGGCGCGCACGAACGACGACGACCTGCTGGCGCTGCTGCACGACGACTTCCGCAACTACGACGAAGCCTATGCGGTCGAGACCACCAAGGCCCTGGTGCGCTACGCCACCGGCAAGGTCCCGGAGCACGCGGCTCTGCTGCGGGAGTGGGTCGCGAAGTGGATGCCGCTCGGCGAACGCGCCGCGCGCGGGCTCAGCGAGGCACTTTCGACCGCGCCCGGTGCCGACGGTGCACGGGCGATCCTGGAGCGGACCATGACGACCCAGGCGAGGCTGATCGCGGATTGCGGCTTGTAGTCTGGCAGGCGCGGTCGGCGTGCTGCGCCGACCGCCGGGACTGGAAGGATGGCGTGGATGACCCGACAACTCCGCATCGAGCCCGACGGCGTCGCGATCGACGCGGCCGACCATGACACCATCCTGCAGGCAGCACGACGCCGGGGCATCGCGCTGGCCTACGAATGCGGCTGGGGCAGTTGCGGCGCCTGCAAGGTGACGCTCGTCGACGGTCAGGTCGATCCGATCTTTCCCGGCGCTCCGGCGATGAATCCGCGCGACGCGCGACGCAGCCGCATCCTGGCCTGTCAATCCCGCGCGATCTCGGACGTCACCATCGCGCGTGGTCCCGGCGACTGGTCCGCGCCGACGCCGCGATGCGTCGAGCAACAGGCGATCCTGCGCGGCGTCGACGATCTCGCGCCGGAGATCCGCCAGTTCAGCTTCGAGACGGCCGATCCGATCGACTTCCGGCCCGGTCAGTATGCGATCCTGCATCTCGGCGAAGGGCTACGGCGCTGCTACTCGATGTGCAACCTGCCGGGCAGCAAAGCCCTGCAGTTCATTGCCAAGCGCTACGATGGCGGCAAGGGCAGCAACGCGCTCGCCGCTTTGGCCTCGGGCGCACAGATCACCATCGAGGCGCCATTCGGCGCCTGCACGCTGCGTCGACAGCAGGGACGCAAGGTGTTCGTGGCGGGAGGCACCGGCATCGCGCCGATCCTGGCGATGCTGCGCGAGGCCGCGGAGGCGCGCCTCGATTTCGGATCGCCCGTGGATGTCATCTACGGCGCCCGCACACCGGCGGATCTCGCCGCCGATGACATGCTCGAGACGGCGATCGCGCGCATTCCGCAGGGGCGCTACCTGTCCGTGGTCGAACACGCGCCATCCGACTGGCCGCATGCGGCCGGCTTCGTTACCGATGTCATCCAGAGCGCAGTCCTGGATCACGCGGCGGCCGAGTTCTATGTCGCCGGCCCGCCGGTCATGGTGAACGCGGTCAGATCGCTGCTGCGCGCCGTCGATGTTCCGATCACGCGGGTTCATTATGACAGCTTCGGCTAGAGCAGGCTTGCGCAGTGCTGCACCCGTCTGGGCGATGGCACCGGGACTGCGTCGTCTCGCCACACGTTCCGGCAGCGCGCCGCGGCTCGCACCGGCATGGCCCTGCCACCAGCTCGACGGCACCTCGCCCGCCGGATACGCCGCACAGCTCGTGTCCTGCACATGCGCGCTGGCCGGGGTCGAAGAGGTACCGGCGCCGCTGAACGCCGCAGGCCGCGCCTTCGCGCTCGATGACATCCATGCCATGGGCCAGCCGGAGGCCTTCGTGTTCGCGCCGGTGTGGCTCATCGTTCGCCCCGACGGGTCGCTGCACCTGACCTTGCGACCGGAATGGGCGCAGAAGGTCGCGGCCAAAGGCTGGGGCACGGTGCATCCGTTCGCACGCTACATGGCGGGCGCCGTGCCACCGCAGAGCCTCGTGGTCTACGCGCCGCGCGATCGAAGCGAGCTGGCGGTTGCGGCGCGGATCATCGCGGCCGCGCACTGCTACGCCAGCGGCCGCATCGGCGACGTCGCATTGCCCGACAGCCGGTGGTGAGCGATGACGGAGCTCTCGGCCATGACCAATGAAGGCGGCACCAGGCGGTTTCGCATACGGCTGGAACGTCCGGAGGGGACGTTCACATTCGACGCCGCATCCGACGAATATCTGCTGTACAGCATGATCGACGCCGGCATCGAGACCCCCTACATCTGCGAGCAGGGCTGGTGTCTCGCATGCGCCGCGCGCTTGGTGTCGGGCACCGTGGACCGCTCCGATGCGTTGACGGTCTACCCTCAGGACGCTGAAGCCGGCTTTCTGCTGCTGTGTTCGACCAAGCCGTGCTCGGATCTGGTCCTGATGCTCGACGAGCGCCAGACCCGACGGGACATGATGCAACACCGGATCGAGCACAATCAGCTGGCGCGAGCCTATCCGCCCGGCGCACGTCTCCGGTTTCGCCGCGGACGCGCTACCGCGCGGGTCGACGTGTGCACCCGTTCAGCAACAGGAACTCGAACAGACGAGCCGGCGACATCCGCTCAGATGGGGCTGATTGGGCCAAAACCCACATAGCGTCCTTCTGCATATCATGAGGACCGGTGGTCACCAAAGCCGCAAAAAGGTGAAGCTGGTTCTGTCGCTGACTCATTCGTTTGTTGGGATCCGGGCTGGGTCGGTCGCCAGCGCAGCTTTGAACTTGAACGATCCACCGCATCCGACCAGCCGGTTCAGAACAGCTCGAACGATCGTCTCTGTGTCCCGCAACACGAGTTCTCTGAATCGTCCTTGCCAAGGGTGAAGCGCCATCGCTTTCATTTCGGGGCCCCCGAGAAGGGCACACAACATCGCTTCAAGTTGAGTGGCGAATCCCTCGTCATTCGTCCAACAGATCCAAGAACTGCTCGACCCTTCGTAAAGCAGGTTCATCGCTGCGCCCGGGGTAGACGACGCGATCGCCCTCGCGCTGCAGCGACCGTGAGCATGACTTCTTGATCCTCCCTGCGAGCATCGTTGCGGCAATTGCATCCGGACCGACATCGAGACGCATGATCCCCCGTTGCCTGCAACTTACCCTGAGCTTGGCGACAGCAAAGAAATTGCTGGCCTCGGATGGCAGCTTGCCGAATCGACGGTGCGTTTCATCCTCGAGCTCCTCCAGATCGTCATCACTCCGGCACCGAGCGGCTCGAGCGTAGATCTCCAGCCTGACCGCCTCCGATTGCACATAGCTCGAGGGAAGCAGCTCAGGGATGGGAAGATTCAACTCAGGGATCCAGAGCGCGGACATTCCATCGCGGTCTCCCTCCAGGGCAAGCGTCAGAAGGTGGCCGTAAAGCGTCGGTCCGAACACCTGCGTGTGGCCGGATTGTCGATCGGAGCGAAGGTCGCCACCACCGCGCAGGTCGAGGTCGCGAGCGCTGATCGCGAAGCCAGCGCCCGGACGACTCAATTCCTCAAGAGCGGAAAGCCGTTTTTCCGAGCGTTCGGAGCCGCCTTCCGTCAGGAAATGCGCAAACGCCCGGATGCCGCCCCGTCCTACTCGCCCCCTGAGCTGATGCAATTGTGCCAGGCCGAATTTTTCCGGCCAGCACACAACGATGGTATTTGCACGTGGGATGTCGAGGCCACTTTCCACGATGTTGGTTGCAAGTAGTACATCGGCACGACCTTCGACGAACCCCATCAACCTCTCGTCGATCTCGTCGGTTGGCAACTTGCCGTGAATGGTCATGATACGTAGTTCCGGCGCCAGCGCGTGGATCCTGGCGAGCATGGGATCGAGATCCTGGATCCGCGGACAAATGACGAAACTCTGACCGTTACGTCTGTGCTCACGAACCAGGGCAGCGGCGATAGCTATGTCCGAGAGCGGTGCCACCTTGGTGGCAACCGGAACACGATGGACCGGCGGGGTTGCGATCACGCTGAGGTCCCGCAAGCCCGTCAAGCCCGCTGCAAGTGTGCGGGGGATCGGTGTCGCACTCATCCAGAGCCGATGGCCGTTCTTATTGAGGCCCGACAGCATGGCTTTCTCAGCAGCGCCGAAATGCTGCTCCTCGTCAATGATGATCAGACCAAGGTCGGCAAATCTCACCTCCTTGGATGCGAGCGAGAGGGTCCCGACGACGATCCTGAGTTCTCCGCTCTTGAGGCCCTCCCTGACCTTTCGCGCTTCGGCGGTCGAGGCAACCCGCGACAGGTTTCCAACATCGATGCCAAGAGGCGCAAAGCGCTTTCGAAAGGTTTCGACATGCTGTCGCGCCAGCACTGTCGTCGGCACGACGATAGCGACCTGCTTTCCGGCCAGCACGGCGGCTGCCGCTGCTCGCAGCGCCACCTCGGTTTTGCCAAAGCCGACGTCTCCACAGACGATCCGGTCCATCGGGTGCCCCGATGCAAGATCATCCAGAACGTCGCGGATGGCCTTCGCCTGATCGGGGGTCGTGAAATAGGGAAACCGCGCGACGAACTTCTCATAGACAGCAGGACGCGGCACGAGCTTCGGAGCTGGGCGCCGCCGGCGCTGACTCATCTGCTTGGCCAGCTCCTTTGCGACCACGTGAATTTCCGTCTCGGCAGCCGTTCGCCGCGGCCGCCACGAGCTGCCGTCGGCCTTGTCCAGCGAGGTGTCTCCGAGCTCGGCGGCGTAGGGCCAGATCAGGGCCAATTCTGCGAGAGGGACGAGAACGGCGTCGTTTCCGGCGAATACCAACCTGACCATCTCGCGCGCCGAAAGATCGCCCGCGCCCATGGATCGCAAGCCGCCAAGGCGTGCGAGTCCACGTTGCAGATGAACGACCACGGATCCGAGTTCGGGGAGATCTCCCGAATCGAAGCCGGGCGTCCACGCCCAGTTCGTCGGTTGCGGCTGGTGCGCCCTGCTGCCGAGCACGTCGGCAGCAGTGATGACCACGAGCGGCTTCTTTCCAGGAACGACAAAGCCCGCATCGAAGCCTGCCAGCAATGCGGCCTGCTGCCTGCCCCTTGCGGTCGCGTGCGTCCAATCGGGCACGCACTCGGCCTTGATCGCGCTCATCCGGGCCATCACACGCAAATCCGCTTCGACCGCAGCGACGAAGAGCACACGTGCGCTGCCGCGCTGGGCTTCCTCGATAAATGCACGGAGGGCCTTCCGCGGAGAGGCTGCCTTGTAGAACTCTGGCGTCGCACGATACGGAGTGGTTGGCGGCAAGACAGTGATCTTCTTCGCCGCCAGCTCCCATTCGCGCCGGCTGAGATAGGCACGGTCACGCTCACTGCGGGCGGCCGCATCGTCGATCGTGCTCAACCAGGTCTCGGCGTGCCTGGGCACGGTGCTGTCGGCGATCCATTTGGCGCGCGCACAATAGTCCAATAGGCTGGACCTTCTTCGCGCCCGGCCCGTGAACGCCAGCCGCTCGGACATCGGGTCAATCAGGAGCTCCTTCGCTTCGGAAATCACCTCCTGGTCTATCGGATTGATCGCTGCAATACGCCGGATTCTCCCTCCGGAATGCTCGATCCTAAAAGGTCCGAGCGCGCCGGCAGGGAATATCTCGAAGGTGTTGCCGTGAAACAAAACTCCACCGGGATAATCCGGACTGTCGTCCAGGTCGTACCCGAGAGCTTTCAGACGGGCCTCAAGGTCTTCCTCGGAAAAGACGGCCCCGGTCCGAAGTGGAAATCCGATACGAGACCAGCTCGCAGGCAACGGCAGGAGCTCCATTATGGCCTCCACCGTCGTGATCAGCAGGATCGGCTTCTTTGCCCTGGCAAGGCGTCTCAAGACGGAGCTCCGCCGACCCGCGATATCACGTGACGGCTCAAGCTGATCGAACGGAAGCGTGTTCAAACGGGGATAGACGAGCACATCACAAGCCGGCTCGATAACTGGGATGATCGAACCCAACAGCTCGGCTCGGCTCTCATTTTCGGCGAGGAACACAAGTCCGCCTCGGCCCGAAGCACGCCATTGCGCAGTAAGATACAGCGCCAACATGCCCAATGGAGACGAGGAGGAAATGCCGGTCCGAATCGGAGCCTTCGTTGTTGTCGCAACAGATGTTTTCTTCCGCAGGGCGACCTTTGGTGACGCGGAGCGCTTTGCTGATGTGTTCTTGCGCGGCGTTGAGCCACGGGGCGTACGAAGAGCAGTGGTCACTGAATTCTCGTGCTGAATTGACGAATGCGATGCAAGCCTGCGAATCTCTGTCGAGCTTTAGCGGATTCGACGGCTTCAAGGGATCCAAACTTCGGAGTGTCGATCACCGTTCTCCCCTTAAGTGCGACGGTGTCACCGACCAGCACCATCGTCGCGCTCCACGTGGGCAGACTGGGGTGTGATTTCAACTATGACGCAGAGAGATTCGTTCTTGAACGACCGTGGTACGAACGCGTTGATAAGCGTGATCGCGGCCTTGGTGACTGCGCTGCACAGAATTCGCGAGCCAGGCTGACGGCCTGCGGTGGGACTACCTGTCACGAGGTTTGAGCAGAGCCGGCAGTTGCCCCATGCCGTAAGCGAGGCCGCGTGATCTCTGTCCTTATGGCTATGGGCCTCTGCCGAAGAGGCTCGGGCCGCAACGTACAATAACGCAGCAGCTTCAGATTCGACACAATCAATGCGAACCTCTCCGCGCTCAACCTCGAACGGTGTTCCTCGTGCTCGCTCTCCGTTGCTCCTGCTGTGTCATGAAGGAAGCGCTCAGGTCGGGAATGGGCCTTCGGATAGTCAGACTCGCCGGCCACTACGTAGTCTTGGGGCACCGAGCGTCTGCCGTCGCGCGAGAAACGACCGACTTGGGAATGACCCGCGCCCGTTCAACCCTCCACCGCCGGCGGCCGCGCCACGCCAGATTCGACGGTGACGTTTCATGCGTTCATGCCTTCCGCTTCGGAAGGATCGTGTCGAAAGCGAGCTTGCTCGACCGCTCGCCGCGATCGGTCTCCTTGCGGATGCCGAGCCAGACGAAAGTGCGGCCGTTGTACCAGCGCGTGCGCTGGAAGCTCTGGGTGACACGAATGCCCGCGCGCGGCACCTCCTCCTCATGGAGATTGTAGCCCTGCTGCTGCGGGAGGTCGAGACCGTGGCGCAGCAGATCGGTGCGAGGTTCGACGCGCACCGGCGGATCCGGGTCGCGGTCGATGACCCGCAGCAGCGCGGCGCGACGCAGCTGAATCTCGCGGCTGTCGTTGTCGATGTGCACTGGGATGAACGGGATCCAGTTCTCCGGCATCTCGCTCATCAGCCGATAGCGGATCGCGGCGTCGTTCTCGATCGGCGGCGCAGGTAGTGGGGCCGGCGGCAGGCTCTCCTCCACTAGGCGACGGAAATAGCGGCGGGTGTCGAGCGCAGCGCTGCGTCCGCTCTTGCTGTCGCCCGAAGCCAACATCACCCGCGACTCGACGCCCCACACCATGTTGGCCATCTCGTCGCGGAACAGTTCCACGGATTCCAGCGGCTCGCCCTCCTGGATCTTCGGCACGCTGGGCACGACGAACAGGCTGAGATCGGCGGGAATGTCGTCGCTCCCCTTCGTCGCCAGCGTAAACATCGACCAGCGTTGCCAATCTTCATCCGCGCCCTTGCCCGCGGCTTCGACCCAGATCCGCTCTCCGAAGACGTTGGTCACGCTCATGCCGGCGACCCTGGTGATCGCCCCGGCCGGCACCGTGAACGGCATCAGGAACCAATCGTTGGCGTAGACGAGGCCGAATTCGATCAGCAGCAGCTTGTTGACGTCCGTCGTCTCCGGATCGATGTCGCCGAAATTCGTTCGTCCCTCCTCGAAGGTCCACCAGCGCGTGTTCGGCATGCCGTCGAACTGGATCGGCGCCGGGATGAACGACGCCGTGAAGGTCGTCTCGACGGCGGCCGGCGGCGGCGCGTCCGCCAGGTCACCGAGCCCTGCGCCGGAGGCGTCGACGTCGAAATTGTACCAGTCGAGATGCCCCTGGAAGTATTCGTCGGCGACCACGAGCTTCTCGCCGCCCGCCTTGGGCGCCGACGCTGCAAAGGCGTATTCGAGGCGATCGGGCAGCCAGGCATCGGCCGCACCCGCGGCGGGCTGGTAGAACGCCTCCCGGTACCACGCCAGGAATTCGGCCTCCGCCGTCTCGATCGCAGCAGTGCTGGCCGGGTTGCCGAGCGCGACGAGGTCGTGCGCGTGATTGCCGGGCGCGGCCATCAGATGCTCGACGAGGTCGTAGCCGTCCATGGACCTGCCGGCGAGCGCCGCCATCGTCTGCCAGGCTTCGCGATGGGCGGCGACCGGCGCATCGGCCTTGAGCGCCGGATCTGGCATGGCGAGCGGCAGCGCCGCGATGAATTGCTGGGCAAGCCCCGGCTCGATGCCGGCGACGAGCTTCAGCCAGCGTCGGCCCAGGGCGATGCGGAGATCGAACGCCATCTTCTGGCCGGCGAGACGGAACGGGATCGGCCGCCGCTCGACCTTGGCTTCGAGCGGCACGTCGTCGGCGAACGCTTCGGGCGGATTGCCGGCCGCGCGGTATTTCGTCAGTTCGGTGGTCTCGATGTGCACCTTGGCGACGACCGGCGAGCCGGCGTCGTCGCCCTGAAACTCGCCCATCTGCCACTGCTTCGTCAGCAGCCACAGCGGATCACGAACCTCGGCCTTGAGCGCGCGGTCGAAATCGTGCGTGCGTGGGCGGCCCTCGAGCCTGTTCCACAACGTGATGGTGGGCAGCTTCACCTTGCCGGAGAACACGGCGGAGAGGTTCTGAACCGCGACATGGTCAGCCATTGCCCGTCTCCGTCTCGGCCAGCACCGCGGCGAGGTTGTTGTTGAAGGCGAGGTTGAGCGAGGCCGTGATCGGATGGAAGGTCACGGCGGACACCAGCGCCGGCAGGAAGCGGGCATAGGCGGTGGTGTCGACGTGGTCGGGCTCGATCGCGCGCTTCTTGGCGAGGTCCATCGTCTCGCGCACCGTGTCGACGAGATCCTGCCACTGCCACGCGCCGACAAATTTCGGCGGCAGCGCCAGCAGCAGGGTCTGCGGCGGTTCGGCGTTTGGCCGGTCGAAGTGGAACGCCAGCCCGGTATCCTCGGTCGGGCGCGGGATCACTTCGGTCCACTCGTCGAGCAACAGCCCGAGTTGCCGCCGCGCCGGATCGAAGCTTTCGGCGAAATGCGCGGTATAGAGCAGCTTGTCCTCATCGATCACGAACGGCTTTCCGTCGGCATCGGTCTCCGGGAATTCGAGTCCGAGCCACGGCAACTCGGGGCGATGCGGAAATTGCAGCGCCTGCAGCGCGACGCCCGCCCCCGTGAACGCCTCGGCGAGATGCTGCGAGGCTTCCAGATCGTGCAGCTTCGACCGCACCCGCGCGACACCCGTGAACCAGTCGTCGAGCGGAAAGCGGCGTCCGATCGTCGTCTTGACGAACCCGAGAATGGTCTCGTCCGCCTGCGCGCCCGCGCCCCAGGCGTTGCTCCATTCACCGGCCAGCGCCGCTGGCAGGCCGAAATCCGGCACGATCTTGAAATCGTCGCCGAACAGCAGCTTCGCCGCCGCGGTCAACGCCTCGATCTTGTTCTTCGCCTCCGCCGCGGCATCGTATTGATCGAGCCGGGCCTGGATCGCCGGCAGCCGCGTCGTCAGCTCGAGCGCGAGCGCGGCGGTGCGCTTCGCCATGTCCTCTGCGAGGGCGACGATCGCCGCGCGCTGGGCTTCGATGTCGATCACCGCGGCGTCGAACGCGGCGTTCGCAGCCTTCGAGGCTTCGATGCCGTCGTGCAGGGCGGCGAGGTCGGACGCATTGTCGTAAAGCGTGATCAGAGCGGCGCGCTGTCCGACGAAAGCGGCGCGCTTGCCGCTCATGAGATCGTCGCGGAAATCGTCCGGTTGCGCCGGTAGAGGGTCGGTCGCCGTGGTCGCGATCAGCTTTTCGGCCACCCGCAGCGCCAGGAACTTCGCCGCGTCCGGCGCGCCCGGATCAGCGTCGTAAGCGGCCATGCGTGCGTCGAACTCGGCGAGTTGCCGGGTCCATCGAGCGATGTAGCCGGCGAGTGCGGCATGCAACTGGGAGAAGATCCGCCGCCGGTCGGCGTAGACGGCACCGGTACCGGTCTGCAACGGCGCGAACGGACCGAGACCCTGCATCACCGACACGAAGCCGGTGATCGTCAGCTCGATCTCCGTGGCGATCTGCGCCACCTGCTTGGCGTCCAGGCGGGCCTGCAGCGCCGTACGGAAGGTGTCGAGATCCGCAAGCCCCCCGACGAGCAGGACGCGCGGCAGCGTCGCCCGCTCGCGTGCGAGCGCCGCGTCGAGATCGACCGCCTCGTTCGCCTCGCCGGCCATCGCCATGTCGCTCGCCTTGAGCGGACGCGAGCGCAGCAGCAGGCTTCTGAGATGCCGCATCAACGCCGACAGCTCGAACAGCGGCACATGCCCGGCGATCGCCGCGATCCTCTCGCGGTAGGCGATCGTCAGCATGGCGTCCGGGCGCGGCGTATGAGCGGCGATCACATGCGCTTCGATCAGATCATCGAGCGCCTTGGCGGCTGGATCGTTGTCCGGATCGAGCAGATACAGCAGGTCGATCGGCAGCAGGCCGAGATCGGCCTGCGTCACGTTGTAGTTGACGGCGGAAAGATCGAGCGGGTCGGTGACCGTCACCGAGCAGGCGACCGCTGCCGGCGGCGGCAGAATGCCCGCGAGCCAGGCGTTGAGCGCAGGCTCCGCCTTCGCCCGCGGCGATGTCAGCGCGCCGTCGTTCGGGTCGAGCCCGGCCTTGAGATGCAGCGCCACCCGGTGGGTCAGCGTCACCCCCGACCGCGGCGTACGCACCACGTCGGGGGTCGCCGGGAATTTTCCCTTGGAGTAGGTGTCGAGCACGGCGCCGGCACGGTCGTAGTTGCCCTGCACCACCTGATGCACGCTCTCTGCCATCGCGAGGTCGGCGACCGCGTCGGCGATGTCGGCAATCCGCGCGGCCTCGGCGGTGATCGCGGCTGCCTGCTGCGGGCTCGCCGCCGGCAGGTCGGCATCGTGGCCGAACGGATAGCTGCTCACGCCGCTGGTCTTGATGTGCTCGACCAAGGCCAGGCCGTCGATGACGTTGCGCGCCTCCACCCGGTCGATCCGCAGCCGCCGACCGAACGCGTCGAGCCGACCGGTACGCGTCGGAGTCAGCCGGTCGCCGACCAGCGGGAACACCTTGCGGAGGTCGTAGATGAACCCGTCCACTTCGACGTCGTGGCGGTCGTGCAGGCCGCGCTCGAACTGGTAGCCGAGCAACGCGCCGAGGCTCTGCTCGCCCTTCATTCCCTCGATGATCGATAGCGCGATGCGGACCCGTTCCGAGCTGAGATTGACAGCGAGGCTGCCCGGATTGTCGGGCGTGGCGTTGGACAGATAGCCGTTGCGCAGCACCGCGGCGGTCACCGCTTGGTTCAGCGACGGCGCGTGGATGTAGCCCTGGTTGCTGCGGTCGCGCATCAGCGGCGGCGCGTCGGGATCGGCAAAGATCGCCGCGAGGTTTGCCGGCAGTTCGACGGCCGTCAGCTTCTTGAACTCCGGCTTGACGTTCTCGAGCCAGCCATAGGCGCCGAGATAGATTCCCCTCTTCGCCTCGCCGGCCGGTGCGCCCGGCTGGGCGGTCCCCCGGCCGGCACCGTTCGGATAGCGCATCCGCTCCAGTTGGCGGCTCATGATGCCGCCGTACCAGGCGTCGAACCGGTAGGTGCAGAGGTCGAGATGCTCGGCGAACACCCGTTCCAGCACCGCCGTCGGCGACCTCTTCAGCCGTTCGAGCGCATCGAGCTGGCGCTTGAGATACGCGGTAGCGACCATCGAGGTCAGCACCGTCGGGATGAACTCGCCGACCGTCCTCAGTCCCGTTCCGGTGACGGCGGCGTCGCTGCGGTGGAGGTAGCGCCAGCGGCTGCCGCCGGCCGCAGCCGGCACGGCGAGGCTCGCCTCCTCGACCTGGAAGAACTTCGGCTCGCGCCGCGCCGCCTTCAGCTCGGTCTCGCCGATCAGCCCGGCATTGAAGAACAGACGGATGCTGGTCTCGACGAAGCTCAGGTCGAGCGCGTGATGCAGCATGAGATACAGCAGCGCATTCGGGCGCTGGGTGAAGCCCTGCTGCAGCCGCAGCGCGTCGTGGGAGGTCGCCGCAGCCTTGATCAGCCAGCCGATGTAGTTGTCGCCGCCCGCGGTGTAGGCGCGGATCTGCTCGGTCTCCGACAACGGACGGTCGTCGATCAGCGGGCCCTTGAGCTGGTTGGGCGCCTTGAGAAAGAGTTTCTCAAGGATGTCCGGCACCTCGATTCCCTCGGGCGGCGTGTAACCGAGCTGCTTCAGCAGATCGAGCCCGCTTCCGACATAGCCTGCGGCGAGCAGGAGCGCGACCAAGGCGCCGCCCGCCCCCTGCATCGCGAGGCGGTTGTACAGTTCCTTGAAGCTTTCGGCGAAGCGCTGCTGGAATTCTACCGATCCGGCGTGCAGGCCGAGGACATCGAGCAATATCTGATGACGGTCGCCGCCCGGCTTGCCGATGTAGGACACCCGCGACATCAGCGGCTCCAGATCGGCCTCGACCTTGCGCAGCAGTTGATACAACCGCATCAGGAACCGCAATTCCGGATCGTCCGGTGCGTGCGCGGCCCCGACCGCGACGTTCGACCCGGCGAAGATCCATTGGATGCGCGAGCGCGGCGTCGCCGGCAGGATGCCGTAGGGCTGACGACGGACGCGGATCGTAGGCATCGGCCCGCGCGCCGACACGTGCCGGACGAAGAAGTCGCGGGTCCGCTCAACCGTCGAATCGTCGAAGATCGGATGAAGCATGCTCTCCATGAAGTAGCCGAGCGTAGCCGGCCACAGCGCCGTGTTCATGGCGCGGGCGTCGTTGACGTCGTGGCGATGGTAGAAGGGGATCGCCGCCAGCGCGGCCGGATCGAGACCGAGCGTGGCGGCGAGGCAGCGTCCGTCTGTCCGCTCGAACCATCCGTCGGGGTCCAGGGGCGGAGTGCCGAAGTAGTGATCGAAGCTGACGTCGGAATCCTCGCGCCAGCTGTAGGCGGCGCCCTCGCCCTCGACGTTGTTGGTCGGCTGGCCCTGCGGCAGGATCGAGAACCCCGCCTTCGACTGATGATGATGGACGAACAACTGCTCCAGCGCGACCCGGCCGGCGTCCGCATCGGCCCCGAGCCGCACACCGAGCACCATCAACTGATCGAAGCCACGGCGGAAGGCGGCCGGCGTTAGCGGCACCCGGAGTCCCATGCCGATCTCGACGGCACGGTCGAAGTTGCGCACCCATTCGAGCTCCGGACCGAACGTGATGTCGTCGCCGTCGCCCGCGACCGATGCGTCGTCCGTTCCGGTCGGCGACGGCGTGACCGGCAGCGGCGACGGAATCGGTTTTCCAAGTTGCTCGAGCTCGAGCGTTCCGTTGTTGTAGCCGAGCAGGACGAGGCGATCAGGCAAGGTCCGGGCGGTCGCCGGCTGCGACCAGCCGGTCTCGCGCATCGGCGTGGCGTCCGTGGCGGGAAACTCCAGATACGCGGCGATGACCGTGGTGGTCGCGCGGTCCGCGCCTTCGGGCGGCGCGTCGGCGAGATTCCGCGGCCGGTACGCCTCACGGACCGCCGCGGCGCGCTCGGCGCCGAGCGCGCTGTCGAGCGCGGCGATCGCGTCCGCCTGCGCGGCCGCATCGGTGCCCGCGCGCCACAGTGCCGTCCAGAACGTGCTGACCGCACCTCGCTCGGGATCGACGAGCGGCGCGCTGGTCACCACCGTCAGGATCACGGTCGGCACGCCTTCCACTTTGGCCGGTCGCGCCACCTCGTTGAGCGGGCGATGAGTCTGGATCACGTAGTAGGACCGCCCCGAGCCCTGTCCGCTCAGCAGCGTTCGCCAGGCGGCCCGCTCCCCGGCGGGGTCGTGGTTCGCCCGCCAGACGTCGGCCCAATAGGCCTGGGCGCGCTTCACTTCGTCTTCCGACAACGCCTCCTCGAAGCTGTCGACGGCGATGTCGTCCGGATAGACCCGGACCCACAGCTCGTCGCGGTCGCCGCCGAATTCCGCCGCCTGCTTGAAGCGCGTTTCGATTCGCAGCGGCATCAGCAGGATCGGCGTCTGATCGGACAGCAGGCCGATGTTGCGGCGGGGATCGGTGAAGTTCGCGAACAGCCCGATATTGCGGACCACTTCGTCCTTCGCCGCCCTCAGCGCACCGCCCAGCCGCTCGATCTCGGAGGCCGCCGCCTTGATCTCCTTGTCGATCGCCGCCAGCGCCGGATCGTCGGCGCCCTTGCTGACGCGCTCGGCCCGTGCGCGGTCGCGGATCAGCCGCGCGCGGGTGTGGCGAAGCCGGCCGATTTCGCGCGACGTCGCATCGGCCGCGGCGCGCGACGCTTCCAGCTCCTTGCGGATATCATCGAACTCGGACATTTCGCTTCAGCCGCCCCCTGTCGTGTCCGCTGCGCGATCAGTTCGGCAGCATCTCGCTGCCGTGCACCGCGACCAGCACGGGAACCTGGTAGAGGATGTAGGCGAGCTCCGCGGAGTTGCTGTCCGGATGCCAGCGGAGCGCCTTGTCCTCATCGTATTGTTGTTTCTTCTCCTGCAGCTCCGGAGCCACCGGATCGTCCAGGGTGAGGGTCGGCCCGCCCGGCCTGATCTGCAGGAAGCCCTTGTCGGCGTCGGACAGCACGTCGGGCCAGGCGAGGTCGTTCCAGACGTTGAGCGGCCCATCGCGAGAAATATCGAGGCCGAAGCGCGGCTCGCCGGGCCGCTCCTTGATGACGAAGAACCAGCCCGGCGCCGTCGAATTGCCGCGGCCGCTGCCCCCCTTCGCCTCCTTCGAGGTCAGGTCGAAGCCGATGAAGGTGATGTCGGGATCGACCTTGGCTTCGTAGAGCGGTGTGCGCAGGCGATCCTCCACCGGACCGTCGGTCTCCAGCACCCGCTCGACGCGGGGATTGATCGCGCCGCCGTCGTCGCGCTGCCAGCGCGCCTTCTGGGCGTAGATCACCGCGGTCGGATATTTCTTCAGCAGCTCGCCGCGGATGACGAGGACGACTTCCTCCTCGTTCTCGCCCGGCTTCTCGCGATGGTCGTGATCGCCGAGCTTGGAGAACAGCGACCAGGTGTGGAGCGGCGGAATATCGCGGAGCTTTTCGCGCAGCTCGTCCTTCGACAGGCCCTTCCGGTCGATCACGCCGCTCGGGTCCCAGAACTGGCGGAAGCAGCTGCCGCGCTGGTCAGTGGGATATTCGCGCCACAGCAGCTCGCGGGCGAATTCATGGTTGAGGCCGACCATGTAGGCCTCGATGAAACGCTGATTGGTCTCGAGCAGCGTGATCGTGTTCTGCGGAATCTTGTCGATGTTCGGCAGGAAGTGCTCGTCGGACAGGCCGAGAAGCGGCTTGTACATCGGCAGGTCGATTTCCGGATATGCCATCACCGGCTTGAACACTTCCGGCTGCAGCAGCGTCGCGATCCCGTTGATGGCCAGCACTCGCGGCGGAATGGTGATCGAGGAGAAGGTGAAGGCGGGCACCGTCTTGTCGGGATCAATCGCAGCGAAGGTCGACGCTCCGAGCGCGGCGATGTCGATCGGCTTGCGCAACGGCGGCTTGCCGAGATCGGCGCTGACTGTGAGCAGCCGGTTGAGGTCCTTGAGGGCCAGTTTGAAGCGCGCCGCCTCCGGGCTGTCGGCGGACGAAGCGCCGCCGACAGGCTCCGGCGCGGCGGGATCAGGATCGCGGATGGTGAAAGACGGAAAACCCGGCAGCGCGTCGATGACCTCGGGCGAAGCCCCTTGCGGCAACACGCCGGTCGCGATGCCAGACTGCTTCTCCAGCCGCACCAGCCATCCGAACAGCGCCAGCGCCGCTGCCGCGACCACGATCGCGAACGGAATGGCGACGGCCAGCAGCAGCACGGCGAGCAGCAGCAGAACGACCAGCAATACCCACTTCGCCCAGCGGTGCTTGGCGAGCCAGTCGGTCAGCTCCGCGGGCAGCGACTTCGGCTGAAGTTCCGCGGCGACATCCTCCACCGCCGGCAAGGCTTCCGGGGTGACCCGCGGCGGCGCCGCGCTGACCTCGCCGCGATTGATCTTCTCCAGCAGCTCTTCGGCGCCTTTCGGCGAGTCGAAGCCGAGCGTCGCCGCGACCTGGTCGCGCGGCCGGAGCGCGCGCCGGAACGGCGCAGACAGCGCCGCGCGGGGCACCGTGCTTTCCTTGAGCCGATGGCGCAGCGTGAAGCCGTCGGCGATCACCCGGCGCTGCACCGGCGCCATCATCGTGAGCCCGCGCTCCGCGCTGAGATCTTTCAGCGGCCCGAGATGGCGCGCATGCCAGATCGCGGCCGCCGCCTTGGCGAATTGCGCCAGCCTGATCCGCCGGTTCGCCGCGAGGATGTCGCCGACCTGGTCCCAGGCGGCGTCCATATAGGCCTCCTGGTTCTTCTGCACGACTTCCGTGCCGAACGCGGCGGGAACGCGAAACCGCGGGTCCAGATTGAGCTCGTGCACCCAGTTGCGCGGCTGCGGCGCGTCGCTGCCGTCGGCCTCCTCAAGCAGCCGTTCGGTGAGCGCGTGCCAGCGGCCGTACAGCGGCGGCGTGATCACCGGGTCGGGCGCGCCTTCGCGGGCATAGTCGTCGGTCAGGTTGACGAAGCCCGCCAGCGCCTTCTCGAATTCGTGCGCATAGGGTTCATCCCAGCCCTCATAGGCCGCAGCTTCTGCCTCCTGCGCACCGGTCAGCGCCTCGTCCGGCACCTTGAGCGCGCCGCCGAGCCGCAGCACCCCGTGAAGCCCGGCGACCGCGATGGGCGGCATCCCGGAACCCGGCGTCTGCGTGTCCATGTCGCGGCGGCCGAGCCGCGAGTCCGGCGGACGCGGCTTCAGCAGGCGGACGAGGTACTCGAAATCGCCCACCGTCCCAGTCTTGAAGTACCACCGCTTGTACACCGGATGCAGCGTCGGGAACGGCCGGTCGGTATAGTCCGCCCAGGCCGACAGGGTCGCGAAGAGCGCGGGATTCGCCACCGGCGCGATTCCGAGGCCGGCGAGACGGCCGCTCTCGAAGGTCGGCACCACGAACGCATGGTAGGACGTATTCGGCTTCAACTGACGCGGCGACAGGACGCGCGAATAGGCGTAGTCCGGATTGCTGGCCAGCAGGCTCTCCAGTCGCGCCCTCGCCTGGTCGGCATTGGTCGATTCCACCACGCCGTCCTGCTGGATCAGGTCGCGATTGACGTGGACGTGCGCCCAGGCCCAAAGCTGGTCGGCGGGCGGAAACACCGAGGCCGGATCGCCCGTCACCTCGATCGCCGGCAGCGGCCGCGCCGACGACACCGCGACTTCCTTGAACTCCTCCACCTCGAGCACCAACAGTGCGAGCCACGGGCGCAGCCGGTGGCGCGACTCGTCCGGCGCCGCCGGCGTGTAGCGCCACGGAAAATCCTCGTCATAGAACTCAACGAAGGGCAGGTAGTTCGGCTCGAAATTGGTGATCCAGTCGCGCGGCTCCACCTTCACCACCGCCTTCGGATCGATGCCGACGATGTCGCCGGGACCATAGAGCGCGACGTCGCGCGAAATCGTCGCCGTCAGATCCGTGTCGCCCTGGACCGGCCGCCCGGCCAGCGACAAGTCGACCTTGATCGTCGCGCGCAGCGCCACCGCGTTGTCGTTGTCGGCTGCGGTGATGTTGTTCGCCACGCCGAGCCGCAGCCAGGGCAGGAAGGAATAGGTGCCGATCGTGTCGCTCATCCCGCCCCTCCCCGCCGCCTCGCCGGACCGCCCGCCATCATCGTGCCTCCGCTACGCCGCGCGCTTCATCTCGTGCGGGCGCACGATATGGGCCTCGCTGGCGAAGCTCGGATTGCGCCGCGTCTCGGCCGCCATGAATTCACCGGCGCTGGCGCGCGATTGGAACGACGCAGGCGCGCCGGCGATCGGCGAATTGTCGACCAGGCTCACCACCACATAGGACGCCTGATCGACCGCGATCTTGTCGTCGAATCCGTGCTTCAGATCGCGCGACTTCGCCGAGATCTCCGACCGCGCCACGGCGTTGTTGGCCAGGAAGTGCGTGAACAGCCCGGAGATGAGCGTGACGAAGCGCCGGCGTGCGCGCTTGAAATTGTTGTCGACGATGATCTCTTCGTAGCGGGCGATGCGCTTGGTGACATAGCTGGTCTTGGCCTGGTTGCCAGTGACCGACAGCTCCAGCCCCGCCTCCTCGGCCTCGTAGTCGGAAGCGCTGAGCTTCTCGCCGTCCTTGAGGTCCTTGAACTGGGCGATCGCGAACGACTCCCGGATGGTGGCGCGCTTCTCGATGCCCGACGTCGCGGCCGCGACCGCGAAGTAATTGGCGTCGTCCGGGCGCTGCGCGCCGATCTTGTCGAGGGTGATGCCGAGCGGAATCGCACGCTGGGTGATCTTGAGCGAGCCGACCGGATGCAGCACAAGGTCGGAGCCCGCGTCCACGGTCTTGAGCGTCACCAACAGCCTGCTGCTGTTCTGCAGCGCGGCAGTCCAATTCTCCGCCTTCGAGTATTCCGCCACCAGCAGGGGCAGCACGGAGACCGGCGGCAGGCTGGTGTCCTCCTTGTCGCCCCAGGTGTGGGAGAAGTCGACGTCGACGTCCCAGAACAGCAGCGAGATGCTCCCGGTGCCCTCGACGTGCCAGGGCGATGTGCCCTCGAGCGAGCCGCGGAAGCGGATACTGAACAGCCCCGCGCCGAACAGCTTCACCGACAGCGAGGCAGAGATCGTGATGATGAAATAGAACGGCGAGAACTGGAACAGCGCGTCGAAGGCGAGATGGCCCTCGATGCTGGCGATCGAGATGCCGAAATAAAGCTCCGCATGTGCGCCGAACTGCACGGTGTTCGACGTCACCGCGAAATAGGCGTCGACCCGGATGCGGGCCACCGGCGTGTTGAGGATGTTGATCGCGATCCGGGGGATCGGCGGGAACGGCAGCGGCGGTGGATTGTAGGCCGGGTGGAAGCCGCCGACGGAGACGATGAAAGTGGCGTCGCCGCCGAATGACGCGAGCACGCCCATGCCGCCGTCGAGCGGCATGAAGATCACGCGCGATTCGTACAGGATGGCGAAGAACCAGCCGCGCTTCTTGTCGAATTCGATCGCGCCCATGAAGGCGACCTGGATGATGATGAGCGGCAGCCGCTCGTCCGGGATCGCCACCGTCAGCTTGCCGATGATGGCGATGTTGCCGGGAATCTCGATGATGATCCCCAGCGACAGGCTGATCAGCGTCGGCGTGCCCCAGCCGAACTTCGCCATCGGGCCGATCAGGAAGGTCCCCTGCTCCGGCGGGAAGAAGGTGCGGAGGTCGGAGATGATCCGGTGCGCGTTGGCAACGACGTCGTGCGGGAACAGCACCGAGTCCAGCGAGCCGGCGCGCACGCCGTTGACCAGCGCGTCGAGGTCCATCGAGCGGTTGAGGCCGACGAGTCCGCCGACTCCCAGCAGGGTGAAGCCGAAGCCGAGCTGCATTCCGGGATTGAACTCGACCGTGATGATGGCGATGAAGGAAAAGCCCTTTGACCCGTCCGGCATCTTGGTGGTGATGACGCCGATTGCCGTCACCGAGAGAAAGTCGAGGATCTTCAGTTCGAGCGCGCCGGCATATTCGCCGCGGTCCGGATCGATGAAGAGATAGCCGCCGCCTGTCACCGCCCCGGCATCGATCGACAGCCCGACGCCGTTCGGTGGCTTGAAGCCGAAGGATAGATCGATCGGGCCGAGATTGCCGCCGCTCCCCGGAAAAGCGAGATCGGTCCGCAGCCCGATATTTTCCACCACCGCGACCAGCGGACCGAGCGCCGCCTTCAGCGTCGCGCCGATATCGATAGGGAGGCCGCCACCCGACGGTGTCACCGCGAGCGTCAGTCCCTGCACCTCGATCGGACCGAGGTCGATATGCGCTGGGATCTGGATCTCGAGATGCGAGGTGCCGCGGAAATACACGCCGCGCGGATAGGCGACGCCGAGGCCGAGATCGAACTCGAACCGCGTCGAGATCCCCGACAGGATGGTCGAGATGAAGCCGTCCGAGCCGGACGCGTCGAGGACGAAAGCGAGGCCCTTGAGATCCACCTCGGCGAACACCTCGACGTCCTTGCCCGCCACCAGCGTGAAGCCGCCGGCACCGCTCACCGATTGGTATTCGAGCCGCGTGCCCTCGCCGGTGCCGAGGATAATGGTCGGGCTGCCGGAGGCGGCGGAGTATTCCACTTCGACGCGCGCGGTGCCCTTGGCCGACGTCGGCGCGCCGCTGCCCGCGAAGCCGGTCACCATGTCGATGCCGCTGCCCGGCCGCACCATCAGGCCGACACCGCCGGTGAGATCGAGGTCGCTCGAGATCGTCACCGCGATCGTCGGACCGAGCTGCATCCGCACCGACAGCAGCCCGCTGAACGACGGCAGCAGCGCGAAGCCCGGCTTCTTGGTCCCGGACTTCGGCAGCGGGAACAGTCCGAGCTCGGCCGATAGCCGACCCGCGTCGCGCGCCCGCTCGAAGAACACCAAGCGGAGCCGCTTGCGCACCGCGGCACGCCCGGTCGGAGGGCCGCCTTCGAGCGCGCGCGCGACCCGATCCGGCACCTCCACCATCCGGACGTCGAGCCCGAGCCCGGCCGCGAGGCTGTCGATCTGTCGCGCGAAGCCGGAGAAGTCGAAGCTGTCGGTGCCCCAGCCGAAGGCGTTCTCGAACAGTGTCACCGGGTCGGAGACGATCTTCGGCAGGTCCGGGAAGCTGAACCTGTAGTCGATGTAGTCCGGGCGGTTGCCGGCCGGCGCGGTATAGCGGGTGCTGATGACGCCGAGCGCCTGCAGCGCGAAACCGATGCCCGGATGATGGTTGCGCAGATAGGTGATGAAGAGATAGCCGACGAGCTGCCCCGGAAACTCGCCCTTGAAATTGTCGGCGTTCAGCGTCGCCGAAAATGCACCGCCGGGCGCCGAGACGAGGTCGTCGATCGCCTGCACGACGCCGGCGATCGCCTCGATGGCCTTGAAGGCGTCTTCGAGCGCCCCGGACTCCAGCGTCATCTCGCCGTCGGATGCCACTTCGCCGTCGAGCGACAGCCCACCGCCGACCAGCGCCTGGAGCCGATCGAACAACAACTGCAAGTCGACCGCGAGATCGGCGATCGGCTTCGGAATCACGTCGGAATCCCAGCCCAGCTTGAGCAGCAGGCCCTGGAACGCGGCCGGCGACTCCACCGCCGCCCGCAGCGGCAGCAGCAGCTTGCCGATCTCGGCGACGATCGTTTCGAGGGCGCCCGGTTCAGCCATTTTTCTTGGCCTCCGGATAGAATTCACGGTCGACGACGTCGTGCAGAGCGGGATCGACGCGGTTGGTGATCAGCCATTTGCAGACATGGCAGAAAGCGCCGCTGCTGTTCCGCATCTTGCAGTCGCCGGCCGGCCGATAGACCAGCCCGGTGAAGTTGTATGCGCCCTCGTACAGGCCGACCAGCCGCTGCGCCTTGCATGGCGGCTTGAAGTCCGGGATGTCCTTCGGGTCGTCGCCCTCGTCGTTCACATGAGCGGTGTCGGTATCCTTGTTGAGCGGCAGATGGTTGCCTGCGATGAAGTCGCGCACCTTCTTTTCCACCACATAGACCAGCGCGTCCGCATCGTCGCGGCGCGGCACGAACAGCAGCGAGCCTTTCGGAAACACGGGAAACGGCGCTGGCGGCAATTCCAGCCCGCCGAGCCGGATCGAGCCGAGGTTCTGGTCGATGTCGCCGATGTCGAGTCTGACGAGGTAATCGGCATCGATGAACGTGAGCGGCAGTTGCTGGCCGATCGCCGTGATCTGGATGCGGCGGAGAAACGCCTGGCGGCCGGCCGCCTTCGCCTGCACCCAGCGCGGGATCTGGCGCGGGTCGATCCTGACCTCGATCGAGCCACCCTGCTGGGTCGAAGCCTGGGTCAGCTTGGCCGAAAGCTCGATCCTGAGAAGTTCGAACCATTTCACCTTGGACGGATCGACCAGACGGGAGTGGTTGGCGGCGTAGCTCGGATCCTGAAAGATGTCGGCGAGCGCGACGATGTTGTCGTCCTCGCTCGAAGCGGTCGCATTGTCTTCGGCGCTCGTCTCGTATTCGTCGCCGAGATTGAAGGAATGGCCGAATTCGTGCGCAACCGTGTCGATAATATCGGTGAGGTCGGCGTCGATGTCGCTGGCAGGCTTGCGCCGCATCACTTTCTTCGTCGCCGTGTTGGTCGCCGGATATTCGAAGTCGAGCGTCTTCAGGCTCTGCAGCGAATTGGCGGTCACGGTCGACTGGTTGAAATTGGTGCCGCCGATCATGTCCTCGTTGGTGATCATGGCGATCAGGCCGCGGCTGCGCTTGAAGCTGCCGTCCGGTATCCACTCGGCGCCGAGCGCGGTGTGCGGCGACGGCCCGAGTCGCAGTCCGGACAGGTAGGCCATGATCGGCGCCGCAATGTTCGCGCGGCCGTTCCTGGCGAGCTCCGGCGGGTGCCGGCGCGGATCCGGGGCAAGGTGCCGGGTGGGGCTGGCCGGCTTGAAGAACTGATAGGCGCGGGCGATCAGCGGCGCGAGGTTGGCATCGCCCGCCGCATCCGCCGCCGGCATCGTCAAAGCGGCCCCGGACTTCGCCGACCGGTCGCCCCAGCGGACGCCGAGCATCAGGCCGTAGAAGGTGTCACGTGCCTCCAGAATGCCGAGCGATTTCTGCTTCCTCCACGCTTCGATCAGGGTGTCGTTGACCTTCGCGGCGTCGTAGTTGGGCAGCGACTGGCTCGCCCACCGCGCCTTCAATTGCGCCGGCGGCGCGGTCTCGTTGCGGAGCGGCAGGCCGACGCGGGCCACGAGCTCGTCGACGTCGTAGATGCTCTTGTCGTCCGAAACGCTGTAACTCCACGGAATCGGTCCGCCCTTGCCGAGCTCCGAGGTCTCCTCGTCGTTGACGCGCCAGCCGCAGGTCACCGCCTGCTCTTCCGACGCCTGGAAGGCCTTGAATACGTTGAAGCTGCCCGCGAGCGTGCCGTAGGGCTCGTGGCGCTTCTGCGAGAACAGACCGTCCGCCGCTTCCTGCACGATCTTGTCGAACTTGTCCTTCTCGGACGCGCGAAAGCCTTCGGCGAGGAACAGGATGTTGTGCATCTCGGAGGCATTGGCGAGGTCGCCGGCGCGCACCGTGGAGATGTTGTCGCGGGTCTTGGCGTAGTCGACCACCTTCACCGGCAGGCTCTGGTTGACGCCGAGGAAGCTGCCGTCGAGCTGGGCCGCGCCCTCGCTCACGCCCCTCAACCGTCCCTCATTGTTCGTATTTGCCACCACGAAGGTGCTGGGGCTGGCCGAGCTGAGCGTGACGAAGCCGTGCCCGGTGATGTCGCCGACGAGATCGGTCCCGGTCGGATCGTCGCTGAACAGCGCGCACAGCGTCGGCTGGCTGTGGGCAACCGTCGGATGCAGCGCCGTGGTGATCGAGGAGTTGCCGAACCACCAGCCGAGCACATCGTCGTGCACCTGGATACGCGCGACGACGTAGCCGGGGCCGTATTCGATCACCACGAGATTGATGCCGACGTCGTCGCCGGTGATGGTGCGCGCCGCAGGATCAATCGTCACGAAGCTGGTCAGCCGGGACCCGACCGGGTTGTACGGCGCCAGGATTCGAAAATTGCAGTCCGCGGTGACGTCGGTCAGCGTGTAGGTCGTCGAGCCGTTCGGCAGGTCCTGGTCGAACACGCGGAACGGCAGCACCTTGGTCGCGGGCTTCTTCAGCGCGACGTGCATGTCGCAATGCGGATAGACGATGAGAGGCATGCCGGCACGACCCTCTCTCAGCCAGCACACCTATCGGGAAGCCCGTCGCTCCCATCGAAAATCTGGCATCCCCAAGATTGTACACTCAAGCCTTCTCAACACAACCTCAACGTGATACTGTTTCGACATCCTTCCGCAATTGTCGTTTGCCGAGTGGTGTTCTCCATCACTGGGGCCAATCCTGCTGCAAATGCCGGCGGCGTGGAGCTCTCGTTGTCCTCGTTCACGGATGAACACGACCGCTCTATGGCGCGATCCGGTTTCTCTCCGTCGAGCTCCTTGAGACGTACTGCGACTGACCGCGTCTCCTATCCGTGGGTTCGGCCCGACGCTGCTCGACGTTGTCACGGGCGCAGACAAGCACCGTCACGTCATTCGGATGTCAAACAGCCAGATGTCAAACAGCCACTTGCGGTCGCTTCAGGCGTGCGCGCGCAGTCTCGCGGCTCGATGAGTCCGAGGGATGCGCTGGTCGGCGCGCCTCGACATACGAGAGGCGCAGGGAGAGCCGGACCTCGACTGAGGCCCGTGGCCCGCCTGCGAAAAAATGCAGGCGGCAGGTACCACAGGTCCAGCCGGACGATCCGGCCCTCCCTGCGCGATCGGTTTTAACGGTGTCCTTCGTGCTCTCCTTGGGGACCGGGCTTTCTTGCCCCCATCGCCCGCGTGACGCTTGCGCATCAACAGCAGGCTTGACCTCAGCATCGGGAGGCCGGGACCCCACGACTTCGCCGTCCGCGACGCACGCGCTCGTCTGGCGCAGCATCCACGTCCATCGCAGCCCACCTCCACGTATCGTGACGACGCGTACGCCCTCTGCACGAGGCGGGATGCGCAGATAAAATCTGCGGTTTCGGAAAACCGGCAAGTGGAATCTTTATTTCGGCCGACGCCTTGAAAAAGATGGCCAACCGCAACGACGCACAGGCGCCCGCGACTTCGTCTGTCGCGCTGCAGCGTTGCCAATCTCGTTGATTGAGCGCAGGCTATCAAAAGCGCAGAAGTCGCATCAGGGGGAGAGACGCATGAAGGAACCGGGCCTGGACGGCCGCCATCGGGACAAGGATGGCGAGATCAGCAGGAAGCACGGCAATACGCTGGTCGGCACGCTGCGCAAGATCTACGGGAAGTCGTTCGCAGCGGGCTATCCGGACTCGACGAAGCTGAGCGACGTGCTGCTTCAGCTCAACGAGACGTCGCTGAGCCAGTTGCGCCGGGACCACGGCACCGGGCATTTGGATCACAAGATCAAGGAAGCCTCGAAGTAATCGGGTTTTGCTGATCGGGACTCATCGCCCGATTGGCGAGGCCGATTGGTGTTCGCAAGGTTTGTTCGCTCCCGTGGTTTCGTGCCGTCCGTTCGCGTGGAGCGCGTCGTCTTGCAGCGCTGTGGTGTAGCGGCGTCTTGCATCGCTGCGCTGCTGCGGAGTGCCACCGCGCGCCGGAAAGCCCGGGCACCGGGCACTCCGACGCGGAATCCGAGGGACGATTCCGTCCTACTTCCCCATGCTCCCCGCCTGGTTCGTGCCTGGGCCGACGTTGCCCTGGCTCGACGAGGTGGAATCGCGGCTGGACTTCATCGCGCCGCCGGTCGCCCGCATGTTGCTGCCGGTGGTCTGCGACGAGGTCGTCGAGGTCGCGGCGCTGTGCTTCTTGGCATGCTTGGCTTGCGCGGCGAGCGGGACGGCAGCGAGGGTGGCGGCGACGAGGGTGGCAATGGCGAGCTGGGTCTTCTTCATGGATCCGATCTCCATCCGGTTGAACCCCACGCTCGCCCAACCCGGCTGCGACATCGCAGTTCCTGCCGGTGGATCAAGCGTTGTTGTCCGATTCCGACAGCGCGCGTGAAGGTGCGATGCAGCAGCGTCAGGCCGGCGCCTGCATCGGCACGGCGCCAAGCTGCGACGCCGGCTTGGGAAACGGCCGGAATGTCATCATCATCATGACAGCGCCGAGGCCCATCACCCACGAGCCGACATAGAGCCAGGTGTAGCTGGCAAAGCTGTCGTAGATCAGGCCGCCGGCCAGCGGGCCGGTCGCCATGCCGAGGCTGCCGGCCATCGCCGTGCCGCCGATCACCGTGCCCATGATGCTCTGCGGAAAGTTGTCGCGCGCGATCGCCGCGTAGAGCGGCATGGTGCCGGCATAAAGGAAGCCGAACGTCGCCGCGACGGCATAGAACGCGGCGAGGTCGCGCACGGCCACGTAGGCGAGCGCACCGAACGCCTGCGCCAGCAGGCCGAGAACGAGCACACGCTTGGCGCCGAAGCGGTCGCCGAGCAGGCCGAAGGCGATGCGGCCGCCGAGGCCCGCGAGGCCCTCGATGCTGTAGATCGTCACCGCCGCCATCAGCGGGATGCCGCAGGTGACGGCGTAGCTGACGGTGTGGATGATCGGGCCCGAATGGGTGGCGCAGCAGAAGAAGTTGGTGGCGAGCAGGATCAGGAACTGCGGCGAGCGCAGCGCCGCCGCGCGCGTCATCTCGGCCGGACCGTCGGTAGGGCCCGACGCGAGGGCGGCGTCGGGCGCTGACGATGGTGGACGGCCCACCAGCAGCGACGTCGGGATCATGATGGCGGCGACGATGGCGGCGATGCACTGCATCGCGGTGCGCCAGTCGTAGCTGGACACGAGCCAGGCCGCGAGCGGCGACATCGTCATCGGCGCGACACCCATGCCGGCCGAGACCAGCGAGACCGCGAGGCTGCGGTGGGTGTCGAACCAGCCGGTGACGGTCGCCATGACCGGCGGGAAGATCGCCGCTGTCGCGATGCCAGCGATCAGTCCGAACAGCAGTTGGAACGCCAGCAGCGAGGACGTCAGGCTTGCCAGCAGCAGGCTGACGGCGAGCAGGACCGATCCGATCAGCAGCACGGGACGCGGGCCGATCCGGTCGGACAGCGTGCCCCAGCCCATGCTGGTGACGGCCATCGCCAGGAAGCCGATGGTCATCGCGCTTGAGATCCCCGCGACCGACCAGCCGGTCTCGGCGGCCATCGGCTTGAGGAACACCGGCAGCGAGAACAGGCCGCCGACCGCGACGCAGCCGAGCACGCCCCCGGCCGCCACGATCACCCAGCGATAGTGCGATGTGATCATTCGTCTCCTCCTCTGCCGTTCGATGACAAGACGAACGGCGCGGGGCTCGGACGACATACGCGCGGACCATTTTTCGTCGCCCCTGGACCGTCGAAGGGATCGGCCGACGCGCGCAACCGGCAGCCGCGCCCCAAGCCGGTGCCGATGCGCTGGTCGCTTCCGATCCGTGCCTACTCCGTCTCGATCTCGGGAAAGGGCGAGTAGACGCGCTTTGCGTCGCAGCTGAGCATCGCGATCTCGCGCCGGCCTTTCAGACCTGCGTGATTCAGGCGCTTGTTGGTGAAGGAAATCGATTCGACCACCGTCCGCGGGCTGAGCTCCTGTCCAAAAGCACGCGGTCTGGTCATGTAGCGCACGCAGATGCCGACCACGGTTCCACCATTGAGGATGTCACCGAACTCCTTGGCGGGGTTCGATATCTGGGCCTTGGTGATGGGCATGCCAGCGTAGTCCGGCCAGGTCTTGAAATCGTTGGCGAGGATCTGACGATAGTCGGCCGGCAGATGCGTCGCCATCGCGGCGGCTTCCGCAGCCTTGTCATTTTCCGCGCTCTGCGTGACGCAGCCGGTCAGCAACGGAGGGATGAGAGATACGAGAGGCCAGCGACGCATGAGTCCTTCCATTCGCTTTCAGCACACGTCCTTCCATAGGGCGCGGCGGAGCGAAGTTCCATGCGGAAGTTGCGAGGCACGTGACGTCCAGGACGATCCTTGCCCCTCGCCGCCTCACACCGGCGTCATGCCGTGCTGGCGCTTGGTCTCGGCGGTCTCGTCCGAGACCAGATATTCGATGAACGCGCGTGCGGCGTCGGTGTGTGCGCCGGCGTTGCACAACGCGGCGGCGAACACGGTGCCCGGCTGCAGCGCGTCCGGCAGCAGACCGACGATGTCGATGCCAGGTGCGCCGAGCATCTCGCTGAGCTGCTGGAAGCCGACATCGACCTCGCCATCGGCGAGCAGCTTGGCCACGGGAATGCCGGGCTTGGCCTGGACCAGGCGCGAGGCGCCATCGCCCTCCAGGCCCCAGTCGCGGGCGAGCTTCTGCACATATGTGCCGCTCGGGCCGGTGGAGATGCCGATCGCCTTGGCGTTCTCCATCGCCTTGCGCACGGCGGCTTCGTCGAGCGGATCGGGCTTGGCGCTGCCGGCGCGCACCGCCATCGCCATCGGCGATTCCGCGATCTCGATGATGCTGCCGGGCACGAGGTGGCCGTCGGCCTCGAGCTTCTGCAACGCGTCGGAAGCCAGCACCGCGAAATCGAACGCTTCGCCGGCGCGGATGCGCTTGGCGGCATCGACGCCGCCGACGGATTCGATCGTGATCACCTCGCCGGTCGCCTCCTCATAGGCGGCCGCGAGCTCGGCGAGGATCTGCCTCGTCGCCATCGAGGAAATGCCGGCGGCGGTCACGCTCATGGAGGGGCTCCGTTTGAAGAGGCAATTGCAGCGCCGCAAACTACGCTGCGACGCTTTTTCGGATATGGCAAGCGGGGCAGCGGAGCAAGACGGTGGGAGGCAACAGCGGTTACGGCGAGCGCCGCTGCGCTCCCTCTCCCCGTTCTTACGGGGAGAGGGAGCGCACCGCCCGTGATGCAAAACGGTGCGCCATCGACATGCCACGAGAACTGCGTCCCTCACTTCGGCACGCTCTCCAGGTCCTCCAGCCACGCCGTGGCATTGCCGTCCGACGGCGCGCGCCAGTCGCCGCGGGGCGATAATGCGCCGCCGGCCACCACCTTCGGGCCGTTGGGCATCGCCGAGCGCTTGAACTGGCTGAAGGCGAAGAAGCGCTTGAGGAACACTTCGAGCCACTTCCTGATGTCGCCGAGCGCATAGGCGTTGCGCTTGTCGGGCGGAAAGTGCGGCGGCCAGGCGCCCTCGCCCGCATCCTTCCAGGCGTGATGCGCCATGAAGGCGATCTTCGACGGGCGCATACCGTAGCGCAGCGTATAGAACAGGTTGAAGTCCTGCAGCTCATACGGGCCGATCGTGGCCTGCGTGCTCTGCGGCGTCTCGCCCTCCTTCACCGGCACCAGCTCCGGCGAAATCTCGGCCGACAGCACCGCCTCCAGGGTGCGGTCGACATCGGCCGAGAACTGATGCGAGGCGATGACCCAGCGGATGAGATGCTGGATCAGGGTCTTCGGCACGCCGGCATTGACGTTGTAGTGCGCCATCTGATCGCCGACGCCATAGGTGCACCAGCCGAGCGCCAGCTCGGAGAGATCGCCGGTGCCGAGCACGAGGCCGCCGCGGTCGTTGGCGAGGCGGAACAGATAGTCGGTGCGCAGGCCGGCCTGCACGTTCTCGAAGGTGACATCGTAGACCTGTTCGCCGCGGCCGAACGGATGGCCGATGTCCTTCAGCATCTGCGTGGCGGCGGGGCGGATGTCGAGCTCGGCGGCACTGACTTGAAGCGAAGACATCAGCGCATGCGCGTAGGACTTGCTCTGCGCGCCCGTGGCAAAGCCCGGCATCGTGTAGGCCAGGATGTTGGTGCGGGGCAGGCCGAGCAGATCCATCGCCTTCGCCGCGACGATCAGCGCATGCGTGGAATCGAGCCCGCCGGAGACGCCGATCACGATGCGCTTGGTGCCGGTGGCGCGCAGCCGCTGCGTCAGGCCGGCGACCTGGATGTTGTAGGCCTCGTAGCAGTCCTGATCGAGCCGCGCGGCATCGCTCGGCACGAACGGAAAGCGCTCGATGCTGCGCCTGAAGCCGATGTCGCCCTCGGCCGGCTGCAGCTCGAAGCCGATGCGGCGCCAGTGCACGCCGGCGCCTTGCGCGCGCGCATTGTCGTCGAACGTGCCCATCAGCGCGCGCTCCTGGCGCAGCAAATCGAGATCGACGTCGGCGACGATGGTCTGGCCGGTCTGGCGGAAGCGCCCGCTCTCGGCGAGCAGCACGCCGTTCTCGAAGATCGAGGTCTGGCCGTCCCAGGCGAGGTCCGTGGTGGATTCGCCGGCGCCGGCCGCCGCGTAGACATAGGCGGCGAGGCAGCGCGCCGAGGTCGAGCGGCACAAGAGTGAGCGAGACTCGGCGCGGCCGACCGTGATCGGGCTGCCGGAGAGATTGGCGAGCACGGTGGCGCCGGCAAGCGCAAGTTCGGACGCCGGCGTGACAGGGATCCACATGTCCTCGCAGATCTCGACGCCGATCACGAGCCCGGCGACATCGGCGGCGGCGAACAGCAGGTCGGTGCCGAACGGCGCCATGGTCTCGGCGACCTCGATCATCTCGCCGCGGATGCCGGCACCGGAGGCGAAGTGGCGGCCTTCGTAGAACTCGCGATAGGTCGGCAGGTAGCTCTTCGGGATGACGCCCAGCACCTCGCCGCGATGGATCACGACGGCGCAATTGTAGACCCGGTGGGCGAAGCGCAGCGGCGCGCCGACGATCAGCACCGGCATCAGGTCGTGCGAGGCTTCGACGAGGGTGAGCAGCCCGCGCTGCACGGCATCGAGCAGCGGGTCCTGCTTGACCAGGTCCTCGATCGCGTAGCCGGACAGACAGAGCTCCGGAAACACCGCGACCGCCGCGCCCTGATCATGGCAGGCGCGCGCCGCCGCCAGGATCGCCGCCGCGTTGGCGGTCGGGTTGGCGACGCTGGAGGTCGTGACGCAGGCGGCGACGCGGGCAAAGCCATGGCGGTAGATCGAATGGAAATTCATCGTGGCAGTCCATCTCTTGTCGCCGGAGCATACGACATGGACCATGACGGGAGCCATAACAAGCGCGGCAGGTCAGCACCGCTCCGCCCGCAGGCTGACTCCGCGCGCGTCATTTGAATTGCGCGGGCCGCCCGGCGCCGGGTAACTCGGAGACTCATCTATTCGCGCAGTCCAGGTGAACGGCATCCATGAACCTCTTCGTCATCGGCTTCGGCTACACCGCCCAGCGCTTCGTAGAGCTGCACCGTGGCGCGTTTGCCCGCATCAGCGGCACGGTGCGCAGCGCCGGCAAGCGCGCGGAGCTGGCGCCTGATGACATCGACCTGTTCGACGGCACGGCGCCCGCCGCCGCGACGCTGGCGAAGACGGCGGACGCCGACGTCGTGCTGATCTCGGTGCCGCCCGGAGGCGGCGACGACCCCGTGCTGGCCGCCTTCGGCGACGCGATCACGGCGGGGCGCGCGCGGCGCGTGGTCTATCTCTCGACCGTCGGCGTGTACGGCGACCACCAGGGCGGCTGGATCGACGAGGACACGCCGCTGGCACCCGAGCACGACCGGGTGCAGGCCCGTGTCCGCGTCGAGGCGGAATGGCGCGCTGTCATCGGCGACCGGCTCGCGGTGCTCCGGCTCGGCGGCATCTACGGGCCCGGCCGCAACGCGCTGGTCGAGCTGCAGGCCGGGCGGGCGCGCCGCATCGTCAAGCCGGGCCAGGTGTTCAACCGCATCCATGTCGATGATGCCGCCAGCGCGATCATGGGTGCGATCCGGCACGGACAAGGCGGCGCCTGGAACATCGTGGACGACGAGCCGGCGCCGCCGCAGGACGTCATCGCCTATGCAGCCAGCCTGATGGGCATCGCCCCGCCGCCCGAGCTGCCGTTCGACAGCGCCGAGCTGTCGCCGATGGCGCGCAGCTTCTATGCCAGCAACCGGCGCATCCGGAATATCCGCGCCAGGCAGGAGCTCGGCGTCGGCTTCGCCTACCCGACCTATCGCGCCGGGCTCGACGCGCTGTGGGCCGCCGGCGACGGGCGCTGACTCGAGATTTTCGCCGCCGGGCGGGAAACCTTTCATGCCACCGGCGATTGCAACGAACAGAGATTGTCATGCGGGTTTGACGCGACTGCACGTCGCGCAGCCCTCACGGATCAAAGGATGTTCGACATGCAAGGCGATCAACCCATCAGCTGGCTGATGTTCTTCACGCTCGCGGCCGCGATCATCATCGCGGCCGGCGCGTTCCTGGCCTTCCTGCGCTCGCGGCACAACCGGGAGATCGCGGCGGTGGCGCTCGAGGGCGACGGCCGGAGCCGCGGCGTCGCCCCATCTGGCGCGCTGCCCGAGCTCGGCGGCCTGTTCGTGCTCGGGCTCGTGGTCGCCGGCCTGCTGGTCGCTGGCTATCAGAGCGGCGGCGCGACGCGCTTTGCCGGCGGCGACAAGCCGACGCCGGTGCCGTCGGCGCCGAGCAACACCGATCGCGGCACCACGGTCGGCGCCGGCGCCGCGATCACCCCGCCGGAAGCTCCGACCATGACCCAGCCGGCGCGGCCGGCCCCGGACCTGCGCACCGCGCCCGCGTCGTCGCCGACCGGAGCCGGTCCCGAGAGCGGCGGGCATCCAGAGGCCAATCCGCCGGCGCGGTAAAAGACCCCCTCGAACAGCGAAGGCCGCGCAATGCGCGGCCTTTTGACGTGTTCACGGCAGGGATCGCCCGGATCAGATCGCAGCTGCGACCTTGTCGAGGCCGATCGTGCGCGCGAGCCGCCGCACTTCGTCCTTCTGGTCCTCGCGCAACTGCCAGAGCAGCGGCATCGCGGCCGACTTCAGCTGTTGCACCTCATCCGAATCCGGATCGAGCGCCACCGCGCCCGGCTTCGCCGCGCCCTGCCGTCCGGCGTGGATCTTACGGGCGACGGCGCGCAGCGCGGTCTCGACCGCCGGCCAATAATATTCCTGGCTCGACGAGAGCCGCAGCCGCTCCTTGATGCCGGCGATCTGGCCGTCCGACAGCAGCGAATAGGCCTTCTGCACCTCGGGCTTCAGCGGCGCTGGCGTCGGCTCGCTCCGGGCGAGAATCTTGGACTTCGGCACCACCGGCTCGGCAGCAACGACCGCAGCGGCCGACGCCTTGGCCATTTCGGCCTCGGACGGCGCATAGGCATAGGCCTGGCGGAGAGTCGTCTTCGGGGCGGCACTCGGCTGCTGCACCTCGGGGGCCGCAAGTGTGACCATCGCCAGGCGGTCGCCCTTGGCTTCACGGTTGGAGAGCGGGCTCTTCGCCACCACGGGCGGCATCATCGCACCGGCCGAAGGCACGCTGTCCTGCATCAGGACGCTCGTCACGGCCGCGCCTGCGATCAGCACGCCCAGCAAAGCGACAAAAGCGATCGACTTCGTCACGCAATTCTCCGTATCCCGGCGGAAAGCCGCACTTTGCCGAAAAGTGGGAGTTAATTAAGGCTTTACGATGCCACAGAAACACGCCGGCCACCATTCCGCCCTGTGAACATGACGGATATTTTTTTCACGCCGCCGAAGACAGCTCGGCCGGGATCAGCAGATCGTACGCGGCCTGGATGTCGGCAACGATGTCGGAGGCCTCCCAAAGCGCCGCCGGTTCCACCGAATGCAGGCTGATGGTCCAGTTCCCGCCGCGGGCGGTGCGGGGAACGCTCATGATGTCGAACTGGACGTTGCGGCACAGCGGATGCCGCTGCAGGGCATGCCCGACACGGATCCGGATCTCCTCAAGCGTCGCCCGCTCTTTGTCCTGCCGTAGCCCGATGCCCATCGCACGATTCCGCCAAGTTCAAGCTCCGCGGATTGTGGGACCCGATGGTTAATGGTGCCTTAAGGACACACATCACGTTTTCTCACGAGCGTGGCCACCCGGCGCCCATGTACTCATCGGCCGTGCGCGCGACCAGTTCGGCAACGGACGGAATGTCGGTCACCCCAGAGGTCGCGTGCCCCGCACTCCAGATGTCGCGCCAGCGTTTCGGCCGCGCCTCGCGCGCAGCAATGTCGATGTCGCTGCCGATCTCGATCGCGCCGCGCGCCGGCAAGGCCTCGGGGTCGAGCCCGGCCGCGACGATCGACGGCCGCAGCATGCTGGTCGGCAGGCCGGTGAAGGCGGACGTCAGCAGCACGTCGTCGGCCGAGCTCGCGACCAGCATCGCCTTGTAGCGATCATCGGCCAGGCTTTCGCGCGTGGCGATGAACTTCGTGCCCATATAGGCGAGGTCGCAGCCGAGCATCTCCGCCGCGCGCAGCGCGACGCCGTCGCTGATGCCGCCGGCAAGCACGATGGGACCATCGAAGAACGCCCTGACCGCGCGCACGAAGGCGAATGGATTGAGCCAGCCGGTCTGGCCGCCGGCCCCGGCCGTGAGCAGCACCAGGCCATCGGCGCCGGCCTCGACCGCGCGCTCGGCATGACGGATCGAGGCAACGTCAGCGAACACCAGCGCGCCCGCATCATGCAGGGGCGCAACGACCTTCGCCGGCGAGCCGACCGAGGTGATCACGATCTCCGGACGATGCCGCAACAGCACCGCGAGATCGTCCTGCAGCCGCGCGTTGGAATGGTGCACGATCAGGTTCGGGCAGAGCGGCGCAGCCGCCCGCCGACTGGCATCGCTGTGGCGCGCGAGCCGATCGGCGATCTCGCGCAGCCAGGCATCGAGCTCATCGGGAGTACGACAATTGACGGTCGGGAACGCGCCGATCACGCCGTTCCCGCAGGCCGCGCTCACCAGCTCGATCCCGGACACCAGAAACATCGGCGCTGCGATCAGCGGCAGGCGCAGCCGCGTCCGCAGCCCGGCCCATCGAGTCTCCTGCACGGCGCGTCCTCCCCGATCATTGTTCGGCTCAGGGATAACGACGCCGCCGCGTGCGATCAATCGTCGCCGAAGAAGCTGAAGCGCGGTCCATCCATGCCGACCGGCTGCGCCGCATAGGCGCGCGGCGTCGTGTCATCGCGCACCGCCTGCTCGACGGCGCGCATATCCTGCTCGCGGCGCTGCCGCCGGCGCTCGACATATTGCCGGTGCCGCTCGGCGCGGCGCTGCTCCGCGGCGCGCTTGCGCTCGGCGCCGCGCGACTTGAGATCGGCGTCCTCGGGCTTCGCTGCGGCCTTGTCCTGAACGTCCTCGGCGGCGGCCTGGGTGCCGGCGGGCGCCGAAGAGGCCGCTGTGGCCTCCGCTGCGGCGGCTTGCGGCGCCGGCGAGGGATCGGTCGAGACCGGGGTCACGGGCCTCGTCTCGGTTGCGGCAGGCGCCACCTTGACCGGCGTGATCGCAGCCGCCTGCGTTGCCGCAAGATACGAGGTGACCGTCGGACTTGGCGACGGCGCCTCCGGCACGGAACGCTCGAGCTTGGCCTGCTCGAGCGCCGGCGATCTCGGATGCATGCCTTCCGCGATCATGAGCCCGCCGCCGAGACCGGCCGCGACGGCAATGGCAACCGTTCCGGCTCCCGCAAAAAAAGCTGTCGAGGTGCGCATGGCCTTGCTCCGTTGTTGTTCGGCCGGGCAACGCGGCGCGCGCAGCGATGTTCCGAGGACGACAAGCGCACCTTGAGCGCGATCGGCTTTCTGATAGCGTCGGCAACAAGCCACGCGACGCAACAACGATCGCGGCATCTCGGAAGGATCGTCCATGAGCCCACAGCTTCATTCGTTTCCGGTCGTCTGTGAGCAGACCCTGCTCACGCTGTCGCGTCATCCGTCGCGCACCGCCTTCAGCTGGCCTGGCGGATCGCTGACCTATCAGGGCGCGACCGACCTCATCGGCCGCATGCAGCGCGTGTTCATGCGGCTCGGCCTGCCGCCGGGAACACGCGTCGCGTTCCTCAGCGCGAACCGCGCCGATGCCTGGTGCGCCGGCACGGCGGCGCAGCTGTCGCGGCTCGCCATCACCTGGCTGCATCCGCTGGGCTCGCTGGACGATCAGCTGTTCCAGCTCGCCGATTCCGAATCGCAGGTGCTGGTGATCGATGCCGCCGCGTTCCACGACCGCGGCGGCGAGCTGGCCGCGCGCTCGGGCGGCCTGCGCCACGTGTTCACGCTTGGCGCAGCCGGCTACGGCGCCGACCTCCTCGCCGCGATCGAGCAGTCCGGCCACGCCACCGCGCGCAACTTCGCCACGCCCGAGGACATCGCGACCTTGAACTACACCGGCGGCACCACCGGAAAGTCGAAGGGCGCGCTGCGTCATCACCAGGAATATGGCGGCTTCGCCACCGCGATCCTCGCCGATTTCGAGATTCCGGAGCGCGCCCGCTACCTGACGGTCGCCCCGATCAGCCATGTCGCCGGCACCAAGGTGCTGCCGACCCTGATGCGCGGCGGCACGGTTCACATGCTGAAGGGCTTCGATCCCGAGGCGGTGCTGGCGACGATCGCGCGCGAGCGCATCAACTTCACGCTGTTCGTGCCGACGATGATCTACGTGCTGCTCGATCATCCCGCGTTGGCCAGGACCGATCTCTCCTCGCTCGAGCTTGTGCTGTATGGCGCCTCGGCGATGTCGCCGACGCGGCTCGTCGAAGGCATCGAGCGCATCGGCCCGGTGTTCTCGCAGCTCTACGGCCAGACCGAATGCTATCCGGTGTCGGTGCTGCGCAAGGCCGACCACGATCCGAAGCAGCCGGAGCTGTTCCTGTCCTGCGGCTTCCCGATCGCGGCCTGCGAGGTCAAGATCCTCGATGACAATGATCAGGAGGTTGCGCAGGGCGAGGCCGGCGAGATCTGCGTGCGCGCGCCGCATGTGATGAGTGAATATTGGAAGCGGCCGGACACCACCGCCGAGACCCTGAAGAACGGCTGGCTGCACACCGGCGACATCGCCCGCCGCGACGAGCGCGGCTACATGTACATCCTCGACCGCAAGAAGGACATGATCGTCTCCGGCGGCTTCAACATCTTCCCACGCGAGATCGAGGATGTGCTGACGCAGCACGCCGATGTGGCGATGTGCGCCGTGGTGGGCGTGCCCGACGACAAATGGGGCGAAGCCGTCACCGCCATCGTGGTGCCGCGCGCCGGCGCGCAGATCGACGCCAGCGAGCTGATCGAGCTGGTGAAAGCCCGCAAGGGCTCCGCGCACGCGCCGAAGCGCGTCGAGTTCGTGCAGGAGCTGCCGGTCACCGGCGTCGGCAAGATCGACAAGAAGGTGTTGCGCGCGCGGTACTGGGAGGGACGCGGGCGGATGGTGGGGTAGCGGCACGGCAGCGCGGCTTCGGTGGTCGTCGTCATTGCGAGCGAAGTGTTTAGCCCGGAGACATAGCTTACACCTGTTCGGGGACATGGTTGACACTTTTGGGGTCACGCAAATCGATCGCTGCGATCTGATGAGCGGCAAAGAAAACTCCGAATTTTCCGTCTTGTCTGAGTGGACGAATAGCGAGTCGCTCACCGCGAAAGGCTTGAGGGACTTTCCAGAGCCGTCCCTCGAAACTGACATAGGCCTTCGTGCTCGACACGGAACGGACGATCTCCCCCTCGTCGTAGTCCACCGTCGGAAGGCGATCCGGCATGGTGCGTTGGCTGGGCCGATAGCGGCTTGCCGGCACATTGAAGTCGAGAGCCTCATGGGGGCGGTCGAGATTGTAGACGGCTCGCCATTCGTCGAGTGCCCGCTGGACATCGGGAAGGTCCCTGTAACGCTTGAAGGCAAAGACCTCGGCCTTCAGGCTGCGGTGGAAGCGTTCGTTCTTGCCGCGGCTCTGGGGATGATAGGGCCGGCTATGGATCGTTCGAACGCCGAGCTTCAGCAGCCAGACCGTCAACGCGGTCCAGGGGTCTTCGAGAGTAAAGCCCCAGGGGCCACCGTTGTCGACGAACATCGCATCCGGCAGTCCATAGCGGCGGAACGTCGTCTCCAAATGTCCTTTGACCGTAGAGCCGCGCTCATTGTCGCAGGCCGCCAGGCACAAGGAAAAGCGCGAGTGATCGTCCAGCGCGGTGAGCGGATGACAAGACACACCGTTCTCCAGCGCACTGTGTCCCTTGAAGTCCATCTGCCACAGCTGATTGGGCGCATCCTTCTCGAACCGCGTGTAGGGCTGCCCGGGCGTGCCGCCAGGCTCCGTCACCCGATCGTAGCGGCGCAGGATGTTATGCACGGTGGAGATCGCCGGGACAGCTTGCCCATCGCGATCGAGACGATGCGCGAGCTTGCGCGCGCCCCAGGCCGGGTGAGCATCGCGCAACGCGACAATCTGCTGCTCAGTCGCAGCTGCGGTGCGCTCCGGACTTCGATGCGGCCGCCGCGACCGGTCCGCCAGCGTCGTATCGCCGGCGTCAGACCGCTCGATCCATTTGTAGCCGGTCTGGGGGCTGATGCCGAACCGCCGACACAGCTGCCGCCGGTTGGCTCCCTCCTGCTTGGCAAGCATCACAAACTCTCGTCGCTGGTCCATGACAGACACCTCTCGCCACGGCATCGCTCGCCCCTTTGCTTGACGAATCGAGCCAATTTTGAGGTGTCAACCATGTCTCCGAACACCTGTCAGCCATGTCCCCGGGCTGAACAGAAGCGAAGCAATCCCGGGTCATCGCGGGACTCTGGATTGCTTCGTCGCTGCGCTCCTCGCAATGACGGCGAACCATTCATTGATCGAGACCAGACGAAACGACGGCGCGAATGTCTGGTTAGCCCTGCTCGCAGCCGCCGCACTCCGCTGTCGTCCCGGGCAAGCGAAGCGCGACCCGGGATCCATAACCACAGGAGGGCGTGGTGAGCGCGGATGTCGCGGCAGGCGAGCCTCATACAACGTCCTGTGGTTATGGGTCCCCGCGTTCGCGGGGACGACACTATTTGCGTGGCCCGAGGCGCCGGAATCCAATAGGTCACCCTCGACCGATATGCGCCGCTCAAATCGACCTGAACGTCTGTTGCACGATCTGCAAACATGACATCGCCATCTCGCGGCGCATCGGCGTCCGAGTCTTGCTGACGTCCTCCCCTCCATCAGACGGAGGGTGCAGGGAAGGCCAGGCCTCGACCGAGGCCTGCGGTCCGCGTGCAGCAAAAAGCACGCGGCAGAACCACAGGTTCGGCCGGATCGACCCGGCCTTCCCTGCGCGATGGGTTGACGGATTATACGCAGTCTCCCCGGCGACCGGGCTTGTTTGCCACCGTCGTCCCGCAAGATGCCCCTGGGCGATCTCACGAAACTTGACCTCAGCGTCGGGAGGCCAGGACCCTGCGACTTCACCGTCCGCGACGAGACGTACGTCGGCATGCTTGGAGCACGCTGCGCCCGTCGCGGCCACCGCCTCCCACCCCAACGCGTCGTGACGTTCGCGAAGCGCCCCTCGTCAGTGAGGCGGGATGAGAAGAGGAAAACAGATATTTCTGATAATGCAAAGTCGAATATTTTTCGTCGAGGATCTGGACAGGCCAAATCGGCTTGAAGGCGTTGCCGAATTTCACATTCGGCGCACGCGGTTTCCGCTGCGCGGGGCGGCCCTCGAACCACGGTGAATGTGAGAGAGTCCGCTCGTCGGGCAAATCACCTCCGTCGGTTCATGGCCCCGCTCTGCGCGATGGCCGGGATACTGCCCGAGTCGTTCGTCGGGTCCAGCGCGGCCGCGCCGACGCGCGGCTTCATCACAGCGCACCGAACGCGTCGCGCGAAGGCGCGAGCGGCAGCCAGTCGGGAATCCGGCTTTTTGCAAGCCAATAGGGCCGCCACAGCGCGCGCCAAGTGACGTGGTCGAGCGGCGCCTGGCCCCACTTCATCCTGGCCGGCTTGATCTGTGAGAGATCGTGCAGATGCAGCCAGCGTCGCGCGATCCACCACAGGTCGTGCGACGCGGCCGCGTTTCCGGCCCCCTTGAGCTGGACGATGTTCAGCAAAGGATCGCGCCAGTGGCGGCCGACCTCCAGCGTCGCGACGCGTTCACCCCGGTGACGGACGCTCCACAGCCGCGAGCGGTTGTGGACGATGTCAGCGCCGTAGGTGCGGACACAATTGCGCATGGCGGCCGCTTCGTCGACCAGATCCGGAATCTTGTCGAGCGGCCTGAACTCATAGTCCCCGACCCGGCCGGGATCGAGCCACATGTCGCTGATCGGCAATTGACCGAGATTGAGATGCAGCGAGATCCGACCGCGCCAATTGGATGCGGCAGTGATTGCGGCATCGAGCCCCATGTCCGGCGTCCACGGCCGGTCGATGAGATCGTGGGCGAGACGGCCGGGCTGGCCAGAGAACCAGATCCACAGGGCGAGCAGATGCACGCGGTCGCGGTTCACGGCCTTCGGCGCACGGATGTACTCCCGCGCGATCCAGACGGCGGCGGCCTCATGGGCGATGGTCGCCATCTCCGAGACGAGTTGCAGCCATATCGGCATCAGCTTCGGCGAGCGCGGCAAGTGATTGCCGATCTGCCTGCGGAACAGATCGCCATCCGGCAGCCGCGGGATCGGACAAACGAACGCCTCCGGCGGCAGCTTGCGCAGCCACATTGGCAAGCCCGCCGCGGCGGCCGCCTCGGCAAGCGAGCGTCCCGCGATCACGCGAGCAATCGCCGACTCCGGGTCAACCTGTTTGCGCGGCACCGCCACCGCGAACAACAGCGCCGGAAAGCTCAGCGCGAGGTCGGCGAGATGCGGATGGCGCTGCGCCAGCGCAGCGACGCGGGACTGGAAACGAGACGCATAGCGCCGCAGCCGACGTTCACACAACGAAGAACGCACCGGCTCCCGGCGGGGAGTCAGCAGAGGATGAGATGTCATGACACACGTGTTCAAGCGCAGGCCAGGAGGGCCGCGGGCTTTTCGATGAGTTGTGAAAGAGTCAGATCATATCCGGGACAATCATCCCGGTGGCCGCGTCAATGATCGCGCAGCGAGCCCGGGAAGCGTGCGAGTCTGGACATCGTCGCCTCCTGCGTTGAAGTTGGGGTGGCGCTGAATAGCCGGTTTCGCTGCGCGGCGCAACTCCAGCGAGTTCGTCAGGTGCTCGACCGTTTCCTGCAACGGGAGTGCTTCGCTAAGCCTGTCATCGCGCCGCGCATGCGCAGCGGCCCGTTGGCTCGCGAGCCCGGGCGGGCAGCGACGCGTGAGGATTGCCGTCCGCTGCTGCGCCGACCCTGCTACGCTTTCCGACCGCTCCGCTTCGTCCCATTCAGCGCAACCGCGGCGCGGATCAGCGCCATGAACGCCGCCTCGTCGATCACGTCGCCTTCGTGAAGGTCGATGGCGCGGCGGGTGTTGCCGTCGAGGCTGGCGTTGAAGAGGCCGGAAGGGTCAGGCACCGAAGCTCCCTTGAGGAAGGTGAGCTTCACAGCCGCCTTGTAGGTTTCGCCGGTGCAAACGATGCCGCCATGCGACCACACGGGAACGCCGCGCCACTTCCATTCTTCGACGATATCGGGATCGGCCTGTCTGATGAGATCACGCACATGGCCGAGCGTGACGCCGCGCCAGTCACCGAGTTGCTTGATCCGGACGTCGATCAGTTCCGACGGAGACTGGCTCCCCTCGCCGGCACCTTCAGCCTTCGTTGATTTCGCCATGACGCTTGTTCCGTTCAGCTGCGCGTAGTTCCATCTGCGTGTAGTTCGCAGCGCGCCGTATTTATACGGCTATCCTGGTCTGCTCAAGTTTAGAGCAATCTTTATAACTCCCCGGCCAAATCAGCCGCACGCGCGGACCATGACGCCTCACCGACGAGCGCTCGTCGCGCCGATTTGCAGCAACGCGCTCTCTTCGAGCCGGCTGCACCCAATCCCTGGACCTATCGAAGCCGGAGTCGCAGATGCCGTCGTTTTCCAACCTGTCCATTCGCAACAAGGTCCTGCTGGCGTTCGGCATCGTGCTGATCACGGCGATGGGGCTCGGCGGCTTCTCGATCGATCGTCTCGGTAGCGTGAACGGCTCGGCTGCGGAAGTGCGCGACAACTGGCTGCCGGCGACCGGATGGCTCGGAACCATCTCCAAATCGATCGAGCAATATCGTGCCCGGCAGGGTCAGTTCCTGCTGGCGACCACGGCCGACGAAAAGGCAATCCAGGAACGGCAGATCGCCGAAAGCCTCGAGCTGTTCGACAAGGCCTGGCGCCTCTACGAGCCGACGGTGACGACGTCGGAGGAGAAGGCGCTGGTGGCTGCGTTCAAGACGCCGTGGACCGCCTATCTCGACGACAGCAAGCAGTTGCTCGAACTGTCACGCAAGAACCAGGTCGACGCCGCAACCGCGTTCTTCATGGGCAAGCTGCGCGACGACTTCGTGCTGGCCCGCAAGGCGCTGGAACAGGACCTCGCCTGGAACGTCGAGCAGGGCAAGAAGGAAGCCGACAAGGGCGCCGCGGTCTATCTGTCCTCGCGCGCCTGGATTCTGGGTGTGATCGCACTGGCGGCGCTGCTGTGCATCGCGATGGGCTACCTGATCGTGGCCGGCGTGTCGCGCCCGATCACGGCGATGACGGAGGCGATGCGCCGGCTCGCCGGCGGCGACATGGCGGCGCCGATTCCCGGCACCGACCGCAAGGACGAGATCGGCAACATGGCGGGCGCCGTGCTGGTGTTCAAGAACAACGCCATCGAGACCGAGAAACTGCGCGCCGAGCAGGCGGAGGCCGAGAAGCTCGCCGTCGAGCGGCGCAAGCGCGACATGCATGACCTGGCCAACAGCTTCGAGAGCGCGGTCGGAGAGATCATCAACACGGTCTCCTCGGCCTCGACCGAGCTCGAAGCGTCGGCCACGACGCTGACCTCGACCGCCGAACGCACACAGCAGCGCACCACCACCGTCGCGGCCGCATCCGAGCAGGCGACCGCCAACGTGCAGTCGGTCGCATCCGCCACGGAGGAGCTGAGCTCGTCGGTCACCGAGATCAGCCGGCAGGTGCAGGAATCCGCGCGGATGGCCAACGAGGCCGTCGACCAGGCGCGCAAGACCAACGACCGCGTCGGCGAGTTGTCCAAGGCCGCAGCGCGCATCGGCGACGTCGTCGAGCTGATCAACACCATTGCCGGGCAGACCAACCTGCTCGCGCTCAATGCCACCATCGAGGCGGCGCGCGCCGGCGAAGCCGGCCGCGGCTTCGCCGTGGTCGCCTCCGAGGTCAAGGCGCTGGCCGAGCAGACCGCCAAGGCGACCGGCGAAATCGGCCAGCAGATCTCCGGCATCCAGGCGGCGACCCAGGAGTCGGTCGGCGCGATCAGGGAGATCAGCGGCACCATCGAACGGCTGTCCGAGATTTCCTCGACCATCGCCGCGGCGGTCGAGGAGCAGGGCGCCGCGACGCAGGAGATCTCGCGCAACATCCAGCAGGCGGCACAGGGCACGCACGAAGTGTCGTCCAACATCACCGAGGTGCAGCATGGCGCCAGCGAAACCGGCTCGGCCTCGTCCCAGGTGCTGTCGGCGGCGCAGTCGCTGTCGCAGGACAGCAACCGGCTGAAGCTGGAGGTCGGGCGCTTCCTCGGCACGGTGCGCGCGGCATGAGAGCGAGATCATTCGTGGTCGGACTCGTTCAGTCGCAACAACGGCAGTGCGTTCCCTCTCCCGCTTGCGGGGGAGGGCTAGGGAGGGGGCCGCTCCAGCGGCGGTGTGCGTGGCGCCCCCTCTCCAACACTCCCCCGCGAGCGGGGGAGAGGGCGCAGCGGAGCTTGGCGCAGGGTTGATTGGTTCACCCGTAACGAAGCAAGCAACCGCCGATCACCGGCGCAACCTCATGACACCTCGCCGCGGCGCGCCGTTGGAAGCGAAGCAGCACTGGTGCGGTGATCAGTTCGCCAACCCGCTATGAACGAGATACGGACGGCGGACCGCCCCCTCACCGCTTCTCGATCACCAGGCTCTGCACCACGCGGCCGAAATAGCCTCTCGCATCACCCAATCGCGCCATCGCCAGCCCGGCGCCGTCCGGGCCGATCCAGCTTTCGGCGTCCAGCAGGATCCAGTCGCCGACCGGCTCGCGGGCCATGTTCACGGTGAGGTCGGCATTGAGGAACGTGTAGCTGTGGAAGTCGAGCGCGGCCGAGGTGCCGTTGCAGAAGTCGCTCGCGACCACGGCGCGCATCGCCTGCGATACGGCATGGCCTTCGACGAGCGGCCAGTCGACGCGGTACCAGATCGCGCCCGGTCCCTTGACGCCGAAGCGGCCGCGCGCGGCGCGGAGCGTCATGCCGCGCACGAAGGGGCTGGTCGAGAAATCAGCCGGCTCCGGCAGCGCCTCGTCGGGGCCGACCAGATCGACCGGCAGCTCGCCGACATCGTCCGGCAGCGGCACCGCATCCTGCCTGATCTTGAGCACGGTCGCCGTGACGACCACCGTGTCGCCGGCGCGCAAGCGCACGGCGCAGAGCTGGATCTTGCGCCCCTCGCGCAGCACCTCGGTCTCGATGAGGAGCTCTGCGAGCGGCACCGGGCGCATCAGGTCGATGGTGACGCGGGCGATGCGCATCGGCGACTTCGTGGGAATGCGCTCGGCCGCCCACACGGCCAGCGCCGATGGCGCAGACCCATGTTGCATGGTCGGATCCCATGGTCCCGCAGCATCGGAGCTGACGGCAACCCGATTGTCCGCGATGCGGAAGATCGGCCGCATCAGCGCGCGCCTCGCCACGTCTCAGCCGGCGCTGGCAAAGGCGCGGTCGGCGCCATTGGGCAGTTCGATGTCGACCTCGAGCGTCGAGACATGCTTTCCCCGGTCCATGCGAACGATGACCTTGTCCGGATCAAGTACCACATGGCGCGAAACCACGGCGAGGATTTCCTCGCGCAGCTGCATCAGGAGATCGGGCTGGCCGCGCAGGCTGCGCTCATGCGCGAGCAGGATCTGCAGCCGCTCCCGCGCGACGGGCGCGGAGGCCGCACGCCCCGTAAAGAGCCGCAGCACACTCATGCAGCCCTCCGTCCCAGGAGCAGGTTCATCAGGCCCTTGCGCTCGGTCGGGATCTGCATCTCGACCTCCTCGCCGAGCAGGCGGCGCATTGCATCGTGATAGGCGCGCGCCGGCGCGCTGGCCGGGCTGTTGAGCGTCACCGGGCAGCCGACATTGGAGGCGCGCAGCACGTCCTGGCTCTCCGGCACGATGCCGAGCAGCGGCGTCGCCAGGATCTCCAGCACGTCGTCGATCGACAGCATCTCGCCGCGCGCGGCACGGCCCGCATCGTAGCGGGTGATGAGGATGTGCTTCTCGACGCGCTCGCCGTTCTCGGCGCGCACGGTCTTGGAATCGAGCATGCCGATGATGCGGTCGGAATCGCGCACCGACGACACTTCGGGATTGGTGACGATGAGGGCCTCATCGGCGTAGCGCATCGCGAGCATCGCGCCGCGCTCGATGCCGGCGGGGCTGTCGCAGATCACCCAGTCGAATGTCTTGCGCAGCTCGGTGATGACGCGGCCGACGCCGTCCTCGGTCAGCGCGTCCTTGTCCTTGGTCTGCGAGGCCGGCAGCAGCCACAGATTCTCCAGCCGCTTGTCGCGGATCAGGGCCTGCGGCAGCTTGGCGACGCCATGCACCACGTTGATGAGATCGAACACGACGCGGCGCTCCGCGCCCATCACCAGGTCGAGGTTGCGCAGGCCGACGTCGAAATCGACGACGACGACCTTCTCGCCGGCCTGCGCCAGCGCCGCGCCCATCGCCGCCGTCGTGGTGGTCTTGCCGACGCCACCCTTGCCCGACGTCACTACGAGTACTTTCGACATGTCACGAATCCTCCTGCTACTCAGTTCAATGCAACGATCTTCATGGAATGACCTTCGAGCCGCGCCTGCACGGCCCGGCCGCGCAACGCGGCGTCGATCTGCTCGGCGGTCTGGTAGTAGCCGTCGATCGCAACCAGCTCGGCCTCGATCTTCTGGCAGTAGATGCGCGCCGCCGCGTTGCCGTTGATACCGGCCATCGCGCGGCCGCGCAGCGCGCCGTAGACGTGGATCGAGCCGCCGGCGACGATCTCGGCGCCCGACGACACCGCGCCGAGCACGGTGACGTCGCCATCGGGAAACACGATCGACTGGCCCGAGCGTACGGGCTGGTCGAGCAGCAGCGAGGTCGGCTGCTGCAGCTGTGGCTTCTCCGGCTCGATCTCCTGCACGGCGCAGTGACGGCCGCCGGACAACAAGGGCGGCATGCCGAGCGACAGCCGCCCCTGCTCGACGCCTTCGAGCCCGAGCACGCGGATGTTGCGCGACTCGATGCTCTTGATGAGATGGGTGATGGCGAGCGGGCTCAGATCCAGCGCCGAGAGATCGAGCACGATCGGCTTGCCGACGAAGAAGCCGGGCGAGCCCGCGAGCGTTGCATCGAGCTCAGCCAGCCAATCGGCAATCGGCACAACCGGCGAAAACACGAAGGCGACGTAGGAGCGCCCGCGCAGACGAATAACAGGACGCACCGTTTCAGCGCTGGCACTCATGACCATCCGACCCAACCCTTCTTAGTGATTGGTTAACTGTCGGCGCCAGATGGTTAACGGATGGTTAAATCGACGCTAAGCCGCTCAAAAATCGACAGCGGCCCGCCCGACATAGTTCGATGATGATCGAATCAAGGCGCAATGTTGGCATCAATGAGACGCAATTCATGAGCATCTGCGTCAAGACCTGTCATGCCTCATTTTAATCACATCATGATGATAACTTTAACGTACATATAATTCGGAACCGACGGCTTTAGGAAGTTCCGATCGATTGACACTCGTCAGGGGGCGGGGCATGGGATCGATAGAGGCGCCCAAGGCACGGCAAACGTGCCACGGCGCCTTGCAGGAAGGGACTGCTGGCGTGCGATCGCTGATCGACGCGAAACGTCTGATTCTGCAAATGATTCCGTGTGATCTGAAGTGGCAGAACCGCTCCCGCTCTTCGTTTGAAACTAGCTCTCATACGACCGTGGCAGAAGCGTATCAGTTTACCGGAATCGAGCGTCAGAGGAGTAGCGTATGAGTTCGTTGAGTGAACAGAATCCGATGAACCCGCAGGACCCGCTGCACTATGCACCGCGGTGGCTGCGCGAACGTCCGGAAGCCGCGCGTCTATCTCTCGTCGGTGACAATGCCAAGGCAGCGGAGGCGGCCGAGCGTCCCGCTTCGGGACAGCAAGGACCGCTCGATGCTCGCCTGGAGACCGCCGTGTTCGAATCCCTTCGCCAATCGCTGAATCCCCAGGTCATGCGCGAGCCGCCGGATCTGGAGCGCGAGCGCGACCGCCGCTCGGTCGTGTTCAAGGTGGCCGGCCGCTTCGCCGCCGCAACCGGCGTCGCCGCCGTCGTCGCACTGTTCTTCGTCAACATCGTGCCGGTGTGGCGCCAGCCCGACGCGAGCTCGTCCTTCGTCGCCGCCGTGCAGTCGATGAAGACGCTGCCGCCGGTCGCCGCCGACGTGCAGGACGCCAAGGCGGACCAGACCAGCGCGCTGCCGGAGCGGGTCGAGGCTCAGGCCGCCCCGGCGCTGTCGCAGTTCAAGTCGCTGCTCGCGGACGCTCCGGAGCCCGCGGCAGATTCCGACAATCCCGAAAAGCCGATGCTGCAGCAGTTCATGCAGTGGAACCAGAAGACGGGTCAGATGGAGCGGGTTCGCTAACCCTCTACGACTGATCCAGCTTCCAACACTTCACAGGCGACGATGATCGACGTCCTACCGCAGAAAGCGGCAGCACGCCGTCCGCTGGCTCACGCCCGTGTGGCAGCCATCCTGCTTGCGTCCCTCGTGGCCGGCGAGGCCGTTGCCGCGCCCGGCGAGAGTGTGAGCGTGGCGCGCCAGCTCGGCAGCCGCGTCGGCCCGATCATTGGCGCAGCACTCGCGTGCCGCGACATCGCCCGGCCGCGCATCCAGGCCATCATCGAGAAATTCCAGCTCGTCATCCGCGAGGCCGCGTCCAGCGAGGCCGACCGTGACGAGCTGACGCGCCTGCTCGACCGCTATGTGGCCGAAGGCCGCAGCCTCGTCACGTCAGGCCGGATGGATTGCGGCGGCGCCGACCGGCAGCTTGCCGATCTCGAACGATCCATCGCAGCGCCGCCTCCGGCGCGCGCGAACCTGCCTGCCGTGAGCATCGGACCTGCGACGGCGCAGGCCGCGACCGTCCCGGCGCAACTGCTGCCGCCGGCCGGCAACGTGCGCGGGGTGACGCAGAGCGAGATCAAGCTCGGCATGGTCATTCCCTACAGCGGACCGGTGAAGGAGAGCGGGCGACTGCTCAAGATCGGCGTCGAGACGGCGTTCAATCGCGCCAACGAGGCCGGCGGCGTCAACGGCCGCATGCTCAAGCTCGTCACCGCCGATGACGGCTACGATCCCGCGCGCACGCTGGATGCGATGAAGCAGCTCTACGAGAGGGAGCAGGTGTTCGGCTATATCTGCAATTTCGGCTCGGCCACCGCCGCGGTCGCCATCCCCTACGCGCTCGAGCGCCGCACGCTGTTCTTCGCGCCCTATACCGGCGCCAACGTCGTGCGCCACGATCCGCCCGACCGCTACGTCTTCAACTACCGGCCGAGCTATGCCGAGGAGACCGACGCGCTGGTCCATTATCTCGTGAAGATGCGAAGGCTGCATCCGCGCCAGATCGTCGTGTTCGCGCAGAACGACGCCTTCGGCGACGCGGGCTTCGCCGGCGTGGCAAAGGCATTCCGAACGCTCGGGGTGAGCGACAATTCGATCGTCCGGGTCAACTATCCGCGCAACACGGTCGAGGTCGACGACGCCATCAATCAGCTGAAGCTGCTGAAGACCCCGGTCAAGGCGGTGGTGATGCTGGCAACGACGCGTGCCGCAGCCAAGTTCATCGAGAAGGCCCAGGGCGTATTTCCGGGCGTCATCTTCGCCAACATCTCGGCGGTTGCCGGCTCGGCGCTCGCCAGCGAGCTGATGCTGCTCGGACCGCGCTACGCCGAGGGCGTGATCGTCAGCCAGACCGTGCCCGGCGTCTCCGGCTATTCGAGCCTGGTGCTCGAATACAAGACCGCACTTGCGAAATATGCCCCGGGCGAGCCGGCCGACTACACCTCGCTCGAGGGCTACATCGCGGCGAGCATCCTGATCGAGGGACTGAAGCGCGCCGGTCCGAACTTCGATACCGAGCAACTGGTCGAAACGCTCGAGAACATGCGCAACGTCGATCTCGGCCTCGGCACGCAGCTCGGCTTCGGCCGCGCCGAACACCAAGCTTCGCACAAGATCTGGGGCACGGCGCTTGACAACAGCGGCACCTACCAACCCGTCGAACTTGAATAGGATACCGCTGGAGGCGCGACGGCCTCGACTACCACGACAAAAGAGCGACAGAGAAACCCGACATTAATTCGAAATGCCACGAATAGTAGAACGAAGAGGGTTTGAAACAGGCTGAGCAGGTGGAAGGTTCGATGGCCGTGCGTTGGTCCACGTTGATCATCGGGAGTGTTTTCGCAGCTCCCTTCAGCCCCGCTCTGGCGGCGGCTCCCGACGTCGTCAGGGAGCTCGGCAGCCGGGTTGGGCCGATCGTGGGACAGGCCTCCGCCTGCCCGGACATCGCGCAGGGCCGCGTCCAGGGCATGGTCGACAAATTCCGCGAAGCCATCCGCCAGGCGACGAGGAATGACGGCGAGCGCGATCAGCTGACCCGCAGCTTCAATGGCTACATCGCCGAGGGCCGTAGTCGTACGGGCGCCTCGCAGGCGACCTGCGCGGCCGCGGAGCGGCAACTGACGGAGCTCGAACGCTCGCTCGGCGAGCCGGCTGCGGCGACGGCCCCGATCACACCGGTCAAGGCCGAAACGACGACCGGCGCCGTCACCGCCGGCCCCGTGCGCGGCATCACCGACCGCGAGATCCGCTTCGGCATGGTCCTGCCGTTCTCCGGCATCCGCAAGGAGACCGGGCGTCAGATGCGCCAGGGCATCGAGGCCGCGTTCGCACGCACCAACGATGCCGGCGGCGTCAACGGGCGCATGCTCCGCCTCGTGGCAGCGGACGACGGCTACGATCCGAACCGCACGCTGGCGGCGATGACGCAGCTCTACGACAAGGAGCAGGTGTTCGGCTTCATCGGCAACGTCGGCACTGCCAACTCGCAGGTGGCGATCCCCTATGCACTGGAGCGGCGCACGCTGTTCTTCGCCCCTAACACCGGCGCGGCGGTGGTGCGCCGCGATCCGCCGGATCGCTACGTCTTCAACTATCGGGCGAGCTACGCGGAGGAGACCGCCGCGCTGGTGCGCTACCTGATCAAGATGAAGCGCGTCTCGCCCAAGCAGATCGCCGTGTTCACCCAGCAGGACCCATTCGGCGACGACGGTTTCGCCGGCGTCGCCAAGGCCTACCGACAGTTGAACATCGGCGATACCGTGACGCGCATCAACTATCCGCGCGCGACGATGGACGTGGAAGAGGCGGTCAATCAGGTCAAGGCGCACAAGCCGGGACTCAAGGCGATCATCATGGTGGCGACCGATCGCGCCGCCGCGAAGTTCATCGAGAAGACGCGCGACGCGGTGCCGGGCCTGATCTACGCCAACGTGTCCGCCGTCGGCTCGACCTCGCTCGCGACCGAGCTCAAGCTGCTCGGCCCGCGCTTCACCAACGGCGTCATCGTGACGCAGGGCGTGCCGGCGGTTTCCGGGTACTCGAGCCTCGTGCTCGACTACAAGAACGCCCTGGCCAAATACGCGCCCGGCGAGGCGCCGGACTACACGTCTCTCGAAGGCTATATCGCGGCGACGATTCTGATCCAGGCGCTGAAGCAGACCAATCCGCTCGACACCGAGCGCCTGGTCGACACGCTCGAATCGATGCGCAGCCTCGATCTCGGCCTCGGCACGACGCTCGCATTTGGACGCGCGGAGCACCAGGCCTCACACAAGATCTGGGGCACCGCGCTCGACGAAACCGGCACGTATCAGGCAATCGAACTTGAGTAGAATTAGCTTCGAAGGGGAAGAACTGGTGAAGACGTTTCGTTAGCAGGTCCTAAAGTATGATCGGAAAAAGGCGTGTCGGGTTACCGAAATGGTCATGCTCTTAGGAAAGGCTGGTCTGTGCATGGTGACGGTCTTATGTCTTCTCCGTCGCAGACACGGCGTCAATTCACCAGGCGGAAGACCTGGATGGGGTCCAAAGTGGGATAGTGGCAATGAACTTTCGTTGTAGCGTGTTCTTGGTTGCGGCATTGCTCGCAACGCCCGCCAGCGCGGCGGGCACCAATGCGGATGTGGTGCGTAATCTTGCGAGCCGGGTCGGGCCGATCGTGGGAGCAGCATCCGCCTGTCAGGCGATCGACCAGGGCCGCGTTCAGGCCATTGTCGACAAGTTTCGGGAGGTGATCCGGGAGGCCTCCACCGGCGGCTCGGATCGTGACGAGCTCACCCGCGTCTTCAACGGCTACGTCGCCGATGGACGCAACCGCGTCGGGGCGGCTCAGACCGACTGTAACTCCGCGGGCCGCCAGCTCGCCGAGCTCGAGCGCTCGCTCGGGCAAAGCGCGCCGAGCCAGACCGCCACCAGCCTCGCCGGGGTGATCGCCCCGTCCGCGGCTGTCGCTGCGACGGCACCGACCGCGACGCTGCCGCCGGCGTCCACCACCAACGTCCAGGGCGTCACCGCCAACGAGATCCGCTTCGGCATCGCCGCTCCGTTCTCGGGCGCTGCCAAGGAGCTCGGCCGGCAGATGAAGATGGGCATCGAGGCCGCCTTCAACCGCGCCAACGACGCCGGCGGCATCGCCGGGCGCTCGCTGCGGCTCTATTCGGCCGACGACGGCTACGAGCCGTCGCGGACGCTGGACGCGATGAAGCAGCTCTACGAGAAGGACAAGGTGTTCGGCTTCGTCGGCAATGTCGGCACGCCGACCTCTGCGGTGGCGATGCCTTACGCCCTGCAGCGTCGCGTGCTGTTCTACGGCGCGTTCACCGGCGCCAACCTGCTGCGCAACGATCCGCCGGATCGCTACGTGTTCAACTACCGCGCCAGCTACGCGGAAGAGACCGACACCGTGGTGCGCTACCTCGTCAAGCTCCGCCGCCTGCCGGCCAAGGACATTGCCGTGTTCGCGCAGCAGGACGCCTATGGTGATGCCGGCTTCTCCGGCGTGGCCAAGGCCTTCCGCTCGCTCGGTCTCGCCGACACGTCCATCTTGCGCCTCAACTACAAGCGCAACACGGTCGACGTCGACGACGCGGTCAACCAGCTGAGGGCGTTGAAGAACCCGCCCAAGGCGATCGTCATGGTGGCAACCTATCGCGCCGCCGCGAAGTTCATCGAGAAGACGCGCGATCTGTTCCCGCACATGATCTACACCAACGTCTCCTTCGTGGGTTCGACCGAGCTCTCCGACGAGCTGATGCTGCTCGGCCCGCGCTATGCCAGCGGCGTGATCGTCACCCAGGTGGTGCCGGCCGTCGGCGGCTATTCGAGCGCCGTGCTCGAATACAAGAGCGCGCTGGAGAAGTACTTCCCGGGCGAGGCGCCGTCCTACGTGTCGTTCGAGGGCTACGTCTCGGCCAACGTGCTGATCCAGGCGCTGCGCCGGGTCGGCCCGCAGCTCGACACCGAGGCGCTGATCGACACGCTGGAGAACATGCGCGACATCGATCTCGGTCTCGGCGCCAAGCTCGGCTTCGGCCGCGCCGAGCACCAGGCCTCGCACAAGATCTGGGGCACCGCGCTGGACGAGCGCGGCAAGTTCCAGGCGATCGAGCTGGAGTAGCTCGCCCGCTCTGTTGCGGCCTCGACAAAAAAAAGCGCGACAGCCCTGGCTGCCGCGCTTTTCTTCTGTCCGGCGCGAAGCCGCTCAGAGCGGCGGATCGATCGCTTCGTCATATTCCTTCTTGAAGCGCGCAATCAGCTCGGCGGCGGGCAGCACGTCCTTGATGGCGCCGATGCCCTGCCCCGATCCCCAGATCTCCTTCCAGGCCTTCGGCTTGGCGCGCTCGCCCGAGGTATCGGTGCCGAAGCTCATTTTCGACGGATCGGAGGTCGGGAGGTTGTCCGGATCGAGGCCGGCGGCGACGATCGACGGCTTCAGGTAGTTGCCGTGCACGCCGGTGAACAGGTTCGAATAGACGATGTCGTCGGCGCCGGACTTGGTGATCATGTCCTTGTAGCTTTCGACGGCGTTCGCCTCCTTGGTGGCGATGAAGGCCGAGCCGATATAGGCGAAGTCGGCGCCGAGGACGCGCGCGGCGCGGATGGCGCGGCCGTTCGCGATCGCGCCGGACAGCGCGATGGGGCCGTCGAACCAGCTCCGGGTCTCCGCCACGAAGGCAAACGGCGAGATCGTGCCGGCATGGCCACCGGCGCCGGCCGCGACCAGGATCAGGCCGTCGGCGCCCTTTTCGATCGCCTTGTGGGCGAAGAACTGATTGATGACGTCGTGGAAGACGATGCCGCCCCAGGCATGCGCCGCCTGGTTCAGCTCCTCGCGCGCGCCGAGCGAGGTGATCATCATCGGCACCTTGTACTTCTCGCACAGCGCGAGATCCTGCTCGAGCCGGTTGTTGGAACGATGCACGATCTGGTTGACGGCGAACGGCGCCGACGGGCGTTCCGGATGCGCCCGGTCATAGGCGGCGAGCTCTTCCGTGATGCGCGCCAGCCATTCGTCGAGCAGCGCGGCCGGCCGCGCGTTCAGCGCCGGAAACGAACCGACCACGCCGGCCTTGCACTGCGCGATCACCAGGTCGGGCACGGAGATGATGAACAGCGGCGAGCCGATCACCGGGATCGACAGGCGGCCCTTGAACAAGGCGGGCATGGACATGGATGGGAATTCCTCGTTGTGAAATGCGGAGACGCTCGTGATCGCGAGCATGCCCGACATCAAGCCGTGATGGCAATTCGCCCGCAGAGGGACCGGAAAAGCCCGATCACGGTCTTGCGTTGAGGCGCTGGCATGCAGGCGTCATTGGCAGAGCGCCGAGGTGACGAAGGTATCTGTGCGGCAGTCGCCCGGCTTGCGCTGCCGGCCCGGGATCAGCACCCTGGCCGAGCAGGTCTCCGCCGAGTCGGTGTTGAGGCTCTTGCCGTCCTTGTAGCCCTTGCCCTGGCACAGCCGGTCGGCGCCGAGCTTGCAATCCGGTGTGCCGTTGGTGGCAATCGGGCAGACCGAGCGGCCGGTGATCATGCTCGAGGGCTTGGCGAGGCGCGACAAGGTCTCGCCGGTCTCCTTCAGCACGTCTTTGGTGTCGGCGCCGCCCTTCGGCGCGACCGGGCCAGTGGGCTGCACCGGGGTCGCGGCGGGCGGATCCGCGGCAGCGCCGGTGGGATCGCTGCCGGCCGCCGGCGGCTCGGCGCGGGCATCGCCCGAAGGTTTCAGCGGAATGATCGACATCTTCTCGAACAGCTTGCCAAGCTCCTCCACCAGACCCGGATTGGAGGGCGGCGCAGGCTGGACGGCAGGCGCCTGCTGCGGTGGCTGTTGCGGCGCTTCTCGCAGCCCCAAGGAAGGCGTCGTTTGCGCCCATGCCGCGACGGCAGAGAGAACCGAGACGACGACCAGAAGCGCCGCCCCCGCCGCCCCCTGCCCCGGGCGCAACGGGCGCATCAGATCAGCTTCACGGCAATGACGAAGCCGGCCACCAGCACGGCCGCGCCGATCGCCACCCACAGGCCGAGATGTTTCTCGATGCGCACCCTGATCCATTCGCCATAGCGGTTGAGCAATATCGCGGCGATGAAGAAGCGGCCGCCGCGCGCGATGATCGAGCAGACGATGAACAGAAACAGATTATAGCCGGCGAAGCCCGACGTGATCGTGACCAGCTTGTAGGGGATCGGCGTCAATCCCTTCAGCAGGATGATGACGGCGCCCCACTCGGCATAGGACGCCCGGAACGCCTCGACCTTGTCGCCGAGGCCGTAGAGCTGGATCAGCCAATGGCCGAGGGAGTCGTAGAGCAGCGCGCCGATGGCATAACCGACCAGGCCGCCCGCCACCGAGGCCGCGGTGCAGACGCCGGCGAACAGCCAGGCCCGCTGCGGCTTCGCCAGCGACATCGGGATCAGCATCACATCCGGCGGCACCGGAAAGAACGAGCTTTCAGCGAAGGCGACCGCGGCCATGATCCACATGGCATGCGGCTTGTGGGCGGCGTCGATACACCAGTCGTAGATCCGTCTGAGCATGGTGGCGATGAAGCAAACCGGGCAGGATTTGTCCATGGCCCATATGCCGGTCCGAATCGGACCGCCACACTAGTGCCGCTTGCGGATCGTCCGGTCGGCCGCGACGATCGGTCGCCCCGCCACCCGTCCGGGCGCGGCCTTGGCGACCTTCGCGGGCGATTTCGGCAGCTTCTCGGCGATGCCGAGCATCAGCTCGCGCCGTTCCATCTCGCGCCAGACGTCCTCGGGCTGGACATCGAGCTCGGCCCACAGCACGGCCAGATTGTAGATCAGGTCGGCGCTTTCGCGCACCACGGCCTGGGCGTCGCCGCCGACGGCATCGATCGCGACCTCGATCGCCTCTTCGGCGAGCTTCTTGGCCATCTTGGCCGTGCCCTGCTGCATCAGCTTGGCCGTGCGCGATCGCGCGGGGTCGAGATCCCTGGCCGCCAGGACAGCGCGATAGAGCCGATCGATCGAATCAGTCATCTCGCCACACTAGTTAAAATCGATGGCCCGCATATTAACGTTCGCAGCAGGCAAGAAAAAATCCGCCGGCACGGGGCCGGCGGATCGTCTCATCCGATCTCACATCACCAATGCGGGTGATGATGATAGCCGCCACCGTAATAGGGGCCGCCGCCGTAATACTGATAGCGCGGCCCGTAGCCGTAATAGGCCGGCCGGCCATAGTAATAGTTGTCCTCGTAGTAGGAACGGCGGTTCTGCGCCGCCGCGATGGCGAGGCCGGTGCCGACGATGCCGGCAAAGGCAGCCGCAGCCGCCGCACCGCCATTGCCGCGATAGTGGCGCCGGCGCGCGCTGACATCGGTCAGGCCGCCATCATTGGCCGTCTTGGCGACGACGCCCTTCTCGGCCGGCGCGGAGCCGGCAAAGGCGAGTGTCGGCTGCACGGCCGTCAAAGTCACCGCGGCCACCGTCGCCAGGACGGTAGCACGGCCAAAGCGGGAAAAACTTCCGCGCTGTGCGATCATGTGTTTTCTCCGTACGATCCAATCTCGCGTATCAACTCGCGAACTGCGCCCACAGTTCCCCTCGCGAAACCCGGAGTCGAAGCCGCAAATCGCCGCAGGCCTTGCTCATGGACCATTCACATTCGATCCGACATGATCAGGCACCGCCTGCCCCGAGCGGGCAGCGAGACAGCGACGTTGTCACGAAATTGACATGACGATCCCGCGGCTCGATCCCGCGACGGCCGGCGAACTGATTAGAATACCGGCGTGACAAGACCGGTACGGCCTGCGAATACCGGCGTGACATGATGCGCATGCGACGATCCCTCACCCTGCTTGCTTTGGCGTTCCTCGCCGTCGTCGTCGTGCCCTCATGCCTGTCGCGACAGGAAGCTGCGGCGGAGGAGCCGAAACGTCCGGTCGCCGTCATGTTCGCGCTGGATCGGCCGCTCGATGGCAGCATGGCGCCACTGGTCCTCGCCGCCAGCCGCGGGCTGTTTGCCACCGAAAGCGTGACGGTCACCATCACCACGGCCAAGGGCTCTCCCGATGCGATCGCGCGGGTCGCTTCCGGCGAGGCCGACATGGCGCTCGCCGACATCAACGAGCTGATCCGCTATCGCGACGCGTCGAACAGCCAGCCGGTCAAGGCCGTGTTCGTGCTGTTCAACAGGGCGCCTTACGCGATCATCGCGCGCAGGAGTCGCGGCATCAACGGGCTCGGCGACATCGAAGGCAAAACGCTCGGCGTCGCCGAGGGCGACCTCTCGATCCGGCTGTGGCCGGCGGTCGTGAGGCACAACCACCTCAGGCCCGAGACCATCAAGCTGTCGCGCGTCGGCGCGGCCGTGCGCGAGCCGATCCTGTCGGCCGGCCAGGTCGATGCCGTCAGCGGCTTCTCGTATCTCTCGGCGATCAATCTGCGCGACCGCGGGGTGCCCGCCGCCGATCTCGCGGTGCTGCGCTTCGCTGATTATGGCTGCGAGGCCTATGGCCATGCGGTGATCGTCAATCCCGGCTTTGCGGCCAAGCAGCCGGCTGCCGTGAAGGGCTTCCTGCGCGCGCTGACGTCGGGCCTCCAGCTTGCCATCAAGGACCCTGCCGGCGCGATCGCCGACGTGGTGGGCCGGATGGATGACGGCTCCCGCGAGCTCGAGCTGCAGCGGCTGCAGAGCGTGCTCGTCGACAACGTGCTGACGCCGGACGTCCGACGCGATGGCATCGGCGGCATCGATCCCGCCCGGTTCGAGCGGGCCCTCGACCAACTCGCCGAGGACGGCAAATTCCACCACAAGCGTCCGCAACCCGCCGACATCTTCGACGACAGCTTCCTGCCGCCCGCCGACAGCCGGCTGGTCAACTGAGCGCTCGCCGCGGCGGCCGTTCCCTTGCTAACATGGCGCCGCGCGCCCAGCGCTGATTCCAACTGCCGACACGAAGCGCCCCGCCCATGTCCCTGCTCCGCATCTATGCCCGCGTGCTCCATCTGCTCGGAAAGGAGGCGCGGCTCGGCTGGTTTCTCGCGATCGCCAACCTGGCGCTGGCGGTGGCGCAGTTCGCCGAGCCGGTGCTGTTCGGACGCATTGTCGACTCGCTCTCGGGCAACGCCTCGACCAGCACCGCCTGGCCGCTGCTCGCGGCCTGGGCCGGATTCGGGCTGTTCACGATACTGGCCAGCGCCTGGGTCGCGCTGCAGGCCGACCGGCTGGCGCACCGGCAGCGCCATGCGGTGCTGACGAGCTATTTCGAGCACATCTTGCAGCTACCGCTGACGTTCCATTCCGGCACCCATTCCGGCCGGCTGATGAAGGTGATGATCAACGGCACCGACGCGCTGTGGAAGCTGTGGCTGTCGTTCTTCCGCGAGCACTTCGCCGCGATCATGTCGGTGCTGGTGCTGCTGCCGCTGTCGCTCTATCTGAACTGGCGGCTCGCGATCCTCTTGTTCGTGCTGTGCGTGGTGTTCACCGTGCTGACGACCCTGGTCGTGCGCAAGACCTACGGCATGCAGAGCGAGGTCGAGGAGCATTACAGCGACCTGTCGGCGCGTGCCTCCGACGCGCTCGGCAACGTCGCGCTGGTGCAGAGCTTCGTGCGCATCGATGCCGAGGTGCAGGGCCTGCGCACCGTGGCCGGACAATTGCTGTCGGTGCAGATGCCGGTGCTCGGCTGGTGGGCGCTGGTGACGGTCATCACGCGTGCCTCGACCACCATCACCGTGCTCGCGATCTTCACGCTGGGCATCGCCCTGCATCAGGCCGGGCTGACGTCCGTGGGCGAGATCGTGATGTTCGTGTCGTTCGCGACCATGCTGATCCAGAAGCTCGAGCAGGTCGTTTCCTTCATCAACAACGTGTTCATGGAGGCGCCACGGCTGGCCGAGTTCTTCACCGTGCTCGATGCGGTGCCGGCCGTGCGCGACCGCCCCGACGCGATCGAGGTCGGCCGGCTCTCGGGCCTGGTCGAATTCAACGACGTCTCGTTCTCCTATGACGGCAAGCGTCCGGCGGTGGAGGACCTCACCTTCACCGCGCTGCCCGGCCAGACCATCGCGCTGGTCGGACCGACCGGCGCCGGCAAGTCGACCGCGATTGCACTCTTGCATCGCGCCTTCGATCCGCAATCCGGCTTCATCAGGATCGACGGCATGGACGTCCGCGGATTGAAGCTCGCGGCACTGCGCAGGAACATCGGCGTCGTGTTCCAGGAGGCGCTGCTGTTCAATCGCTCGATCCGCGAGAACCTTTTGGTCGGCAAGCCGGACGCGACCGACGAGGAGCTGCGCACCGCCGCCGCGCGCGCCCAGGCGCTCGATTTCATCGATCGTGCCGACCAGGGCTTCGATACCAACGCCGGCGAGCGCGGCCGCATGCTGTCCGGTGGCGAGCGCCAGCGGCTCTCGATCGCGCGTGCCCTCCTGAAGGATCCTCCGATCCTGATTCTCGACGAGGCGACCTCCGCGCTCGATGCCGTCACCGAGGCCAAGCTCAACGCGGCGCTCGACGAGGTGATGAAGGGACGCACGACCTTCGTGATCGCACACCGGCTCTCGACGATTCGCAATGCGACGCGAATCCTGGTGTTCGAGAACGGGCGCGTGATCGAAAGCGGAACGTTCGATGAACTCGTTGCCAAGGGCGGCCATTTCGCGGAACTCGCGAAGGCCCAGTTCATGGTGCAGGAGAACGCACGCGCGTCGCTTGTCGCGCCGGACAGCGACGGCACCACCGTCAAGGCCTGATCGCGGGACGCTTTCATCGTGGAATTGAATGGCTGGGCTCTGTTCGCCAGCGTCGAGCCGGTATAGGTTCGCGACCTGCCGCAACCGAAGCGGCACCGGACACGCTTGAAACCCGAAAGCCCGTTTGCCCACCTCGCTGCGCGAGGCGGGTCTCAAAGGACCGGATCTGACCAGTGCAGACGCTTCGCCTGTTGTTCCGCTATTCCCCGCTTCAGATCATCGTTCTCGCTGCCGCTCTCGTGCTCGCGCCGCGCTGGGCCCATGCCGAGGCGCTGCTGCTCGTCGAAGCCGACACCGGCAAGGTGCTGGAAGCGCAGAACGCGACCTATCCCTGGTACCCAGCATCAGTCACCAAGCTGATGACCGCCTATGTCACCTTGAAGGCGGTCAAGGAGGGCAGGATCACGCTCGACACGCTGTTCACGGTCTCGCCGACCGCGGCTTCGCAGTCGCCGTCGAAGATGGGCTACCGGCCGGGCACGCAGCTCACCGTCGACAACGCGCTCAAGATGATGCTGGTGAAGTCCGCCAACGACATGGCGGTGGTGCTCGCCGAGGGCGTCGGCGGCTCCATCGACGGCTTCTCGGCGATGATGAACGACACCGCCCGCAAGCTCGGCATGACGCAGACCAGCTACGTCAATCCGAACGGACTGCCTGCCGACGGCCAGATCACCTCGGCGCGTGATCTCGCGATCCTGGCGCGCGCCATCATCCGCGATCTTCCCGAGTACGAATACTTCGTCCACATCCCGTCGATCCGCTACGGCCGCCGCGTGGTGCAGAACTTCAACAAGCTGATCGGGCGCTATCCCGGCGCCGACGGTTTCAAGACCGGTTTCATCTGCGCCTCGGGCTACAATCTGGTGGCGTCGGCGACCCGCAACGGCAAGCGCCTGATCGCGGTGGTGCTCGGCGCCTCCTCGGGACAGATGCGCGCCGTGCGCGCGATCCAGATGCTCGACCGCGGCTTCAACGGCAACCAGCTGAGCTGGCTGAAGTCGCCGCTGGGCACGGTCGATCAGTTGGCCCCGGTCGACGCGACGCCGCCCAACCTGCGCGACGACATGTGCAACGGCCGCCGCCACCGGCCGGCCAGCGATGAGGACGAGGACACCGTTGCCGGTGCGGACGGCGAAGCGACCGGCGGCACCCTGCTCGCCGGCCTGCAGGCGCCGTCCATGAAGCCGTCCGAACTGCTGGCGGCGGCCCCCGCTCCGTCCGAGCCGGTCGTGGTCTACACCGGCCCGACGCGCACCGGCGCGGCGCTGATCGCCGCCGTCGCCGCCGATGCCGACGCGCAGACCCCGGCCAGGCACCGCGGCAAGAAGGCGCACGCCGCCGCCCGCAAGGATGCCAAGCCGGCGACCCGGACCGCCGCCAAGACCGATGTGGATGCGAAGGCCGCGGCCAAGCCGTCGGATGCCAAGCCGTCGAACGCCAAGCCGGGCGCGGCACGCCACGTCGCCGCCAAGCACGAAGCCGGCGGAAAACCGGCGGAAAAAACCGGCTCCGACGCGCCCAAGCCCACCAAGCCCAAGGCCGCCGCAAAGCCGAAGACGGACGGCAAGCCCGCGCCGAAGGACGGCTGATCCCGCGCGGCGCATACGGACGCAGCCAGCAACTGGCGCGGGCCCTCGGCCCGGACTGCCTGTACCTCCCCTTTCATCGACGCGCCGGCCGCTTGCCTTGAACGGCCGGAAATTCGATATTGGCGCCGCCGGCCCCAGAGAGGCGGCTGCCGATATACGAACAAGAGACGATCAGAGAGGAAGGGTCATGGAGCGCATCTGGCTCAAGCACTATCCGGCCGGCGTTCCCGCCGATATCGATCCGGGCAAATACCCGTCGCTCGTCGACCTGCTGGAAGAGAGCTTCAAGAAATTCGCCGATCGCCGCGCCTTCATCTGCATGGACAAGGCGATCAGCTATCGCGAGCTCGACGAGATGTCGGTCGCGATGGGCGCCTATCTGCAGGGCCTGGGTCTGGCGAAGGGTGCGCGCGTCGCACTGATGATGCCGAACGTGCTGCAATATCCGATCGCGATCTCCGCGGTGCTCCGCGCGGGCTACGCCGTCGTCAACGTCAACCCGCTCTACACGCCGCGCGAGCTCGAGCACCAGCTCAAGGATTCCGGCGCCGAGGCGATCATCGTGCTGGAGAATTTCGCCCACACCGTGCAGCAGGTGGTGGGACACACCCAGGTCAAACACATCGTCGTCGCCAGCATGGGCGACCTGCTCGGCTTCAAGGGCGTGATCGTCAACCTCGTCGTCCGCCGCCTCAAGAAGATGGTGCCGGCGTTCTCGCTGCCGGGCGCCGTGCCGTTCAACGATGCGCTCGCCGCCGGCCGCGGCAAGCGCTTCCAGAAGCCCACCATCGGCCCCGACGACGTCGCCTTCCTGCAATATACCGGCGGCACCACCGGCGTCTCCAAGGGCGCCACCTTGCTCCACCGCAACGTCGTCGCCAACGTGCTGCAGAACGACGCCTGGCTGCAGCCGGTCATGGACCGGCCGCCGCATGTCGATCAGCTGCTGATCGTCTGCGCGCTGCCGCTCTACCACATCTTCGCGCTGACTTGCTGCTTCCTGCTCGCAGTGCGCGCCGGCGGCGCCAATCTGCTGATCCCCAATCCGCGCGACATTGCCGGCTTCATCAAGGAGCTGATGAAGTATCAGGTCAACACCTTCCCGGCCGTCAACACGCTCTACAACGGCCTGCTGCATCATCCTGACTTCAAGAAGATCGACTTCTCCAAGCTGAAGGTCTCCAACGGCGGCGGCATGGCCGTGCAGCGCCCGGTGGCCGAGCAGTGGAAGCAGGTGACGGGCTGCAGCATCGCCGAGGGCTACGGCCTGTCGGAGACCGCGCCGGTCTTGACCTGCAACGTGCCGACCTCGACCGAGTTCACCGGCACGATCGGCCTGCCGCTGCCCTCGACGTTCCTGTCGATCCGCGACGATGACGGCAACGAGGTGCCGCTCGGCCAACCCGGCGAGATCTGCGCCAAGGGCCCGCAGGTGATGGCAGGCTATTGGAACAGGCCCGACGAGACCGCCAAGGTGATGACGGCGGACGGCTTCTTCCGCACCGGAGACGTCGGCGTCATGGCCACGGACGGCTCGGTCAAGATCGTGGACCGCAAGAAGGACATGATCCTCGTCTCCGGCTTCAACGTCTATCCGAACGAGGTCGAGGAGGTCATCGCGACCCATCCGGGCGTGCTGGAGACCGCCGTGATCGGGTTGCCGGACGAGAAGACCGGCGAGGTCGTCAAGGCGTTCGTGGTGAAGAAGGACCCCAACCTCACCTCCGAGGACATCATCAAGCACTGCCACGAGCAGCTCACGAACTACAAGGTGCCGAAGCAGATCGAGTTCAGGACCGAGCTGCCGAAGACCAATGTCGGCAAGATCCTGCGCCGGGAGCTGCGCGACGAGAAGAAGAAGCCGGCAGCGGCGGCCTGATCCGTTGGCGGGGCGGCAGCGTTGTGCGATGACGGAGTCGTGATCGCGGCGGGCCGTTGCCGTTTCCGGCCTGCCGAATAGTGTAGCGCGCACCGCGCAAGACAGATCCAAGACACATCCAGGGGAAGGAGTAACTCGAATGACCATAAAGGTTGGCGATAAGCTGCCGCAGGCCCAATTCCGCGTCATGACCGGCGAAGGCCCGCAGGTCAAAACCACCGACGACATCTTCAAGGGCAAGAAGGTCGCGCTGTTCGCGGTGCCCGGCGCCTACACCGGCACCTGCCACAAGATGCATCTGCCCAGCATCTTCCTCAACGCCTATGCGATGAAGGACAAGGGCGTCGACACCATCGCGATCGTCTCGGTCAACGACGCCTTCGTGATGAACGCCTGGAAGCGCGACACCGACCAGCGCGACGAGGCCGTGTTCCTGGCCGACGGCAATGCCGAGTTCACCAAGGCGATCGGCATGGAGCTCGACGCGTCCGGCGCCGGCCTCGGCATCCGCTCGAAGCGCTACTCGATGCTGGTCGAGGACGGCACGGTCACCAAGCTGAACCTCGAAGCCGCCCCGGGCAAGGTCGAGGTCTCCGGCGGCGACACGCTGCTCGGGCAGCTGTGACGGCGATCAGGCGCGCTGGACGGCTCGATCCGGATTCGACCGTCAAGGCGCTAGGAGCGGCCGACTCCAACGGATAAGTCCAGGATATGCGGCGAAGGGCCGGGGGAATCTCTCCCGGCCCTTGCTTTTTGCGCGCTGTCGACGTCCCAGCCCGGCCCTCCACGCTCGGCCGTCGACCGGGGAAAGGCCGCGCAATGGACCGCCTCGGAAGTGACCTCGCGAAGACATTTTGCGCCGAACCGAAGTTGCATGACGGCGTTAGAGAGGCCGGTTCCTCAGTTCGCCGGGAGGTCGACATCTTCAACGATCAGCCGCAACAAATGCAGCAGGACGACGTCCGGAGCGTCAGGCCGCCCTGGCCGGATGTACCGTCGTTTCCGACGGCGGCCGGTGTCGCGAGTTTTCGCTGCGACGTCCTGATCGTCGGCGCCGGAATTACCGGCGCGATGATGGCTGAACGGCTCACCCGCGAAGGGCACGACGTCGTCCTGATTGATCGCGAGCAGCCCTGCCGCGGCAGCACGGCCGCCAGCACCGCCATGCTGCTGTGGGAAATCGATCGACCACTCGGGCAGCTTGGGTCGCTGATCGGCTTCGACCGCGCCGCGCGATGCTATCAGGCCAGCCTGCGCGCGGTGACGGAATTGAAGCGCCAGATCTCGGAGCGGACGCTGCCCGGTGAATTGCGGGCCCGCCAGTCGCTCTATCTTGCGCGCGATGACGACTCGAGGGTTTTGCGTGACGAGCTCGCGCAACGCACCCGAGCCGGGCTGCCCGGCATCTTCCTTGATCACCGCACTCTCCTCGACAATTTCGGCTTCGCCCGAGCGGGCGCGATCCTGTCCCCCGGTGCCGCCGACGCTGACCCGGTGCAGTTGGCAGGCGGCCTGCTGTCCCTGGCGCTGTCGCGAGGCGCACACCTTGTTCAAGGCAATGCCGTCTTCTTCGACTGCGGGAAAGCAAGGGTGACCGTCGGCCTCGACGACGGTCACGAGATCGAGGCTCGTCACGTCGTGCTGGCAACCGGCTACGCGATCCCCCGAATCGTCAAGCCGACGATCCATCGCGTGACGTCGAGCTGGGCCATTGCCACCGTGCCCCAGCCGCAGAATCTCTGGAAGGACGAGGTTCTGATCTGGGAGGCCAGCGACGACTATCACTATGCCCGCACCACACCGGACGGGCGGATCATCTTCGGAGGCGAGGACGACGACGAGCTCATCGAGCCGGACGCTCGTGATCATGCCATCCCGGAGAAGTCGCGGCGCCTGGCTGCAGAACTCTCGGCCCTATGGCCGCACGCTATTCTCGATACCGACTATCAATGGTCCGGAACATTCGACACGACCGATGACGGGCTGCCTCTGATCGGCGTCGTCCCGGGCTACAAGAACGTATACGGCGCCTACGGATATGGCGGCAATGGAATCACGTTCAGCTACCTCGCCTCGGAGCTCGTCGCGACGCTGATCGGAGGCCGCAGCTCCCCCTTGCTTGACGATTTCGCCATCGAGCGCAGCCCACTCGGAGGGACGTGACGAGAAGGCGACGCCACGATCGATGACGATCGACCGTGGCGATCGGGTCAGCCTCGCACGTTCTTCTGCATCCGCGCCATCGCCACCCCATCGCGCGCGAGCTGGTCGGCACGCTCGTTCTCGGCGTGCCCCGCATGGCCCTTGACCCAGTGCCAGTTGACCTTGTGCGGCTTCAGCGCGGCGTCGAGCCGCTGCCACAGCTCAGCGTTCTTGACCGGCTTCTTGTCGGCGGTCTTCCAGCCGTTGCGTTTCCAGCCATGGATCCAGCCGGTGATGCCCTGCCGGACATATTGGCTGTCGGTGTAGAGCTCGACCTGGCACGACTTCTTCAGCGCTTCCAGCGCCGAGATGGCGGCCATCAACTCCATGCGGTTGTTGGTGGTGTGCGGCTCGCCGCCCTTGAGCTCCTTCTCCTTGTCGCCGAAGCGCAGGATCGCACCCCAGCCGCCGGGCCCGGGATTCCCCGAGCAGGCGCCGTCGGTGTAGATGCTGACGACCGGATGCTCGCTCACGCCGCGTCTCCGCCGATGCCATAGTCGCGCACGCTGGCGACATTCTGATGGAAGCGCAGCTTGCGGGCGTATTCCAGCGGATCCTTCGGCTTGACCAGCGCGCCCGGCGGCACGTTGAGCCAGTCCACCAGCCGCGTCAGCAGGAAGCGGATCGCAGCACCGCGCGCCAGCAGCGGCAGCGCCTCCAGCTCGGCCTCCGACAGCGGCCGGACGCGGCCATAGGCGTTGAAGAAGGCGCGCGCCTTGGTGACGTTCAGCGAATGATCGGCCTCGAAGCACCAGGCGTTGAGACAGATCGCGACGTCATACGCCAGAATGTCGTTGCAGGAGAACGGGAAGTCGATCAGCCCCGAGAGCTTGTCGCCGAGGAAGAACACGTTGTCCGGAAACAGGTCGGCATGGATGACGCCCTCCGGCAGATCCGTCGGCCATGCGCGCGAGAGATGATCGAGCTCGGTCGACAGCAGCGCGGAGAGGCCGGCCTGCACCGTGTCGGCGCGGTCGCCCGCCTGGGCGAACAGCGAGCGCCAGCCGGACACCGAGAGCGGATTCTTGCGCACCAGCGGAAAGTCGCGTCCGGCGAGGTGCATCTGCGCCAGCGCCGCACCGACCCCGGCGCAGTGGGTGACGTTCGGCTTGCGCGGCCACATGCCTTCCAGGAAGTTGATGATCGCCGCGGGCCGGCCGGACAGGCTCGAATACACCGCGCCGTCCCGATTGCGCGCCGGCTGCGGACAGCTCACGCCGCGCTCGGCCAGATGCGCCATCAGTCCCAGAAAATACGGCAGGTCGTCCACCGCCACGCGCTTCTCGTACAGCGTGAGGATGTAGGAGCCCTTGGTGGTGTGGAGCAGGAAGTTGGAGTTTTCGACCCCTTCGGCGATGCCCTTGTAGGACAGCAATTCGCCGATGTCGTAGGTCTTGAGGAAGTCCGCAAGCTCGTCGGCGGCGACGTCGGTATAGACCGCCATGCGCTATCCCAGTTGTCGAAGTTCGCCTGCCCCCGCCTCTCCGATGCGAACTTCATCACCGGACAGGCCCGTTGCGCCCTTCATCGCGCATGCGGGCGCCGGGTTCAAGGCCGAGAGGCCGCCGAGGGCGGAAAACAAGCGGCCGGCTTACTCGGCGGCCGCTTCCGGACGCAGCGAGCGCGGCAGCGGGAAGAACTCGTTCTCCTCGGCCGCCGACACCGTCTCGACATGCAGCACGTAGCGCTCGGCAAAGGCACCCATGATCTCCTCGACGATCACCTCCGGCGCCGAGGCACCGGCGGTGATGCCCAGGCTCTTGATGCCCTCGAAGCGCGCCCAGTCGATGTCCGAGGCACGCTGCGCCAGCACCGCAATCGGGCAGCCCTCGCGCTCGGCGACCTCGCGCAGGCGCTGCGAGTTCGACGAGTTCGGCGCACCGACCACGATCAGCGCGTCGACCACCGGGGCCACCTTCTTGACCGCCAGCTGGCGGTTGGTGGTGGCGTAGCAGATGTCCTCCTTGTGCGGGCCCGAGATGTTCGGGAACCGGCCCTTGAGGATCGCGACGATGTCCTTGGTGTCGTCGATCGACAGCGTGGTCTGGGTGACAAAGGCGAGGTTGTCCGGGTCCTTCGGGGTGAAGGTCGCCGCGTCCTCGGCGGTCTCGATCAGGGTCACGGCGCCGGCCGGAAGCTGGCCGACCGTGCCGACCACCTCCGGATGGTGCGAGTGGCCGATCAGCAGGATCTCGCGGCCGCGCTTGAAATGGATCGCGGCCTCACGGTGGACCTTGGTCACCAGCGGGCAGGTCGCGTCCAGGGAGAAGAAGTTCCGCGCCTGGGCCTCGGCGGGAACCGACTTCGGCACGCCATGCGCCGAAAAGACCACCGGTGCGTTGGTACTGTCGGGAATCTCCGCCAGCTCCTCGACGAAGATGGCGCCCTTGGTCTTCAGGCTGTCGACGACGTATTTGTTGTGCACGATCTCGTGGCGGACATAGACCGGGGCGCCATAGATGGCGAGCGCCCGTTCCACGGTGTCGATGGCGCGCACCACGCCGGCGCAGAAGCCGCGCGGCGAGCAAAGCACGATTTTGAGGTCTGGTTTGGCTGCCATGGGGCTGGTCTGAGCTGATCTGTGCGGGCTGGTTTCGGCGACCACGGACCCCCGGGCCGGCAAGCGGGGGCGGTCGATACGCGAAGAGCTTGGGTCTGACACTCGTTTGGGTAGGACTTGGGACTGCTTTCGAGCGCTGTCAAGGCCGTTTTCTCCAGGCCATTGCGCCCCGCCCCCGGGACGGCTTATATAGGGCCAATTCCCGTCATCGCCGATGACCACAGGTTTCGCCTCCCAGGGCCGGGGCGGAGCACAAAGGAGATTTGCCATGAGCAACGCCCCGCTGATGCCGAAGGCAACTGCCGTGTGGCTGGTCGACAATACTGCGTTGACCTTCGACCAGGTCGCCGATTTTACCAAGATGCACCCGCTCGAGGTGCGCGCCATCGCCGACGGGGACGCCGCCCAGGGCATCAAGGGCATGGATCCGATCTCGACCGGGCAGCTCACCCGCGAGGAGATCGAGAAGGCCGAGCGCGACCCGAACTACCGCCTGCGGTTGCAGGAGAGCAAGGTGGTGCTGCCGCCGCAGCCCAAGCGCAAGGGCCCCCGCTACACCCCGGTGTCGCGCCGCCACGAGCGCCCGAGCGCCATCCTCTGGCTGGTGCGGAACCATCCCGAGCTCAAGGACGCCCAGATCATGCGCCTGGTCGGCACCACCAAGACCACGATCGCCAGCGTGCGCGACCGCACCCATTGGAACGCGCAGACGCTGACGCCGATGGATCCGGTGACGCTCGGCCTGTGCTCGCAGATCGAGCTCGACTTCGAGGTCCAGCGCGCCGCCAAGGAAAAGCCGCTCGACGCCAATTACAGCGGCGCCACCCTGCTGCCGGCCTCCGAGACCACCCGCAAGGACGAGTACGAGCCGGCGGGCCGCGACGAGGACGATCTCAACGTCGACGCCGTGTTCGCCAAGCTCAAGACCATCGGCGGCAAGAAGCAGGACGAGGACGAAGAGTAGGACGCGCGGGCGTCCATCTCTATCGGCCATCAACAGCGCCTGCCACAATCATCGGTGTCGTCCCCGCGAACGCGGGGACCCATAACCACAGGCTTGCGGAACCGCCCAAGCCGGTCGTGGCTCAGCGCCTCGTCCTTCATTCCCGCCGCGGCGTATGGGTCCCGGCTCAAGGCCGGGACGACAGCGGTGGGGGAGGCGCGAGCTCCAGCCAAACTCAAAACTAGCCAGCAGCAATTCTCCCCCAAAAAAATGGCGCCGGGGATGCCGGCGCCATGCAGTCTTGGGAGGAACGCGACAAATCAGAACTTGTAGGTGACGCCGACGCCGACCAGCCACGGATCGATGTTGGCGCGGCCGGTGACCGGAATTGCGCCGTTGACGGTCGCCGAGTAGTTCGGCTGCAGCCACAGCTTCTTGACGTCGACGTTCAGGCCCCAGTGCCTGTCGAGCATGTAATCGAAGCCGAACTGGACCGCGGCGCCCCACTGGTTGGAGATGTGCAGGTTGGTGACGGCAAGGCCGTTCCAGACCTGGTTCGCGGCGCTCTGGTTGAAGAAGACCGTGTAGTTCACGCCCGCGCCGACATACGGCTTGAACGCGCCGAAATCGGTGAAGTGATATTGCAGGGTCAGCGTCGGCGGCAGCAGCCAAGCCTTGCCCATGTTGAGGCCGTCGAGCGAGCCGGTGCCGCCGATGGAATGCCGGGTGACGCCGAGAATCAGCTCGGCCGCGATGTTCCTGGTGAAGAAGTAGCTGATGTCGAGCTCGGGCACGACCGAGTTGGAGATCGACAGGCCGGAGTTCGGCGACGACAGGGCCGGCACGCCGGTCACGTTCACGGTGGAGCCGCCAGCATCCGGCAGCACACCCAGCGCGCGGACACGGAGCATCCACGGATTCCACGCCTCGACCACCGGCGCCTTGGTATAGACCGGCGCCGCCTGCAGGTCGGCTGCTTGCGCCGAGCCCATGGCTCCGCAGATCGCCGCCAGCACCAGCAGCGATGACGAGAGTTTCAAGATTCTGTTCATCGAGGTCCCCATAACCACCCTTGAGCAACGTTTGCGCGGGCACGGCCGCGCCTTGCGGTCACAGGTGTGGCAGGGACGCCATGGGCTTGGATTTGATCTCAATCAATCGGCATTGTTGCAGCGCCGATGTCACGCAACTGTTGCATCGAAGTCACGGGCCATGAGAGGCGCTTGCACTGGCGCTCAGGGCCGGTCGGGATGGTTCATCATGTATTCGCCGAGATCGCGCTGCCGGCGGTCGGCACGCGCCTCGGCGCGCTGCCGCTGCACGTCGCGATCCTTGCGGCAGGCGACATATTCGGCGGAGCCCGGCGCGACCTTGCCGCCGGCCTGACAGACCGCATCATCATCGTCATTGCCGAGCGCCACCGCAGGACCCTGGTTGCGCGAGGCGCAGGCCGAGAGCGAAAGCACGGCCATCAGCACCAGGGCCAGGCGGGCGGAGGTCTGTCGCATCGAACGTTCCATTCTCGTCAATCGGGCGGTCCGGCCCGTTGCTTGACGACAATGGGCGCCCGGGTCAAGCCCGAGGGCGCGGATGTCGACGCCTCATGATGCTCCAGGGCAGAGCCGTGTTCGAGTGCAACTTGTGCTCCTCACCCTGAGGAGCCCGCCAGAGGCGGGCGTCTCGAAGGCGAGGCCCCCACTGCAGCCTCATGGTTCGAGACGCGCCTGTCGGCGCTCCTCACCATGAGGGGCAAGCGACGGAGCGGCCGCTGCATACGGGACCATGAACACGCTGTTTGCGTGTTCATGGAGAGGCTTGAGAGTGACCCGCGCCGCCCGGTGACCTGAGCAGCGTGACGCTACACCCGGCTCTTCAGTGCCTCGCCGATTTCCTCGAGCACCTTGGGATCCTCGATCGTGGCCGGCATGCTCCATTGCTCGCCGTCGGCGATCTTCTTGATCGTGCCGCGCAGGATCTTGCCGGAGCGCGTCTTCGGCAGCCGGCCGACGGTGATGGCGAGCTTGAACGCGGCGACCGGTCCGAGCTTGTCGCGCACCAGCGCCACGATCTCCTTTTCGATCTGCGACGGGCTGCGCGAGACGCCGGCCTTGAGCACGATGAAGCCGCAGGGCACCTCGCCCTTGATCGCATCCTTGATGCCGAGCACGGCGCATTCCGCGACGTCGGGATGCGACGCCAATATCTCTTCCATGCCGCCGGTCGACAGCCTGTGGCCGGCGACATTGATGATGTCGTCGGTGCGGCCCATCACGAAGATATAGCCGTCCTCGTCCTTGTAGCCGGCATCGGAGGTCTTGTAGTAGCCGGGGAATTCGCTGAGATAGGATTCCTTGAAGCGCTCCTCCTGCTGCCACAAGGTCGGCAGGCAGCCCGGCGGCATCGGCAGCTTGATCACGATCGAGCCCATCGTGTTGGCGGGCACGGGCTTGGCGGCTTCGTCGACGATGTCGACCTGGTAGCCCGGCATAGGAACCGTCGGCGAGCCGTGCTTGACCGGCAATAGCCCGATGCCCACCGGATTGCCGGCGATGCACCAGCCGGTCTCGGTCTGCCACCAGTGGTCGATCACCGGCACCTTCAATTGCTGCTCGGCCCATTCCACCGTCGGCGGATCGGCGCGCTCGCCGGCCAGGAACAGGGTGCGGAAATGCGATAGATCATATTTGCGCAGGAAAGTGCCTTCCGGATCCTCCTTGCGGATGGCGCGGAATGCCGTGGGCGCGGTGAACAGAGCGACCGCCTTGTGATCGCTGATGACGCGCCAGAACGCGCCGGCATCGGGCGTTCCGACCGGCTTGCCCTCATACATTACCGAGGTCGCGCCATGGATCAGCGGGCCGTAGATGATGTAGCTGTGGCCGACCACCCAGCCGATGTCGGAGGCGCACCACCAGACCTCACCCGGCTTGATGCCGTAGAGATTCTCCATCGACCATTTCAGCGCGACGAGGTGCCCGCCATTGTCCCGCACCACGCCCTTCGGCTTGCCGGTCGTGCCGGACGTGTAGAGGATGTAGAGCGGATCGGTCGCCAGCACCGGCACGCATGGTGCCAGCTTGCCATTGGCGAGCGCGGATTTGCGCAGCGCCGCCCAGTCGTAGTCGCGGCCGGGCTTGAGCTCGCAGACATGCTCGGGACGCTGCAGGACGATGCAGGCCTTGGGCCTGTTGTCGGCGAGCTCGATCGCCTGGTCGAGCAGCGGCTTGTACTGCACGATGCGGCCGGGCTCGATGCCGCAGCTCGCCGACAGCACGAGCTTCGGCGTGGCGTCGTCGATGCGGGTGGCGAGCTCCTTGGCGGCGAAGCCGCCGAACACCACCGAATGCACCGCGCCGATGCGCGCGCAGGCGAGCATCGCCACCATGGCCTCCGGCACCATCGGCATATAGAGGATGACGCGGTCGCCCTTGGCCACGCCGAAATCCTGCATGATCGCGGCGAGCGTCTGCACCTCCTTCAGCATCTCGGCATAAGTGAGCTTCGTGACCGAGCCGGTGAGCGGCGAATCGTGGATCAGCGCCAGCTGATCGCCGCGGCCGGCGGCGACGTGACGGTCGAGCGCATTGTAGCAGGTGTTGACGACGGCCCCGGCAAACCAGCGGCCATAGGCGCCCATCGCGGGATCGAAGATGGTCTTGGCCGGCTCGATCCAGTCGATCGCGCGGGCGGCCTCGGCCCAGAACCCTTCCGGGTCCTGCAGCGACCGTGCATGGACCTCGTGATAGCGGCTCGCAGCGCTCATGACGTTTCCCCAAGATCTGTGTTTATTCCCGAGTATTGTCACGGGACAAAGCGACAGTTCAAGCCGTCATGAATTGATCCAGATCAGGCGCAACCTGGAGTCCGGTCACTTTCCCGGGCGGATCAATGCCCTGCGTCGCGCAGCATGTCCAAACGTCGCTGCAGGGCTAGACGAAGGTCGTAGCCGGGCTTGCCGAACCGGGCATTCCGTTCGGCGATGAAGTCACGCTGTGCGCTGCGCAGTTCGGCCGCAAGGCGACCACGGGACGATTTGAGCCGGCGAGCGTAGCTCTCGGCGATGCCGAGGTCCAGCACCGACAGCTGCGGGTCGGCACAGATGACCTTCTCGACCTCGCGCACGGCGGCGGTGCATTCGAACGACGGCCCGCTGCGCTCCGAAGGCGCATTCAACGGGCGCGGCGGCTCGGCGCCGAACGTCTTGATCTCGGCCAGCATGACGCGCCGGCCGGCGATGGCATTGTCGTTGCCGGGATCCAGCCGCAGCGCCGCCTCGTAATCCGCCAGCGCCTTGGCGCGTTCGCCCATCTTCTTGTACAGCACCGCACGGTTGTTGTAGGCGAGCGCGAAATTCGGATCGATCCGCAGCGCAGCGTCGTAGTCGCCGAGGGCCGCGCCGAGCTCGTTCTTGAACTGATGGGAATCGCCGCGATTGGTGAGGAAATTCGCCCGCTGCTCCATCCGGATCGCCTGGTCATAATCGGCGATCGCCTTGTCGTACTCCTTCATGGCGGCGTAGGTGAGGCCGCGATTGTCGTAATATTCCGACACCTTTGGATCGCGCCGGATCGCCTCGTCGTCATCGGCCAGCGCCTTGTCCATCTGGCCGAGCTTCTTGTAGGCGGCGGCACGGTTGGTGAAAGTGCGGGGACGTTCGGGGTCGAGCCGGATCGCCTCGTCATAGTCGCGCACCGCCTTCTCATTGTCGCCGCGCAGGTAGAAGGCGACGCCGCGGTCGGCATAGGCCTGCGCGAAGTCGCGCTTCAGGCGGATCGCCTCGTCGTAGTCGGCCAGAGCGCGATCAAGACGGCGCTGCTCGGTATAGACAACGCCACGCAGCTCATAGGCCTCGGCGTCATTCGGATCGAGCGAGATCGCCATGCTCAGATCGGCCGCCGCCTTGCCGGCATCGCCACCGGCCTCGCGCATCAGGTCGCCACGCAGCCGGTAGGCGCGCGCATTCTTGCCGTCGAGCGCGATGGCACGGTCGAGGTCCTTCAGGGCCTGGGTCATGCCGCCCGAGGTGCGGGCACGGGCGTCGGCGCGGGCGACCAGGGCGATGGATTGATCCTTCGGCGAACTCGCTGCCTGCTCGATTGCGGTCGAACAGGCGGCGATGAGCTCGGACGGTGGCGCCTTGCTGCCCGAAGCGCATTCGGGATCCGCGGCGAGCGCAGGCAACGCCCCGAGGCCGAGGGCAAGGCCGGTTGCAAAACGCAGCGCGAGGTAGGATGAGCGGGATGAAATCGAATGGATGAAAGCGTGCATCGGCGTGGGCTCGGAATTTCGACTGTTGCGGGTTGAGACGCTGATCTCCCCCGTTGTCGTCTCCGGCCGGAACCCGGTTCAAGCGGCCACGCCGATGATCAATAGCCGTCGACGCCGTTCAGCCGCCGCAGGCGGTCCTGCATCGCCTTCTTGAGATCGTAGCCGGGCCTGCCAAAGCCGGCGTTGCGCCGCGCGATGAACGCGTCCTGTTCGCGCTGCAGGGCGCGTGCCGCGGCGGGGCCGGCCGCCTCGCGAACGACGCGGGCCTGCGCGCCGTCGATCTCGCGATCGAGATTGGCGAGCTCCGGATCGGCGCAGATCGCCTTTTCCACGGCGCGCCGCGCCGCGGCGCAATTGAAGCTCGGCCGGCCCGCGACGGCCATCTGCGCGCCCATGCGCTCGAGCTCCACTGCGAGCGCGTGATAGTTGCTGCGGGCGCTGGCGTGATCCGGATTGAGCCGCAGCGCCGCGGCGAAATCGGCCAGCGCCTTCGGACGGTCGCCCTTCTTGCGATGCAGTTCGCCGCGTGCATTGAAGATGCTGGCGAGCGTCGGGTTGAGCTGCAAGGCGACGCCGTAATCGGCGATGGCGCGATCGATCTCCCCCCTGGTGATGAAGATCGAGGCGCGCGCGATCAATGCGTTGATGCGATCGGCCCTCGCGGCCTTGGGATTGTCGATCACGGCGCCGCATTCGGTGAGCACCTTGTCGCCATCGCGCGCCTCCGAGGCCGCCATGCAGGCACCGGCATCCACCGCCGGCTCCTTGCCAGGCTCGGCCGCGCCGACCGCATGGGCCTGGGTCGAAGCCAGCCATCCGAGCGTGACCAGCGCGGCAAGGCGCAGCAGCCCATTCCGGCGACCGGCTGCAGCCCAGGAGGAGGCGGATGAGATCAAGGCAGATGGCTCTCTCAGGTCGTGGGCGATCCAGCATGGCGCGCGGGGCGTAACCGCCTCTGCGGCGACTTCAACTATACAGCGGCAGCAGCGGTGCGACAGTCCTTTCCTGCAGAAGGCAACCCTTGCGAATGGGGCTCGCGAGCTGATCGCGGCCCCCGGCTGAAATGCGCGTGATCGTGCCGCGCATTCCCTTCAAGATGTTGTGGATGCGCGCCCCGGCGACGTCCTCGATCGTCATTTGAACCTGTTGCGGTTCCCGCAGACACAACCGCATGACTATTCTGACCGACAATTCGCGCGCACGCGGCGTCGTTGCGTCCCCTGCGCGCTATTTCTATTTCAACATGGCTCTGGCCTGCATGGCCATTGCGATCATCGGCTTCGCGCCGACCTACTGGCTGCCACTGGCCCGCGGCTCATTCTCCGGCGCGCCCGTGATTCATTTCCACGGCTTCCTGTTCTTCACCTGGACCTTGTATTTCGCGCTGCAGAGCTGGCTTGCCGCATCCGGACGCACGGCGTGGCACCGCTCGCTCGGCATCGTCGGCGTATCGCTCGCCACGGCGATGACGATCTTCGGCTTCCTCGTTGCCATCGAGGCGATGAAGCGTTCGGCCGCGATCGGGCAGTCCAACGAGGGCATCGCCTTTGCGATCGTGCCGCTCAGCGGCATCGCCTTCTTTGCCGTGGTCTTCGCGCTCGCGATTGTCCATCTGCGCCAGCCGGAAACGCACAAGCGGCTGATGCTGCTCGCCGGCGTCTCGCTGCTGGACGCCGCCGTGGCGCGCTGGTTCCTGACATTTCTGGCGCCCCCCGGCCCGCTCGGCCCGCCGCCGGTGTTCGTGACGATCCCGCCCGCCTTCGTCGCCTACCTGCTGCTCGTCGTCGCGATCATCCACGACCGCCGCACGTTCGGACGGGTCCACCCGGTCTACGTCTATGGCGGACTCGCGCTGATCGCCGTAAAGCTGCTGAACTGGCCGATCAGCGTGACGTCGGCGTGGCACGCGATCGGCGGCAGCATGCTGGCAATGGCGCAATAATCGCGCAGTGTATCGCACCTCGTCATTGCGAGGAGCCGCAGGCGACGAAGCAATCCAGAGTCCTTGCTCGGCCCTGGATTGCTTCGCTTCGCTCGCAATGACGCAGAGAGAGTTAGCTTCTGCAGGTCAGCCCGCCATCGACCACAAGCATGGTGCCGGTGACATAGCGCGACTCGTCGGAGGCGAGGAACAAGGCGGCATTGGCGACGTCGAAGGCGTCGCCCATATGCCCCATCGGCACCTGCGCATCCCGCTTCTTCCACATCTCCTCGACATCGCCCTTGGCGTAGCTCGCGGCCAGCCCCGCGGAGTGCTCGACCATCGGCGTCTTCATCAGCCCGGGCAGGATCGCATTGACGCGGACGTGCTTCGGCGCGAACTCGACCGCGGTCGTGCGTGTCATCTGGTTCATCGCCGCCTTGCTGGCGCCATAGCTGACATAGGAAATGCCGACCTGGCGGATCGAAGCCACTGAGGAGATGTTGATGATGGAGCCGCCGCCCTGCCCGATCATCACCGGAATGACGTGCTTCATGGCGAGATAGGCGCTCTTCAGGTTGACCGCGAACACGCGGTCCCATTCCGCTTCATCGACATCGACCACGCTGCCCATCTCGGCAATGCCGACATTGTTGTCGAGCACGTCGATGCGGCCATAGGCGGCAACGCAAGCCTTCACCATCGCCTCGACCTCGACGGCCTTCGAGACATCGGCGGTGAACGCCTCGGCCTGCCCGCCTTCGCCTGAAATGATCGAGGCCGTCTCCGCGGCGGCGTCCTTGTTGCGGTCGACGCAGAATACCTTGGCGCCGTGCCGCGCAAAGGTCACGGCCGTGGCCTTGCCGTTGCCCCAACCCGGCCCGATCGAGCCCGCACCGACCACCAGCGCCACCTTGCCCCTGAGACGATCCATCGCGTTCTCCCGTCGTTTGTTCGTTATTCGGTACAGGCGCTCATCGTGATCGTCGCGGCGCCGATGTCATGGCCGAAGATGTCCGACAGCGTCCGGCATTGCCCGTCCGCGCAGATGCGCCACTCGCCGGCCGCGCCGGAATTGGCGAGCACGATCCGCGACAGCGGACCCCGCTGGGCCTGCCATTGGAACCAGCCATCGACCAGCCGTGCCTCCGGCGGCGGCTCCATGCCGGCGCCGGAGCCCTTGACGCGGGCCTGCACCAGTTCGAGACCGTCAGGCGTGACGCGCCAGTCCTCCTGCCACGCGGTCTTCTCGACCGAGTGGGTCCAGGCCAAGGTGAAGCCGGCGAGGGCCAGCGCCTTCACCACACCCGATGACGCGAGGCAGAGGCTCAAGCGGAGGCCGCCACGGCAGCCGGCGGCCGCTGCCGCCACTGCCACACCACGATCACCACCGCCAGTGCAAATCCCAGCATGTCGCTGTAGGGAAATTCGCCGAGCAGGCAGACGGACGCGACAAACGCCAGCAGGCGCTCGACCAGGGTCATGCGCACGTACAGGAAGCCGATCGCCACCATGCCGAACAAGCCGATCGAGATCAGCGCCTTGACGGAGGCATAGGCGACCGCGCCGATGAAGCCGAGTTGCGCCTCCATCGGGTCGCCTGGCTGCAGCATCAGCGCGGGCGAGTAGACAAACAGAAACGGAATGACATAGCCGGCGAGCGCGATCCGCATCGCCTCCCACCCGATCTTGTCGGGATTCTCCTTGGCGATCGGGGCGGCGGCCAGCGCGGCCAGCGCGACCGGTGGTGAAAGATCGGCCATGATGCCGTAGTAGAACGCGAACATGTGGCTCGCGATCAGCGGCACGCCCAGCTTGGCGAGCGCGGGGGCTGCGAGCGCTGCGGTGATGATGTAGGTCGGGATGGTCGGGATGCCGGTGCCGAGCAGGATCGACAGCAGCATGGTCATGATCAGCGCCGCGAACAGGCTGGTCTTGCCGAGGCCGATCACCCAGCTGCCGAAGATCGAGCCGACGCCGGTCTGGGTCATCATGCCGATGATGACGCCGACGATGGCGCAGGCCATGCCGACGGTCAGCGCCGACTTCGCACTTTCCGCCAGAGAATCGCGGCAGGCGTGCAAGGTGCCCATGCCGCCGCGCACGAAGCCGGTGATGACGATGAGCGCGACGACGACGGAGGCGACGGGTATGATCTGCAGGCCGTTGCGCGACAGCGCGCCGACGACGAGCGCGAGCCCGATCCAGAATACGTAGCGCAGCACCTGGTTGGAGAAGCCCATGGTGATCGAGGTGCCCAGGATCAGCGCCACCGTCAGCGCGAGTCCCATCGAGCCCGCATACAGCGGCGTGAAGCCCTCGAACAGCATGTAGACCAGCGCGGCGAGCGGCAGCACGAGATACCAGCGCGCCACCAGCGCCTTCCAGGCGCTCGGGATCTCCGACGTCTTCATGCCGGTCAGGCCGTGCTTGCCGGCCTCCAGGTGCACCATCCAGAACGCCGAGGCGAAATACAGGATCGCCGGGATCACGGCGGCCTTGACCACCACCGAGTAATCGACGCCCAGCGTCTCGGCCATGATGAAGGCGACCGCGCCCATCACGGGCGGCATGATCTGGCCGCCCATCGACGCGGTGGCTTCGACGCCGGCCGCAAAGGCGCGGCGGTAGCCGAACCGGATCATCAGCGGAATCGTGAACTGGCCGACGGTGACGACATTGGCGACGCCCGAGCCCGAGATCGTGCCCATCATGCCCGAGGCGAATACCGCGACCTTGGCCGGACCGCCGCGGGTGCGACCGAACAGGCCGAGCGAGACGTCGGTGAACAGCTGGATCATGCCGGCATGCTCGAGGAACGAGCCGAACAGGATGAACAGGAAGATGTAGGTCGCCGAGACGTAGATCGGCACGCCGTAGAAGCCCTCGGTGCCAAACGACAGATGCGTGACGATCTGATCGAAATCATAACCGCGATGGTTGAGCGGCGCCGGCAGATACTGGCCGAAGAACCAGTACAACAGGCAGGCGCCGCACATCAGCGGCAGCGCGAGTCCCATCAGCCGGCGCGTGCCCTCGAAGATCAGGACCGCCAGCAGGGTTCCGACCACGAGATCGACGCGGGTCGGATCGCCATCGCGCGCGATCAGGTCGGCGTAGAAGATCCACTGATAGAGGCCGCAAAGGAAACCGATGGCGCCGACGGTCCAGCCCGCGATCCGTCCCGCATCGGTCCTGGCGGTGAAGTTGCCGATCAGGCCGAAGGTGAGCAGCAGCAGGAAGCCGACATGGACGCCGCGCACGACCTGGCTCGGCAGATAGTTGAAGGCGGCGACATAAAGCTGGAACAGCGCGAACGCGAGACCGATGCCGTAGGCCAGATAGCCCCAGCGGCCGGGACCGAAGCCCTCCGGAAAGCCGTGCTCGAAATTGTCGAACTCGACCTTGACCGGCGTTTCCATGTTCACGGCTTCGATCGTCATGATCCCCCCAACGCGCCCATCAGGCGCTGCTGACCATGGCCGCAATCACCTGAACGACAAGACTGCGCGGAAGGTTTCCCGCGCAGCCGGTTGCGAATGACCCGGCCTGCAAGGCATGCCGGGCGAGCAGCGTCCTTATTTCAGGATGCCCTTTTCCTTGTAGTAACGGATCGCGCCCGGGTGCAGCGGCACCGGGCTGTCCTGCGCCGCCGTCTCCAGCTTGATCTCCTTGCCGGCGGCGTGCGCATTGGCGAGCTCCGGCAGCGACTCGAAGATCAGCTTGGTCATCTGATAGGCGAGATCGTCTGATACCGCCGAGCTGGTGACGAGATAGTTGATCACGGCTGCGGTCGGCACATCCTTGTCCTGGCCGGTATAGGTGTTGGCCGGGATGGTTGCCGCGACGAACGGGGGCCCGATCTTGTCGACGACCTCCTTCGGCACCGACACCACGGTGATCGGCGACGAGGTCGACAGATCCTTCAACGATGCGACGCCGAGGCCAGCCGACTGCAAGGTGGCGCCGAGCTGCCGGTTCTTCATCAGGTCGACGGATTCAGCGAAGGGCAGATACTCCACCTTGCCGAGATCCTTGTAGCTCATGCCGGCAGCGGCGAGGATCGCGCGCGAGTTGAGCTCGGTGCCGGACTTCGGCGCGCCGACCGACAGGCTCTTGCCCTTGAGGTCCGCCAGCGTCTTGATGCCGGATTCGGCCGTCGCGACGATCTGGATGTAGTTCGGATAGATCGCGCCGATGGTGCGCAGCTTGTCCAGCTTGGTCTTGAAACCGGCCTCCTCCTCGCCGTTCCAGGCGGCCTTCAGGGAGTCGCCGAGCGCGAAGGCGAGCTCGCCGCGTCCCTGCTGCAGCAGGATCAGGTTCTCGACCGAGGCCTTGGTCGCCTGCACCTGGGTTTTCACATTGGGGATCTTGTCGCCGTAGATCTTCCCGATGGCGACGCCGAGCGGATAGTAGACGCCCGACGTGCCGCCGGTGAGCACGTTGATGAAGCTCTGTGCCTGCGCCGCCGGCGCCGCGAGCATGCAGGCGGCCGCCAGAATGAAACCGGTTGCAGTGCCAGAGATTTTCGAGAAACGCATGGATCCTCCCATTGATTTTGCCGCAAATTGGACGGCTGCGGGCGCGGGGTCAACCCATCCGAAAGACTGGCGCACCAGCCTCTCCCGCTCCCACGGCGCGAGGCCGGGACCGATGCGCCCCCGCGTTCAATCTTACATTGACAGTAACACCAACTTGAACCGCAGGTGCAGCCCAGAGCGGCGGGCTGCCTCCCTCGCAAGGCCGCCGCTCATTGGAACGTCATGTCGACGCACTTGGAGATGTCCGAGCCGAGCCCGGACGAGATCGTCATGCAGCCGCGCACTTTCTGCTGGGTCGTATCCGCCACCCAGATCGAATAGCCGCCATTGCCGAAGAAGGAGTTGGTGTTCGCCGGCTCGGTCTCGGTGGCATCGAACTCGTATTTGGAATCGGTGTCGAACACGCGCGGCTTCCTGGTGCAGCCGCCGTCGGTCTGGACGTTGATGACCTCCTTGTTGTCCCGGGTCAGCGACAGTGAGACCTGGCAGCGGAAATATTCCGAGGTCTTCACGTTGAAGAGGTAGGCGTAGGACTTGCAAACGGCCGTATTGAGCTTGCCGGCGGAGAGACCGCGGCTGCAGGCGATGCGCTGGTTGTTGGACAGCTTGAAGTCGTCGGCCCGGGCGGATGCCAACGTCACCAGCGACAACGCCGCAACCCAACCGATCTTCGTGACGAGGCTCATCCGAATCATCCCCAAAGTGTTTTCTTGGCCTATGTTTCTAAACCACGCTGCAGGATAATCGCGAGATCGGCGAATGGAAAATCCGCCAACGATCACCGCGCTGCGACGGGGCCACGATGATGCCAACGCGTTCGCGATTTGTTCGAGACGACATCGATTGGAGGAGGACATGAAGAGCCCGTTTCTGAAAGCCCTGATCGCCCTGGGGGCGCTCGGCGCACTGACCAGCGTGAGCTGCGCCGCACCGCCGGAGCCGTGGGAGCTGAAGCCCGACATGGGTTACGCCTATGGCAAGGACGGCAAGACGCTCGCCTACAAGATGGGCACCAAGAACGCCGACATGCTGCTCAAGGGTGCCAAGAAGGTGCCGAAGGGCACGCTGTTCTTCGTCGGCCAGAACGGTCAGCTCTACATGCGGACCGCCCCCTATCTCGACGGCGACGGCAGCTTCTCGTTCGGCGCGGATGAGTAGAGGCGAGCGCGCGCAGCCTCAGAACGCGGCCGCCAGCTCCTTGGCGCCGGGCAGGCTGCTGAGCGAGTCCATCCTGGAATCCGTCACCGCAAGCAGCTTCGCCACGGTGTTGTGGCGAACGGCGACCGGATTGCGCTCATAGCCGCCGCGCTGGAAGAAGTTGGCGGTCGGAACCTGATCGCGCATCTCGAGCGGCATCGTCACCATGTCGAAGCCCGTGCCGTCGCCGGTGAGATTCATCATTTCGAGCTCGGCGGCCGAAAGCGGCCTCGTGTAGCCCTTGGCGCGTGCGAACAGCACCGACGTCAGGAGCTTGTGCGTCTGCAGCATCGGCCCGACGTCGATGTCGAGCACCATCGCGTGCATGGCCCAGCCCTGCGGCGTGTTGCCGATCTTCTCATGCGCCGACCAGTCGTCCGGTACGGAGCGCGCGATTGCGACCATCTTCTTCAGGACCGCGAGCTTGTGCTCCATCGCGCCGCGTGCCGGCCCGGACGTCCGCGCCACGCGTTCACCGAGCAGGCGGATGAACAGCGGACCCTGCTCGGCCAGCAGCTCGACGCTGTTGGTGGTCAAGAGCTGATTGTAGCCGATCGCCGTCGAGATCGCGCGGTTGCCCTTGAAGCCCGATTGCGAATCGTGCTTGCCGTTGCCGCCGGTCTCGAAGGCATAGACGCGCACCGCCTGCTCGCGAGTCAGTCCCGACGCCGCGGCGAAGCGCGCATAGGCGCGCTTGAAATCGATGTCGCTGGCGGGGCGCTGCGGCGACCATTGGAAATGCTCCTGTGCCGCCTTCACGAGGTCGGCGACCACCGGGATGTATTTGCGCTCGCGCGGCTCGCCCTCAGGTTCCGGCTCGGGATTCACCGGCCGCTTCGGCCCGGTGTAGACCGGCGGCTGCTCCAGCACATAGTCGTCGAGCCCGATCGGCTGACGATCGCGGCGCTTGGCATTGCGCGCACGGCGCTTGTCGGCGATCGCCTTCCAATAGGCGCCCGCCTCCTGGTCGAACTCCGCGCGCGCCTGCTGATATTCGGCGAGTTTGCGCCGATACTCCGCAATCGCGGCGGGCGATGCCATCTGCGCCAAAGCTTCGCGCGGGGCGACCGGTGCGCCGGGTTCCGCGGCCAGCAGAGGCGGCGCGCCGGACCCGGCGCAGGCGACAATCAGGACAAGCGTGCGAATCGGCTGATGAAGCATGCCGCCCTTGTAGCCGAAACGGCGGCTACTTCCAGGCAAACACCGGCTGTTCCAGCTCATGCACCCGGGTGTCGCGGCCGGACAGCACCTCCCGGAACTGATAGATCAGCGCCGCGGTGGGTGCGTGAATGAGGCCCTCGCGGGCGTGAAACCGGATGACGCGCCGCGTGCTCTCGGGGATCGCGGTGAAATCGAACGCGTCATCCGCCGTGATCGCGTCGAGGCCGATCCGGTGCACCGACGCGACCTCGTCCGGATTCGGCCGCAGCGTGCGGCCATTGGCCGCCCATACGACGACGGGGGTAATCAGATAGCCCGACCGTGTCGGATAGTCGTCGAGCATGCCCAGCACCGCATCCGGCGCCAGGCTCAGCCCAAGCTCTTCCGCGAGCTCGCGGAGGGCGGCCTCGACCGTCGTCTCGCCGGCATCGCAGCGTCCGCCCGGCAGCGCCCATTGCCCGCCATGGCTGCGCAGCCCTGCAGCACGCAGCGTGAGCAGCAGCGCCGTGTTGCCGGTCTCGTGGTGGGGCGCCAGCGCGATCACCACCGCCGCGCGCTTCAGCGAGGCCGCCCCCGCAGTCGCCTCCAGCCGCACGAAACCGGCACAGCAGCCTGCGATTTTCCGCCTCGTGGCATCGTCGAACGGCATGGGCATGCAGCTTGACTACACCAGGCCAGCGACGGATGAAACGATCTGCGAGCCGGATTTCGGGCGCGACAGGAAAGGTCTTCAGCGATGACGAAATCAGCCGCGGCCAGGATGACGTCCGACGGCTGGGAGATCGTCGACACCTCGGGCTTCCTGCACCTGATCGGCCCGCTGTGGCAGCGCGTCGTCGACGGCGCCCATGAATACGCCATCGTCACCGAGGACAAGCATCACAACCGCCGCGGCCTGGTCCAGGGCGGCGTGATCATGACGCTGGCGGACCGCAGTTGCGGCATGATGGCCCGCCATGCCGCGGGCAAGGAGCACATGGCGACGATCCAGTTCGACACGCATTTCGTCGAGTCCGGCAAGATCGGCGAGACCCTGGTGTCGCGGCCGCATGTGGTGCGGATCACCCGCAGCCTGGTGTTCATCACCACCGAGGTGACGGCCGGGCATCGCGTGATCGCGATGGCGTCGGGCGTGTTCAAGATCCTGAAAAGCGAGTGAGAGCCCTACTCTCTCCGCCGTCATTGCGAGGAGCGCAGCGACGACGCGTCCGCCGAAGCCGATCGGGCGAAGGCGGAAGCAATCCAGAGTCCCGCCCCGGCTCTGGATTGCTTCGCGGAGCCTGTCATCGGGCCGCGCATCCGCGCGGACCCGGTGGCTCGCAATGACGCGCAGAGAGAGCTATCGTATCCACTCCGTCCGCGGGCGGTGACGGTTTGGAAATGAGGCAAGAATGCAATATCGCCAGCTCGGCCGTTCCGGCCTGAAAGTGTCGCCGATCTGCCTGGGCACGATGATGTTCGGAGGTCCCACCGACGAGCCGACATCGGCCCGCATCATCGCCAAGGCGCGTGACGCCGGCGTCAACTTCATCGACACTGCGGATGCCTACAACAAGGGCGCGTCGGAGGAGGTGGTCGGCCGCACCATCGCGCGCGAGCGCGACCGCTGGATCGTCGCCACCAAGCTCGCCAACCCGATGGGCGACGATCCGAATCGCGCCGGCCTGTCGCGGCGCTGGGTAATGCAGGCCGCGGACGAAAGCCTGCGGCGGCTCGGCACCGGGCATATCGACATCTACTATTTGCACAAGGAGGACCACGCGACGCCGCTGGAGGAGACCGTGCGCGCCGTTGGCGACCTCATGCGCGCCGGCAAGATCCGGTATTTCGGCGTCTCCAACTACCGCGCCTGGCGGCTCGCCGAGATCTGCAATCTCTGCGACGGCATGGGCATTGACCGTCCTGTCGTCAGCCAGCCCTACTACAACGCGATGAACCGGATGCCCGAGGTCGAGCACTTGCCGGCCTGCGGCTATTACGGCCTCGGCGTCGTGCCTTACAGCCCGCTGGCGCGCGGCGTGCTCACCGGCAAGTACAGCCCCGATGCGCCGCCGGACAAGGAGACCCGCGCCGGCCGCAACGACACCAGGATGATGCAGACCGAGTGGCGGCCCGAATCGCTGAAGCTGGCGCAGGAGATCAAGCGCCACGCCGAGACGAAGGGCTTCACGCCGGGGCAGTTCGCCGTGTCCTGGGTGCTCAACTCCGCCTTCATCAGCTCGGTGATCGCGGGTCCGCGCACCGAGGCGCAATGGGACGACTACATCCGCGCGCTTGACTATCCCTTCGCCGCCGACGACGAGGCGCTGATCGACCGGCTGGTCGTGACCGGTCACGCTTCGACGCCCGGCTACAACGATCCGGCCTATCCGATCGAGGGCCGCAGGCCGCGGGTGGGCTGAGATGGAGGAGGATCGCTACGGCCTGCCCCTGTCGACCGCCTCCACTGATGCGGCCGCGGCCTATCGCGAGGGCGTCGACCTGCTGCTCGCCTTCTGGCCCAGCGCGGCAGATGCGTTCGAGCGGGCGATCATGCTCGATCCGGATTTCGCGCTGGCGCACGCCGCCCGCGCGCGCATTCATGCCATCTATATGCAGCGCGAGGCGGCGCTGCAGACCATCAAGCGGGCCCGCGACCTCGTCGCCAGGCGCGGCACGCCGCGCGAGCAGAGCCATGTCGCGACCCTGGTGCTCGCCATCGAGGGCCGCGGCACCGACGCGCTCGACGCGACCTTGGCCCATCTGGAAAGCTGGCCGCGTGACGCCATGATCATGGCGCTGCCGCTCGGCGCCTTCGGCCTGCTGGCCTTTTCCGGTCGCAGAGATCACGACGCCGCCCGACGCGAGCTGTGCGACCGGTTTGCCGCCGCCTATGGCGAGGACTGGTGGTTCCTATCGAACCACGGCTGGGCGCTCACCGAGGCCGGTGATATCGCGCAGGGACGCGCCGTCACCGAGCGCAGCTTCGCGTTGCGCCGGCACAACGCCTATGCCGTGCATGCGCTGCTTCATGCGATGTTCGAGGCTGGTGCGCTGGACGAGGCCGATGCGCTCGTCGAGGGGTGGATCGGCGACTACGATCGCACCGGGATGCTGCACGGTCATATCTGCTGGCACCAGGCGCTCGGCGCCCTGGACCGCGGCGATGCCGCCGGGGCACTCAAAGTCTACACCGACGTGCTGGTACCGACGATGGACACCGCGCCGCCGCTCAACACGCTGTCGGACTGCGCCTCGCTGCTGTGGCGACTGCTGGCGGAGAACTACACCGTGCCGGGTGGCGCTTGGGCCGAGGTGGCGGCCTATGCCAGCCCCCGTTTCACCGGCTCGACGCTCGCCTTCATCGAGATGCACCTGGTGATGATCGCTGCGGCCACCGATGATACCGCGGCGCTCAAGGGCCGTCTCGCCGCGATCGAGCGGCGGCAGACCGAAGGCACGCTGCCGGCGGGCCGCATCGTGCCGCACATGCTGCGGGCGCTGCGCGCCTTCGCCGAAGAGAATTGGCGCGCCTGCGCGCGCGAGCTCACCCCTGTCATCGGCGACCTCGCCCGCATCGGCGGCAGCCACGCCCAGCGCGAGGTGATCGAGGACACCTACATCCTGTCCCTCATCCGCAGCGGCGCGCTGCTGCCGGCCCGCGAGGCGCTCGATGCCCGCCTGCACCGCCGCCCGTCGGCGCGCGACACGCGCTGGCGGGCCCTCACGACCCCTGCGCCTGCTTAGCCCTCGGTTTCCAGCCCGGTCGGCATCGGCACATTTTCCGGCTGCAGCTTGAGACCCGCCGCGAGCGCCACCGTCTCCAGCAGCGCCGCGAAATCCTTCTCCAGATAAGCGGCCGGGTCCGATTGCAGCGAGGCGGCGCCGACATGGGCCTGCAGCGCCTCGCGCGTCGCCGCCGTCACCGGCATGGCGACGTCGAGCTGGCGCGCCGCCGACAGGCCGAGATCGAGATCCTTGCGCAAGAGCGGCGGCGTGAAGGTCGTGGTCCAATCGAGATTGACCAGCGCGTTGCTCTTGTACTTCGTGAAGGTCGAGCCCATCACGCTGGCATTCATGAAGTTGAGAAAGGCATGGCGCGGCACGCCGGCCTTCTGCGCCAGGATGGTGATCTCGGCGAGGTTCTGGATCACGACGCCGAGGAACACGTTGTGCGCGATCTTGCAGATGCGCGCGAGCTCGCCCTCGCCGACATAGGACACGCCGGAGACGGCGATCTTGGCGAGATACGGCTCGATCGTATCGAACGCGGCCTTGGGGCCGGAGACGACCGACGACAGCTTGCCGGCCTTGACGCATTTGCCGTTGCCGGACACCGGCGCGCGAACGAACTCGCAACCGAGCTGATTCAGCTTGGCGGCGATCGCCTCCGACTGCTCGATACCGATCGAGGAGCAGTCCACCAGGATCTGGGGACGCGATCCAGAACTTGCGGCCACCAGGCCGTGGTCGCCAAAATACACCTGCTCGAGATCCTTGCCGGTCGACACCATCGTGAACACGATGTCGCACGCGGCGAGATCGCGGGGATGATCGACGATGACGCCGCCTTTCGCCGCCAGCGGCTCGGCCTTGGCGCGGGTGCGATTGTAGATCGACACCTTGTGGCCGGCCTTGAGCAGGCGCTCAGCCATCGGATAGCCCATGCGCCCCATGCCGATCCAGCCGAGCGAATGCGTCGCGGTCATCGTCCTCTCCTCGTTACTGATCACAGTCTTCGTCATTGCGAGGAGCGAAGCGACGAAGCAATCCAGAGTCACGACTCCCGCCCTGGATTGCTTCCGCCTTCGCTCTTCGAGCTACGGCGGACACGTCGCTTCGCTCGCAATGACGAAAATCACAAAGATCGCTCTATTGGGCGCATTGCCCATCCGCTCAGTAGCGGTTGGCGATCGGCAGCTCTTCCGCAGGAAACAGCGTGATCACCTGGCAGCCCTTGTCGGTGACCACGACCTCCTCCTCGATCCGCGCAGCCGAGAAGCCGTCGGTCGCCGGACAGTAGGTCTCGAGCGCGAACACCATGCCGGTCTTGATCTCCATCGGATTGTCCAGCGAGACCAGCCGGGAGATGATCGGACGCTCATGCAGCGCAAGTCCAAGTCCATGGCCGAACTGCAAGCCGAAGGCCGCCATCTCCGAGGGAAAGCCGAACTCCTCGGCCTTTGGCCAGACCTTGGCGACGGTGTCGGTCGAGACGCCCGGCTTGATCAGCGCGATCGCATTGTCGAGCCATTCGCGGCACTGCTTGTAGGCATCGTGCTGCGCCGGCGTGGCGCGGCCGACGTTGAAGGTGCGGTAGTAGCAGGTCCGGTAGCCCTGATAGGACTGCAGGATGTCGAAGAACGCCTGGTCGCCCGGACGCAGGATGCGGTCGGTGAAATTGTGCGGATGCGGATTGCAGCGCTCGCCGGAGATGGCATTGATCGCCTCGACGTCGTCGGAGCCCATCTCGTAGAGCATCTTGTTGGCGAGCGCGACGATGTCGTTCTCGCGCACGCCCGGCTTCAGGTGCTCGTAGATCGAATGATAGACACCGTCGACCATGGCCGCGGCCTGATTCAACAGCATGATCTCGTCGATGTTCTTGATCTCGCGCGCGTCCAGCATGACCTGCTGGCCGTCGACCACCTTCATGCCGGCCTTCTGCAACTCGAAGAACATCGCGGTCTCGGCGAGGTCGACGCCGACCGGCATGTCGGCAACGCCGGCTGCGCGCAAAAGGCTCATCACTTCCTCGGCATGCGCCTTCATCAGCCCGACCGCCGGCGGCACGGTGCCGCGCATGCCGAGCATGCCGGCCCGGCAGTTCTCCGGCGCCAGCCAGTCGCAGAACAGACGATGATGGACGGCTGCCGAACCGAAATCCCACACGATCGGCTCGCCGTCGCCGGCCAGCAGCGCGAAACGGCACAGCTTGTCGCGCTCCCATTCGCCGATCTTGGTGCCGGAGACGTAGCGAATGTTGTTGACGTCGAACAGCAGCAGCGCACCATAGCCCGACGCCTTCAGCGCCGCGCGCGCCCGCGCCAGCCGGTAGCGCCGCAACCTGTCGAAATCGACGCGGCGCTCGAAATCCACCGAGACATGGCCATGCGATGGAATCGCCCGCCCCCAGCGCCAATGCGGATCGAGATGCTCCGGGCTGACCAGATGCGGCTTCAACGCGCTGGCTGTCATGTGGGCGTTTCCCATTGTGCTATTGCAATCGATTGCAGAGCCGGGTTTATTGCATGCACGCAAAATGTGTCAAGGTACCGCGCGATCAAAACGTCGTTGCGCTGCGGCATCAGGGGGCGGAGATGAAAAGGACGTCGCCATCGACAAGGAGCCCGCGCGCAGCGGCGTCCTCACGTCCGACGATCAAGGATGTCGCGGCGCGCTGCGACGTGCATCCCTCCACGGTGTCGCGCGCGCTCAGCCCGGCCATGAAGCATCTGGTGGCGGGCGATGTCGTGGAGCGGATCCAGGCCGCCGCCAACGCGCTCGGCTATCGGCTGAACATGGCCGCCAAGGGCCTGCGCACCGGGCGCAGCGGCCTGATCGGTGTGCTCGCGCCCGATATCGCCGATCCCGGCTTCCCGCCCGTGCTGTCCGGCATCGCCGATCATCTCAACGCCGAGGGTTATGCGACGATCGTCGTCGACGTCGGCAGCAAGGGCTCGGAGCAGGATCTGGTCGACCGGCTGATTGCCCGCGGCGTCGACGGTCTGGTGCTGGCGACGGTGAGCCTGCGCGACGATGTCGTGAAGCACTGCCTGGACGCGGCGCTCCCTGTTGTGCTGGTCAATCGCGTCGATGCCGCCGGACTGCTGCCGTCGGCCGCCAGCGACGATGCCGCCGGCATGCGTCTCGCCGTCCAGCATCTCGTCGCGCTCGGCCACCGCCGCATCGGTCACGTCGCGGGCCCGCAGCACATCTCGACCGGCGCGCGCCGCCGCGCCGGCTTCGAGGCCAGCATCGCGGCTGCGGGACTGTCCGCCCGCCATGCGCCGGTCGAAGCCGTCGAAGCCTATACGCGGGCGGCGGGTCGCGAGGCTGCGCTGCGCCTGCTCGCGCGGCGGACGCGCCCGACCGCCATCGTCGCCGCCAATGACCTGCTGGCGCTCGGCGTCTATGACGCGCTCGCCGCGCGCGGCCTCGCCTGCCCCGGCGATGTCTCCGTGGTCGGCCACAACGACATGCCGTTCGTCGACATGGTCGCGCCGCCGCTGACCACGGTGCGGATCGCCCAGCGCGACATGGGCGAAGCCGCGGCGCGGCTGCTGCTCGACCGCCTTGCCGGGCGCGAGGCCGTGACCGACCACATCGTACTGGCGCCGGAGCTCATCATCCGCGGCTCGACGATCGCATACGAGCACTGACAGACCCGCGGCCCATCGCTACACTCGGCGGCCAAGCAACAACGGGAGGATAAGCCGATGACGGAGATGGTCGGCCTGGAGGCGCTCGTCGCATCCATCGCACCGGAGCAATCGATCGCGATCCCGGTCGACCGTGCCGGCGTCTCGATGGCGGCGACGGCGGCCATGATCGAGGCCGGCCTGACCGGGCTGCATCTCGTCTGCGTGCCGATATCAGGCCTGCAGGCCGATCTGCTGATCGGCGCCGGCGTGGCCGCGGTGGTGGAAACCAGCGCCGTCTCGCTCGGCGAGGCCGGCGGCGCCCCGCGCTTCGTCGCGGCCGTGCGCGACGGCAGCATCACCTTGCGCGATGCCACCTGCCCTGCGATCCATGCCGGCCTGCTGGCCGGGCAGAAGGGCGTGCCGTTCATGCCGATCGCCGGCATCATCGGCAGCGACCTGTTGCGGGTCCGCCCCGATTGGAAGGTGATCGACAGTCCGGTCGGCGAGCCCGGCAAGGTGGTCGTGGTGCCGGCGATCACGCCGGACGTGGCGCTGTTTCATGCGCCCGAGGCCGACCGCTTCGGCAATGTCCGCATCGGCCGCTACCGCGAGCTGGCGACGATGGCCTATGCGGCGAAGCGCACGCTGGTCACCGTCGAGCGCATCGTCGATCGCGATCTGTTGGCGACCGAAGACTCCGCGGCCGGCGTACTGCCGGCGCTCTACGTCGATGCCATCGCAGTCGCGGAGAACGGGGCCTGGCCGCTGCCGCTGTGGGACGAGTACGAGACCGATGGCGCCGAGCTTTCGCGCTACGCCGCGATGGCGCGCAGCGACGAAGGCTTTCGCGCCTATCTCTCCGCCTTCCTGAGCCGTAGCAAGGTGGCATGACCATGCACGACGAGCGCGCACGCAAGGAACTGCTGATCACCGTCATCGCCGATCTGCTCGAGGGCGTCCGCCATGTCGCCGTCGGCGCCTCGTCGCCGGTCCCGGCGGCCGGCGCGATGCTGCTGCGCGCACGCAACGCGCAAGCGGGCAAGCCGCCGGTCCGCATCTCGATCCTCGGCTCCAGCCGGCACAATTTCTTCACCAATGGCGGCGTCGAGCTGTTCGACTGTGCCGCGCAGGGGCGCGTCGACGCGTTCTTTCTCGGCGGCGGCCAGATCGACGGCGCCGGGAATATCAACCTGGTCGGCACCGGCGACTATCCGCGGATGGACGTGCGCTGGCCGGGCTCGTTCGGCTCGGCCTATCTCTATCATCTGATCCCGCGCGTGATCCTGTTCCGCGAGGAGCATTCGCCGCGCGTGCTGGTGCCGAAGGTCGACTTCGTCAGCGCCGCCGCCGTAACGCCGGAGGTGAAGCGCCGCGGCGGGCCGCATGCGCTGCTGACGAATCTCGCGCTGTTCGATTTCGACCGCGAGCGCGCCGGCTTCCGGCTGCGCTCGGTGCATTCCGGCTATACGGCCGAGGACGTCCGCGACCGAACCGGGTTCGACTACGCTTCCCCGGAAATGGTACCGCCGACGGCCGGCCCTGATCGCGCCACGGTCGAGCTGATCCGCGGCCGGATCCGCGACGAACTCGCGGAATGCTACCCGGAATTCGCGCGCGCGATGGCCGCGTAGCTCACTGCAGCGTACCGCGGGTGATCACCTGCCCCGCATGCGCCTTCTGATGCGCGCCCTGCCACCAGGTCAGCGCGCCATTGACGATGACGGCCTCGATGCCGGCGGCCGGCACGCAGGGGGCATCATAGGTCGCGCCGTCGCGCACGCTGGCCGCATCGAACAGCGTGATGTCGGCATGGTTGCCGACCGCGAGCGTGCCCCGTCCCTTGATGCCGAAATTCTGCGCCGTCAGCCCGCTCATCTTCCACACCGCGGTTTCCAGCGGGAACAGCTCGAGCTCGCGGCAGTAGTAGCCGAGCACACGCGGGAATGTGCCCCAGAGCCGCGGATGCGGACGCTCGCCGAACGGCAGGCCGTCGGAGCCGATCATGGTCGGCTCGAAGGCGAGGATGGTCTGCACGTCGGCCTCGTCCATCGCGAAGTAGATCGCCGAAGCCGGCTGCAGCCGCTTCGCGGCTTCGAGCCGGTCGACGCCCCAATCGGCGGCGATGTCGGCGAGATCGCGCCCCGCCACTTCCGGATGGGGTCCGGAGGCCGCGACGACGACCTTGACCTGCAGCTTGGCCGGATCGGTATGCAGCATGGTCGAGGAGGCGTTGTAGGGATAGCAGTCGAGCGCGACGCACTGGCAGCTCATCGCCTTGGTGATCAGCGGCAGCGTCTCCCTGGTGCGGCCGAAATTGGCAGGGCCCACCACCTTGTGATGCGAGATCACGACCTGGACGTCGAGTGCCTTGCCGATGGCGAAGCTTTCCTCCAGCGATTGGATGACCTCGTTCGCCTCGTTGCGCATATGCGTCGCATACACGCCGCCGCTGCCGGTGAGCGGACGGCAGACCTCGATGATCTCCTCGGTCGGCGCCGCCTCCGCCGGCGGATAGAACGTCCCTGTCGAGACGCCGATGGCGCCGGCATCGAGCGCCTCCTGCACGTGGGCGCGCATCTCGGCGATCTCGTCTGCCGTCGCGGCCCGGCCGAGATCGCTCACGACCGAGGCGCGCAGCGCGGTGTGGCCGACCATCGGCGCGACGTTGACCGCAGCCGGCGCCGCGCGCAACGCGGCGACGTAGTCGGCGAACGCGGCATACTCGACCACCTGTCCCTCGCTTGGCGATAGCAAGCCGAGCGGCATCGGCCGCGGCGAGCCTGGCTTCAGCGGCGCGATGCTGACGCCGCAATTGCCGGTCACGACGGAGGTCACGCCCTGCGAGACCTTGCAGGTCATGTCGGGATCGACCAGCACGGCGCTGTCGTCATGGGTGTGGGAGTCGATGAAGCCCGGCGCAACGATGAGGCCGGTGGCGTCGATCACGCGCGTGGCCTTCCGGCCGTCAAACCCGCCGATGGCGACGATGCGGCCATCCTTGATGCCGATATCAGCCTCGAAGCGTGGCGCACGCGTGCCGTCGATGACGGTGCCGCCGCGGATGATCAGGTCGAAGGACACGGACGAAGGCTGGCTGTCGGTCATGAAATCTCACGCGGAATGGTAGGAAGCCGGGAGACTATCCGCGAGCCGCGCCGATGCGTCCAGAGCGATGCGCATGTGATCTGAGCCGGGCTGGACTGCATTGGAGGCGCGACGCGCGTCCGCCGTCCGCATCTCGCCCTGGCCACCCGGGACACACGATAGTGATAGGGACTCTGGTCAGGATTGATACGCCTCAACGGCGCGCGACCTCTCTTGCGCCATCCATCCTCCGGGCAGAAACCTGCGGAGGTAAGTCATGAAAGCCCTGGTCTATCATGGTCCCGGCAAGAAATCCCTGGACGAGCGCCCGAAGCCGACCGTCATCGAGCCGGGCGACGCGGTGGTCAAAATCCTGAAGACGACGATCTGCGGGACCGACCTTCATATTCTCAAGGGTGACGTGCCGACATGTACGCCGGGCCGCATTCTCGGTCACGAGGGTGTCGGTGTGGTCGATGCGGTCGGCAGCGCCGTGCGCGCGTTCAAGCCGGGCGACCACGTCATCGTTTCCTGCATTTCGGCCTGTGGAACGTGCGACTATTGCCGGCGCGGCATGTATTCGCACTGCCGCCACGGCGGCTGGATCCTCGGCAACAAGATCGACGGCACCCAGGCGGAGTATGTGCGGACGCCTCACGCCGACACCAGCCTCTACCACGTGCCCGCGGGCACCGAGGAGGACGCGCTGGTGATGTTGAGCGACATCCTCCCGACCGGTTTCGAATGCGGCGTGCTCAACGGCAAGGTCGAGCCGGGTTCGACGGTGGCGATCGTCGGCACCGGTCCGATTGGATTGGCGGCGCTGCTGACGGCACAATTCTATTCGCCGGCCGAGATCATCATGATCGACCTCGACGACAACCGGCTCGAGGTCGCCACCCGCTTCGGCGCCACCAGCGTCATCAACAACACCGACGGCAAGGCGGTCGACAAGGTCATGGCCCTGACGAACGGCCGCGGCGTCGACACGGCGATCGAGGCGGTCGGCGTGCCCGCGACGTTCGTCACCTGCGAAGACATCATCGCCCCCGGCGGTGTGATTGCCAATGTCGGCGTGCACGGGGTCAAGGCCGATCTGCATCTGGAGAAGCTGTGGGACCGCAACATCGCGATCACGACACGGCTGGTGGACACCGTGACGACGCCGATGCTGCTGAAGACCGTGCAGTCGCGCAAGCTCGAGCCGAAGCGGCTGATCACCCACCGCTTCAGGCTTGATCAGATCCTCGATGCCTACGAGACGTTCGGCGCCGCGGCCAAGACCCATGCGTTGAAGGTTCTCATCGAGACATAGGCGTCCTGACCCGCACGCCGCGGCGCTCAGCCTGCCGGACGCCGCTGCGCGACGATCTGCCGGTAGAGTTCGGCATAACGACCGGCGCGGTGGCGCCAGGAGACGTCGGTCAGCATCGCGTTGAGCTGCATGCGGGTCCAATTCGAGGCGTTGCTGCGCGCGGCGTAGAAGGCCGCAGCGGCGCGGCGCAGGGTCTGGTCGAGCGCCTCCGCTGTCACGGACGCGCACTTGAACCCGGTCGCGGCGACGCCGGCCTCCGTCTCGTCAATGACGGTGTCGGCGAGACCGCCCACCGCAGTGACGATCGGCAGCGCGCCATAACGCAACGCGCAGAGCTGTGTCAGCCCGCACGGCTCGAACCGCGACGGCACGACCAGCGCGTCGCAGCCGGCCTGGATGAGATGCGCCAAGCCCTCGTCGTAGCCGATGACGACGCCGATCTTTCCGGGATCGTTCGCGGCCGCGGCGCGGAACGCGTCGCGCAGCTCGGCCTCGCCGTCGCCGAGCAGGGCCAGCTGGATGCCGCTACTGGTCAAGGTCGGCAGGCAGGACAGCAGCAGGTCGAGCCCCTTCTGCGAGGTCAACCGGCTGACGACGCCGAGCAGGAACGTCTCCGGCGCCACCTGCAGGCCCATGCGCGTCTGCAGCGCAGCCTTGTTGGGCGCCCGCGCCTCGATCCGGTCGATGCCGAAATGAGAGGCGATCGCCGGATCGCTGCCGGGATCCCACACCGCCGTGTCGATCCCGTTGAGGATGCCAACGAGGTCGGACGATCGCTGCCGCAGCAGGCCGCCGAGGCCCATGCCGTGCTCGTCGCTCTGGATCTCCCGCGCATAGGTCGGCGACACCGTCGTGATCTTGTCGGCGAACTGCAACCCCGCCTTGAGGAAGCTGATGTCGCCGTAATATTCGAGGCCGTAGATCGAGAACGATTCCGGCGGCAGTCCGAGCGGCGGCAGGAAATGACGGGGGAAGCGGCCCTGGAACGCCAGATTGTGCACCGTCATGACCGTGCCCGGATGCGGCCGGTGGCTGTAGAGCAGATAGGCCGGCACCAGCCCGGCCTGCCAGTCGTGACCGTGGACGATGTCGGGGACGAAGGCCGGCACCGCGCCGAGCCCGATATAGGACGCCGCGCGGGCCAGCGCGGCAAAGCGGAACGCATTGTCCGGCCAATCCTTGCCGTCGGGCCCCAGATAGGGGTTGCCCTCGCGGTCGTAGAGATGCGGCGCATCGAGCACGAACAGATCGAGCGCACCATGGCTGCCGCCGAGCAGCCGGGCGTTGCCGCCGAAGAAGTTCGGCAATGAGCTGATCTCGCTGGCCTGCTCCAGCGCCTTCATCACGGCGGGATAGCCGGGAATCAGCGTGCGGACCTCGACGTCCTCGGCCAGCAGCGCCCAGGGCAGCGCGCCGACGACGTCGGCGAGACCGCCTGTCTTGACGATGGGATAGACCTCGGAGGCAACCGACAGAACGCGCAGCGGCGTCATGAATTGAGCCCATCGATCATCGGCTGGGTAATCAAGGTCACGCCGTTCTCCGTGGTCCTGAACCGCTTGGCGTCGAACTCCGGATCCTCGCCGACAACCAGCCCTTCCGGAATCTGCACGCCGCGGTCGACGACGACGTTGGTCAGGCGGGCGTGGCGGGCGACGTTGACGTAGGGCAGCAGCACCGCGTTCTGCACTCTGGCGTAGGAATGCAGGTGCGCGCCGGTGAACAGCAGCGAGCGCTGCACCTGCGCGCCGGAGACGATGCAGCCGCCGGAGACCAGCGAGCAGGTCGCCTCGCCGCGGCGGCCATCCGTGTCGTGAACGAATTTGGCCGGCGGCGTGATCTCCGAATAGGTCCAGATCGGCCAGGAGCGGTCGTAGAGATCGAGCTCCGGCACGACGTCCGTCAGGTCGAGATTGGCGGCCCAATAGGCGTCGACGGTTCCGACGTCACGCCAGTAGCTGCGCGGATCGTGATCGGCACGAACGCAGGAGCGCGAGAACTGATGGGCAACGGCGCGGCCGTTCCTGACAATGTGGGGAATGACGTCACGTCCGAAATCATGGTTCGAGTTCGGGTCGGCAGCATCGCGCTTCAGCTCCTCGAACAGGAACTTGGCGTCGAACACATAGATGCCCATGCTGGCGAGCGACTTGTCGGGCTTGCCCGGCATCGGCGGCGGATCGGCCGGCTTCTCGATGAAGTCGCGGATCGTGTAGTCATCGTTGATGTGCATGATGCCGAAGCCCGAGGATTCCTCACGCGGCATCTCCAGGCAGCCCACGGTGACGTCGGCGCGCTGGTCGACATGCTGCTGCAGCATCAGCTCGTAGTCCATCTTGTAGATGTGGTCGCCGGCCAGCACGACGATGTATTTCGTGTTGTAGGTCTCGAGGATGTCGATGTTCTGGTACACGGCGTCGGCCGTGCCGACGTACCACATGGTCTCCGAGACGCGCTGGCTCGCCGGAAGGATGTCGAAGCTCTCGTTGCGCTCGGGACGGAAGAAGTTCCAGCCCATCTGCAGATGCCGGATCAGACTGTGCGCCTTGTACTGTGTCGCCACGGCGATGCGCCGGATGCCGGAATTGACGGCGTTCGACAGCGCGAAATCGATGATGCGCGACTTGCCGCCGAAATAGACCGCCGGCTTGGCACGCCGGTCGGTGAGTTCGAGCAGGCGGCTGCCGCGGCCGCCTGCCAGCACGAAGGCCAGCGCGTGACGGGACAGCGGCTCGGTCCTGGCGGCGACTGCCATAGTTCTCCTCCCTGCAACTCGTTGTCGCGTCATGATTTCGGCGGCCCCGACAAGGACGCTTCGCGATCGCGCTCCGCTGTCCGGACCTCACATATGACGGGGGAACAGCCAACCAGTTCCCAATGACGAGTGCAATGGGGTGCTTCAGCCCAGGCGATCCCAGGTTGCAGCCATGTCGTCCCAGCGCGGCGGGTCGGCGCCCTCGCGGGTGCAGGTGACGGCCGCACACGCCCCGGCAAAGGCGAGCGCCTTGCGCATTTCAGTCTGGCTCAATGCCTTCAGGGCCTCCCGGCCGATGCGGCCGAGCTTGCGCAACGCGAACAGGAGCCCCGCCTGGAACGTATCGCCGGCGCCGATCGTATCGACCACCTCGACCTGGGGGACCGAGACCTCGACCGCGCCGGCCTGCGCATGCCAGCCGAGCGCCCCGTTGGGGCCGCGGGTGACGACGACCAGGCTGGTGCCGCGCGAAAGCAGCGCGTCGGCCCGTGCGGCGTAATCGTCGTGGCCATGCAGATAGTCGAAATCCACATCCGACATCTTGATCAGATCGGCGCTCGCGGCAAATCTATCCATGCCGGCGCGATAGGCGGCCTTGTCGGTCACGAGATTCGGCCGGCAGTTCGGGTCGAAGGAGATCGTCACCGTGCCTTGCGTGGCGGCGATCAGCGCACGGGTCTCCGCGGCACCGAGATCGTGGATCAGCGTGGTCGATCCGACATGGATGGCGTCGATGTCAGCAAAAGGGATGCTGCCGGGTCTGAACGTCCATTTCCGCGCGGCGGTCTCGGCGTCGTAGAAGGCATACTGCGCCTCGCTGCCGACATGGCGCACGAAAGCGAGCGTGGTCTGGTCCGGGCTGCGCGTGGCGTAGCCGAGGTCGACGTTCGAGCCTTGGGCATGCGCCGCGATCATGCTGCCGAACAGGTCGGTCGAGATGCCGCCGACGAAGCCCGTGGGCGCACCGAGCCGGGCCACACCGACGGCGACGTTCAGGCACGAGCCGCCGACCACGGGCCGCAAGGCATCGCGCCCGTCAGGCAATCTGGCCGGGACGAAATCGATCAGCGCATCACCGCAGCTCAGGATCATGGTCATGCCTCCCCGTGGCCCCCATGCATCACGGAACGGCTCTCGCGATCAAGCGTCCGCAGCATGCCGTGGATGCGCCGCTTGCGGCGATGGAAGGCCGCGATGTTCGGATCGGTCGGGTCGCTGAGACGCCCCAGCGTGGACATCGAGGCCATCGTGTCGCCGATCGAGCGGAAGGCGCCGCTGGCGACCGCGCCCAGCATGGCCGCCCCGAGCAGCACCGGCTCCTGGGTCCCCGGCAGCGCCACCGTCAACCCGGTCGTATCGGCCATGATCTGGCGCACCAGTGGGCTGCGCGAGGCGCCGCCGGCCATCACCAGCGTGCGGCTGGTGACGCCATTGGCGGCGAAGGCATCGATCACGTCGGCCAGGCCATAGGCGAGCCCGCACAACCCCGCCACGAACAGCCGCTCCAGCGCCGCGATATCGGCATCGAGATCGAGGCCGGCGATGACGGCGCGCGAATCCGGATCGGCATAGGGCGAGCGGTTGCCGAGAAATTCCGGAAGAATGTGGAGATCACGCGCCAGCAGCGCCGCACTGCCGGCATTCGGCACCCGCGCCATGATCCGTTTTTCGAGCAGGCTGATCAGGTCGAGCCCTTCCGCGCGCGCCGCAGCGGTCGCCTCGACAGAGGCCGGGTGCGAGCGCAGCAGATGGTCGATCGCCGCGCCCGCGGCGGACTGGCCACCCTCGTTGAGCCAGGACCCAGGCACCATGCCTTGATAATAAGGTCCCCATACGCCGGGCACGAAGGACGGCGCCTGCGTCGTCGCCATGATGCAGGCCGAGGTCCCCATGATGTAGGCGAGGCGGTCGCAGACATTCACCTCACCGCCGTCAGCCGCTCGGCCACCGATGGCGCCGATGCCGCCGGCATGGGCATCGATCAGCGCGGCGCCGACCGGCGTGCCCGGGGCCAGCCCGAGCTCCTCGGCTGCGACGCGGGACAGCCCGTGGCCGAGCGGCGTGCCCGGTGCGACGATCTCGGTGCCGATCCGCGCGTAATCGTCTGCGACGAAATCGTCCAGCCCGATGCGCCGGAAATAGGCTGCGCTCCAGCGCGTCTCGTGGGCGAGATAATTCCATTTGCAGGTGACCGTGCACATCGAGCGCGCCAGCGAGCCTGACGCGCGCCAGGTCAGGAAGTCGGCCAGATCGAAGAAGTGGCCGGCGGCGTCGAAGCTCTTGCGGAGATGCCGCTTCAGCCACAAGAGCTTGGGCATCTCCATTTCCGGCGAGATCGAGCCGCCGACATAGCGCAGCACGTCGTCCCCGGTCGCATTGATGTCGCGTGCCTCCGTCAGCGCGCGATGATCCATCCAGACGATGACGTTGCGGCGGGCGTCGCCGGAGCTGCTGACCGTGACCGGCGCGCCCGTGGGATCGAGCGCCACCAGCGAGCAGGTCGCATCGAAGCCGATGCCCCTGATCAGATCCGGCGCGATCCCCGCTTCCGCCAGCGCGGCTTTGACCGACGCGCAGCACGCGCGCCAGATGTCGTCGGACGATTGCTCGACGACATCGCCGGCCTCATGCCAGGTCTGGATCGGATGCCGCGCCGCGGCAAGCAGCCGACCGTGACTGTCGAAAATTCCGGCGCGCGTGCTGGTCGTGCCGACATCGACACCGACAAAGGCCTGCATGTTCCGCTCCCGTCAATTTGACGAGAGCTTACCAGCAAGTGTAGCCGCCATCGACAACGACGACGCTGCCGGTCATCAAACTTGCCGCCTCGGAGGCCAGGAACAGCACCACCGAGGCGATCTCCTCGACCTGACCCATGCGGCCCATTGGGGTTCCGCCGATCCAGGCGTCGTACATGCGCGGATTGCTCTTCACGAAGGCGTTGAGCGGCGTCTCGATATAGGTCGGCGCCACCGCGTTGACGCGGATGCCGCGCGCCCCCCACTCGGCCGCCAGCGACTTGGTCAGATGGTGCACCGCGGCCTTGGACGCATTGTAGAAGCACTGCTCCTGCGGCTTGTTGACGATGAAGCCGGACATCGAGCCGATATTGACGATGCTGCCGCTCTTGGCCGCCAGCATGTGCTGGCCGAAGGCGCGGCAGCACCAGAAGGTGCCGTTGAGGTTGACATCGAGCACGTTGAGCCAGTGCTCGTCGGTGACGGTCTCGGCCGGTGTCTCGCTGCGCGCGATGCCGGCATTGTTGACGAGAATGTCCACCTTGCCGTAGCGCGCCACCAGATCGTCGGCGACCGCCGTAACCTGCGCCGAATTGGTCACGTCCATCAGCGCGGTCTCGGTGGTGAAGCCCTTGGCCTTCATCGCCGCCTGTGCGTCCGCGGCCGCCTTCGCATCCCGATCGGCGATCACCACATGCGCGCCCGCCTCCGCCAGCGCCTCGACGCAGGCCAGGCCGATGCCCTGCCCGCCGCCGGTGACCAACGCGGTCTTGCCGTTCAGTTTGAATTTTTCGAGATACATCGTCGTGGTCCGTTGTTGTCGTTGACGCCCGGAGGGGACGTCACCTCTCATGCGAAGATCGAATTGCCGCTCTGGTCGAAGCGGTAGATGCGGCTGGGCTCGGGCCGCAGCGTTACAGCGTCGCCGGCACTGAGCCGTTTCTCGCCGACGACGCGCACTGTCAGCGTGCCCAGCGCGCCGGCGTCGACGTAGAGAAAGGTGTCGCTGCCGAGATGCTCGGCGATCACGACCTTGCCGGGCCAGCCCCCGCCGCCCTCATCGACGACCGCGACATGCTCGGGCCGCACGCCGATCGTGGTCGCATGGTGTTTGTCCGCTTCCGCGCCGGTGATGAAGTTCATCTTCGGCGAGCCGATGAAGCCGGCGACGAACAGATTGGCGGGTCGCTGATAGAGCTCGATCGGCGAGCCATATTGCTCGATGCGGCCGGCGTTCAGCACCACGATCTTGTCGGCCATGGTCATGGCCTCGACCTGGTCGTGCGTCACGTAGATCGCCGTCGTACCGAGCTGCTTCTGCAGCCGCGTCACCTCGAGCCGCATCTGCACGCGCAGCGCGGCATCGAGATTGGATAGCGGCTCGTCGAACAGGAACGCTTTCGGCTCGCGCACGATGGCGCGGCCGATCGCGACGCGCTGGCGCTGGCCGCCGGAGAGCTCGCGCGGCTTGCGGTCGAGATAGGGCGTGAGGTTCAAGGTCGCCGCGGCGGCCTCGACCTTGCTGTTGATCTCGGCCTTTGGCAGCCCGGCCATCTTCAGGCCGAAGGCGATGTTGCCGCGCACGCTCATGTGCGGATACAGCGCATAGGACTGGAACACCATCGACAGGCCGCGCTTGGCCGGCGGCACGTCGACGACATTGTTGCCGTCGATCAGGATGCGGCCGCCGGAGACATCTTCCAGCCCTGCGATCAGGCGCAGCAGCGTGGTCTTGCCGCAGCCGGAGGGGCCGACGAACACCACGAAGGCACCGTCGGGAATGTCGAGGTCGGCGCCCTTGATGATGTGGACCGGCCCGAACGATTTCTGCACACCCTCAAGCGTGATCCGTCCCATGATTCAGCCCCTTTATTACTTCACTGCGCCGAAGGTCAGCCCGCGCACGAGCTGCTTCTGGCTGAACCAGCCGATGATCAGGATCGGCGCGATCGCGAGCGTCGAAGCCGCCGACAGCCGCGCCCAGAACAGGCCTTCGGGGCTCGAATAGGAGGCGATGAAGGTCGTCAGCGGCGCCGCCTCCAGGGTCGACAGGTTCAAGGTCCAGAACGCCTCGTTCCAGGCCAGTATCAGGTTGAGCAGCAGGGTCGAGGCGAGACCCGGGATCGCCATCGGCGTCAGCACGTAGATCAGCTCGCGCCCGATCGTGGCGCCGTCCATTCGCGCTGCCTCGAGAATGTCCTTGGGAATCTCCTTGAAGTAGGTGAACAGCATCCAGATCACGATCGGCAGATTGCCGAGGCACAGGATGAAGACCAGCCCAGTCCGCGTATCGAGCAGCCCCATGTTCTTGTAGATCAGATAGATCGGAACGAGCACGCCGACCGGCGGCATCATCTTGGTCGACAGCATCCAGAGCAGGATGTCCTTGGTGCGCCTGGTCGGCGCAAACGCCATCGACCACGCCGCCGGAATGGCGATCAGCATCGCAATGAGCGTCGAGCCGCCGGCGACGATCAGCGAGTTCAGCGCGTGGTGCAGATAGTCGCTGCGCTCCTGCACGGTGACGTAGTTCTCGGTGGTCCAGTGGAAGAACAGGAACGACGGCGGCGTCGCGAACGCCTCGAGCTCGGTCTTGAAGCTCGCCAGCACCATCCACAGGATCGGGAAGAAGATCACGAAGCCCGCAAGCCAGGCGGCGACGGTGGAGATCGCGACATGACGTCCGGTGACCTTGCGCGCCATGGTGTTACGCCTCGAGGTTACGGCCGACGATGCGGACCAGGAAGAAGGCGACGATGTTGGCGATGACCACCGCGACGAGGCCGCCGGCCGAGGCGGTGCCGACGTCGAACTGGATCAGCGCCTGCGAATAGACCAGGAAGGCGATGTTGGTGGTCTGCAGCCCCGGCCCGCCGCCGGTTGTGACGAAGATCTCGGCAAACACCGTGAGCAGGAAGATGGTCTCGATCAGGATCACCACCGTGATCGGGCGCGCCAGATGCGGCACAGTCAGGTAGATGAAGCGCGACAGCGCGCTGGCGCCATCCATCTCGGCGGCCTCCTTCTGCTCCTCGTCGAGCGACTGCAGCGCGGTCAGCAGGATGAGCGTGGCGAACGGCAGCCACTGCCAGGCCACGATGAAGATGACCGCGAGCAGCGGCGCGTCGGTGAACCAGTCGACCGGCGTCATTCCGAGCGAGGTCGCGATCCAGGCGAACAGGCCGGACACCGGGTGCATCAGGAGATTCTTCCACACCAGCGCGCTGACTGTCGGCATCACGAAGAACGGCGCGATCACCATCAGGCGGATGAAGTTGCGGCCGATGACGGGCTGGTCGAGCAGGATCGCAAGGGGAATGCCGAGGCCGATGGTCAGCAGCAGCACCGAGCCGACCAGCACCAGCGTGTTCTGCAGCGAGGCGAGGAAGGCCGGATCGGTGAGGAAGTAGGTGAAGTTCTCGAAGCCGACGAAGCTTTCCGAGCCGGGATCGAGCAGGCTGTAATGCAAGGTCGAGAAGTAGATCGTCAGCGCCAGCGGCACGATCATCCAGATGAACAGCAGGATCACCGCCGGCGACATCAGCGCCCGCGCGAGCAGTTGAGTCTGTCGAGTGGCCATTGTCGCTATCCGTCTTGCTCGATAAACACCGCCGTCATTGCGAGCGAAGCGAAGCAATCCAGAGTCGTGGGCGGGATTCTGGATTGCTTCGTCGCTTCGCTCCTCACAATGACGATTGTGAGTTTGCGGTAGGGTGGGCAAAGGCGCGGAGCGCCGTGCCCACCGACTTCACGGTTGCGGCCGGACGGTGGGCACGCTTCGCTTTGCCCACCCTACGGATCTCGCGTTAGACCAGAGAGAAAATGCGGCCATCCCCATGGGTAGGGATGGCCGCCAGTGATCAGCTCGGGAGGAGTTTCGTGTCGAGCTGATAAACTTGGCGCGCCTATTTGATGTAGCCGGCGCGCTTCATCTCGCGTTCGGTGGCCGATTGCGCCGCGCTGAGGGCCGCATCCACCGTCATCGAGCCGGCGAGTGCCGCCGAGAACTGCTGACCGACCGCGGTGCCGATGCCCTGGAATTCGGGAATGGCGGCGTATTGCACACCGACATAGGGCACCGGCTTCACGGTCGGATGGCTCGGGTCAGCCGCATCGATCGAGGCGAGCGTGATCTTCGCGAACGGCGCGACCTTCAGATAGTCCTCGTTCTTGTACAACGAGGTGCGCGTGCCCGGCGGCACGTTGGCCCAGCCGTCCTTCGATGCGACGAGCTTGGTGTAGTCCTTGCTGGTCGCCCAGGCGATGAACTTCTCCGCCGCCTCGACCTTCTTGGAGCCGGCGGGCACCGCGAGGCTCCAGGCCCACAGCCAGTTGGCGTTCTTGCCGAGGCCGGTGTTCGGCGCCAGCGCGAAGCCGACCTTGTCGGCGACCTTGGACTCCTTCGGATTGGTCACGAACGAGGCCGCCACCGTGGCGTCGATCCACATCGCGCATTTGCCGGAGTTGAACAGCGCGAGGTTCTCGTTGAAGCCGTTGGAGCTGGCGCCGGGAGGGCCGGCCTCCTTCATCAGCTCGACATAGGTCGACAGCGTCTTCTTCCATTCCGGCGTGTTGAATTGCGGCTGCCACTTCTCGTCGAACCAGCGCGCGCCGAACGAGTTCGACATCGCGGTCAGGAACGCCATGTTCTCGCCCCAGCCGGCCTTGCCGCGCAGGCAGACGCCGAACACGCCGGCCTGCTTGTCGGTGAGCTTCTTGGCGGCGTCGATGACGAAGTCCCAGGTCGGGCTCTCCGGCATCTTCAGCCCGGCCTTGTCGAACAGGTCGGTGCGGTACATCACCATCGAGCTCTCGCCATAGAACGGCGCGGCGTAGAGGTTGCCGTCGACGGACACCGCGTCCTTGATCTTGGGCAGGATGTCGTTCGCGTCGTAGTCGGCGCCGAGCTTGTCGAGCGGCACCAGCCAGTTCTTCTTGGCCCAGATCGGCACCTCGTAGGTGCCGATGGTGAGGATGTCGAACTGGCCGCCCTTGGTGGCGATGTCGGTGGTGACGCGCTGGCGCAGCACGTTCTCTTCCAGGGTCACCCATTTCACGGAGATGTCGGGATTGGCCTTGGTGAATTCGCTGGTGAGGCCCTGCATCCGGATCATGTCGCCGTTGTTGACGGTGGCGATGGTCAGGCTCGTCTCCGCCAGTGCGGGCGTAACTGTCAGCAGCGTGGCGGCGCCCATCAGGGCGGCAAGCGTGCTCGTCCGAGTGAAGATGGTCTTCACGGTCTCCTCCCTTCCCGTGTCTTTTGAATATATGCTCACGGGCTGAGCTGATGTTCACAACACTGGTCGGGCTTTGTCAAGCATGCGCCGGCGCCCACAGGTTGTGCGGCGCGACAGAGATCGGACTTTGATAGAAGGAAGCGCAGCGCCGCGGGCATTCACCCCAGGACGGCGCGCGCCGTGGCCTCGTCGGTGATCAGGCCATTGATGAGACGACCGGTCAGTGCGGCGCGGATCGCCGGGATCTTCGCCGGCCCCAGCGCCGCCGCGATGGTCATGGCGCGGGCCGGCACCTCGGGCGGAATGCTGGTGAGCCGGCGGTTGGTGCCGCCAGCGATCACCTTGCCGCCGGCGTCATAGGCCCAGCCGGTGATCTCGCCGATGGCGCCGAGCCGCATCATCTCGGTGAGCTCGTCGCGGGTGACGAAGCCGTCGACATGCATCTGCGCCTTCTGGTCCATCTGGCCGATGCCGACCAGCTTGAGATCGGCCTTGTCGGCGACCGCCTTGACCTTGGCGATGGCATTCAGCCGGACCATGCGGTCGCGCTCGTCCTCGCTGCCCATCAGGAACGGCAGCGGCATCGGATAATGCCGCGCGCCGGTGCGGTCGGCGAGCCGGCCGACGGTGTCGAAGAAGCTCGCCGAGCCGTCGGCCAGGATGTTGCCGACCAGCGAGACGATCTGGTGCTCGGGACGGTCGACCGGCGAGACGCGCTCGACCGCGGCGCGCACCGCCCGCCCCGTTCCGAGCGCAATGATGACCGGCGTCTCGGCGCGCAAGGTCGTCTCCAGCAGGTTGGCGCAGCGCTCGGCGATCCCCGCGGCGCCCGCCGGGGCGGCCGGATCGGTCGGTACCACCTCGCAATGCACCAGCGCGAACCGCTCCCTGAGCTGCGCCGCGAGCGCCATGCAGGACGCGATCGGGTGTTCGAGTCGGAAGGTGATCAGCCGCTCGGCGAGGCACAGCGACACCAGCCGCTGCGCCGAGGCGCGCGACACCTGCAGCATCCGGGCGATCTCGTCCTGGGTGTGGCCGGCGATGAAATACAGCCAGCCGGCGCGGGCGGCGTCGTCGAGCCGGGATTTTTCGCTGTCGCCTGCCATGACGCAGAGCGGTCTCCTTCTCAGACACGTCGTCCCCCGGCCGAGCAGGGGCACGACGGTGATCGGCCGGCACTATGGCATGGCCGCCACGGCGCCGGGAACCGAAGCCCGCCACCATCCCCAGCCGGACGCGGCCGGGTCATTCGGACCAGATCATATGCCCCGATCATGGGCAATAGCCCAAGCTCGGAAGGTTGCAACCCAAGCCCCGGAACCTCGCTCGCCGCACGACGGCTGCGCATCCGCGAGGGATGCGGCGCCTCGGCCGGCCGCTTAGCTCGGAGGCATGGCCCTCCCTGCTCTCGCCCGCCCCCGCCGCGCCGCTCCGGTGCTCGTCTGCCGCAAATGCCTGAAGCGCAGCGATGACCCCAAGGAAATCAGGAAGGCCATCAAGAACGCGCTGAAATCCCCGGACGGCCCCGGCAACGGCGCGGGCGAGAAGCCGGCGCGCATCGTCATGACGAGCTGCTTCGGCCTGTGCCCGAAGCGGGCGGTCGTGGTCACCGGCGGCGTCCGCGCGGCGCGTGGCGAATATGTACTCGTCTCCGCAGCCAAGGACGTGCCCAGCGCCTTGGCGCTGCTGCGCGATGATCCGAACAGGCCGGGTTGAGATCGTGATGGTGAACAGGACCTTACGCCGGACGCTCGAGTCTCATCGGCGGTCTTGACGCTTGCTTGGTGCGCCGCGGGCTTAGCTGACGCATCACGTCACCAGCAAGCGCCGCCATGAGCCCCACCGCCACCATCGCAGTCTCCGGCATGCAGGCCGCCTCGCGCCGGCTCGAGGTGTCCGCCTCGAACATCGCCAATGCCCGGAGCACGGGCGCGCTGCCCAATGCCGACGGCACGCTGCCGGCCGGCGCGCCGAAGGCCTACGACCCGCTCGCGCTGGTGCAGAGCGACGTCGCCGGCGGCGGCACGCAGACGACCATCACCCGGTCGAGCTCGGGCACGTCCGCGAGCTACGATCCCTCCGCGCCATTCGCCAACAAGGACGGCCTGGTCGCCGCGCCCAACGTCGATCTCGCGCAGGAGATGATCAGCCAGCTCGTCGCCAAATACAGCTTTGCCGCGAACGCGAAAGTGCTGAAGGCGAGCGACGAGATGAGCCGCACCGTGATCGACATGAAGGTGTGAGCGCGACCGCGTGGGAAAATCTCGCTAGGCGCTCTTCGCGACCACGCCCTGCCCGGCGCGCTCGCCGGTCACCTCGCCGGCCGGCTCCGGGCTGAGCCAGCGATAGATGAAGCCGCCGGCCGCACCGCCGGCGAGCGGTGCCACCCAGAACAGCCAGAGCTGTGCCAGCGCCCAGCCGCCGACGAACAGCGCCGGCCCGGTGCTGCGCGCCGGGTTCACCGAGGTGTTGGTGACGTGGATGCTGATGAGATGAATGAGCGTCAGCGCCAGCCCGATCGCCAGCGGCGCAAATCCGGCCGGCGCTTTGCCATGGGTCGCGCCCATGATCACGAACAGGAACATCATCGTCAGCACGAACTCGCTGAGCAGGCAGGCCCCGAGCCCATATCTGCCGGGCGAATGCTCCGCATAGCCGTTGGCGGCAAAGCCGCCGGCCATGCTGAAGTCCGGCGCGCCGCTGGCGATCGCATACAGCACGGCCGCACCGACGATCGCGCCGACCACCTGCGCGATGACGTAGGGCACGATCAGGCTGCTCGGGAACCGCCCGCCGCACGCCAGCCCCACCGTCACGGCCGGATTGAGATGACAGCCCGAGATGTGCCCGATCGCATAGGCCATCGTCACCACGGTGAGCCCGAACGCCAGCGCCACGCCGAGCATCCCGATCCCGACATCAGGCACCCCGGCCGCGATCACCGCACTGCCGCAACCGCCGAAGGTGAGCCAGAACGTCCCGATCGCCTCCGCCACGAGCTTGTTGTTGTTGCCGTTCATCATCGCCTCCCTGGGTGCGTGTGATTGGCTGGAGCCCTGCTTCTCCCGTCAGCAGAGAAGATGATCACTTCGGCAACCTGGAGTCAAAGCCGGATTCGCGGCCGCCGTGGGATGCCTGAAACTTCGAGTCGGCAATCGTCGGCGTAATTCGTAGTTCGTAGGGCGGATGAGCGCAGCGTAATCCGCCGTCTTACTTGCCAACAGTCGCCGGCCCGAATTCCGGAGGACGCGCACTTCCCCCGTGATCAAGCTTGATTGGCAAGTGGCTGCTCATCGAGCTCGCGGCCGACAGCCCAAAGCCGACATCGATGATCCCCGCAGGGCGGATGGCGCTCCCCTCATCCGCCCGACACGCTATCGATCTTGCCGACACGCCGGCGAGAGCATCGGCACGTTCGCCCACGGCCAATTGTGCCAGCGGCCATCCTCGCCGACGCAAGCGGCGGTTGCCTGGGACGGACTCGTTGTCGCGTCCGGCGATGCTTCAAGCGCGGCAAATCGGTGGTCGACATAGGTCGTGGACAGAACTCCGGCGACGGTCACCGCCACGACGACCGCAAATCCCTTGGCTGCTTCACTCCAGCGCATGTCATCACCTCCCTTGTCGACGTGCCAGGACCACATGGGACGACATTGACGCACAATCCCGTCGCGGGCTGTGAGAGAGGTCACATCGACATCTCGCCGGATGCACTCATCCCTGACGCCGCAAGCACCGGGAGAGGAATGCAGTGCAGGCCCAAAATTACGGTGACAGTGCTGGACTGGACTGCACCCCTCAAGTGAGACACGATAATCTCAGTGACAGGCATTCCGAGGATGACCTGTGGCAGCAAG